>JAJOJU010000035.1 GCA_021208265.1 Alphaproteobacteria bacterium | reverse complement strand
TAAGTTTAAAGGTGGGTCGTTATTACAACGGATACTGTGCGCGCCGGCGGGGGTAGAACAGCTCTCCGCCTTTTACGAATTTTGCTGCGCGTTGACCTTGCACAAATGTACATCCGCAAAGACACCGCAAAAATCGTTACTGGATCTGGGATGGCTGTGATCAGATCATCATCGATACCCAGGCGTAAACCCGTTTGATATGCAGGATTTGAAAGAGATTGCGAAGCTGGCTGACTTGCCGGATATGCAGCCCTCCTTGTGCTTCCGCCGGGCAGACGCTGAAGAATCCGGTGAAATGGCCCGCTCATTCGCTTCTGTCGGCGTGCATCACATTCTTCCCACGCGCCTTGATATCGCCCGCCGTCTGGGCGGTTTGCTTTCGGCGGCCATGCATGGCGGGCTGATATTCACTGACGCCAGCAACACCCCCAAAGTGGCAGACGGCTTACTGACCTTAACCCCGCAAAACTTATCCCGACTTTTGATGCCGGGGGCGTACCGCGGCAAAGAAGCGCTTGACACGCGCGGCCCTTCCAGAGATTCTGTAAGAACAGGAACCCGCCAATGAGCGATTCACCTGCATCAGGAAAAACCCGTATGAGCACCTCTTTAAAAGATCCGGATTCGATGACAGGCGGCCCTGCTTTCCGCCGGGGTACGAATATTTTGGCCGTGGCCTCCGGCAAGGGTGGTGTGGGTAAAACATGGTTTTCGACCACGCTGGCGCATGCGCTGTCAAAAATGGGCAAAAAAGTGCTGCTGTTTGACGGTGATCTGGGCCTTGCCAATGTGGACGTGCAGCTGGGCCTTATGCCCAAGCGTGATTTGAACGACGTTATTCGCGGCCGTTTGTCGCTGGACAAGGTCGTACAGGAATTCGAAGAAGGCGGCTATGACATTATCGCGGGCCGTTCGGGTCAGGCATCCCTCTCCGCCCTTCCCTCCCAGCGCCTTGCCCTGCTGCGTGACCAGCTTGTGGATCTCGCGAATGATTACGACATCGTGATTGCCGACCTTGGCGCGGGTGTTGACCGCACAGTGCGCATGCTTTCTGCTACTGCCACACGCACAGTTCTGATTACCACGGATGAGCCGACATCACTGACTGATGCCTACGCGTTTATCAAACTCGGCACTGCCGCCGGCATGTCCAAAAATGTCAGTATTGTTGTGAATATGGCCTCATCCGTTTCGGAAGGCGAGAAAACATACCGCACGCTGCTGAAAGCTTGCGAAAACTTCCTTCGCTTAGCCCCACCTCTGGTGGGCATGATCCGACATGACCCCAAGGTCAAGGAAACTATCCGCCATCAGAGCCCGCTTCTGATCCGCTCCCCCAACACGGAAGCGGCGGAAGACATCGAAAAGGTTGCCAAGGAAATCTGGACGATGATGGCTGATGCTAAAAAAGCCATGGCTTCGGCTTAATTTTCCACCCCTGACATCGCTATCGCCTCCTTAACGCCTTTCTATTACAATAGACAGGATGACAACCACATCGCCCATACAGCCGCCGGGGCAAGCCACACCTTCCAAGCCGTTAACGGCGGGGGAAGGTGCCAAAATTATCCTCGAAAATGCCGATGCCAGCGTCAAAGATAACCCGGATCGCCAGCAACTGCGCGGCGAAGTTACCAAAGTTGATGCGGACGGAACAGTGCATGTCCGCACGGAAAAAGGGCCGGTGGAAATCGTCACCGCGCCGGAAAGCCGCTCTGCCCGCCCCGCGCCGGGGATAAGGTTGAAATTGATGTTGCCCCTAAAACCGATGGCAAACCGCGCGAAGCCAACATTCATGTAACCGAGCGCGCCCCGCGTGATGTGCGCGTTGATACGCCGCCGCCGCGTACCAGCGATACTCCGGTAGATGTACGGCTTGAACCACCACCACCGCCGCCGGAATTGCTGGAAACGGCCCCCCGCCTGGATGCACCGCCGCCGGAAGCCGGGCAGATCGTGCGCCTGCAGCCGCTGCCGCCTGATCTGGCACAAACCGTTGCGCCTTACCCGGAACCAGAAAATATTGTTCAGACCATCATCACCCGCGCCGTATTTGAAGCCGTGCAGGTACAAACCCTGCCGGATGTAACTAAAGCGCGGAGGATATCCCCTTACGCCCTGTTTTGAGCACACATAGCGAGATCAAGGCCGTGCTGCTGCCCCCGGAAACAAAAGCACCTACCGCCCCGGCTGCCAATATCGCAGCGCCTTTACCGGCCCCGGTGTTATCCACGCCACAAACGCCGACACCGCTCGATAATCTGCTGCAAAGCTTTATAAAAACACCCGTAGCATTGCCGCAAACAGGCGTCATAACAGCTCACCTGCCCCCGCCTGTTATCAATTTTATTCAGCCGGAAGTAACTGCCGAACGGCCCGTATTACCTCTCCCGTCCGGGCAGAGCGCCACGATTATCCTGCCCCCCGGTACGGAAACACAGCCATCGGCACCGCAGCTCTTGGAGCTTGTAAAAACTACGCTATTGCCCACTTTGCCATCGCAAACAACACTGCCGACGCTATCCCTGCAAGTGGCAAGTTTACAAACCCCGCCGCCGCTTTTTACTGCGCCGGAAACAGATACAAAACCATCTCCGGCCTTTGCCTTTACACCGCCCGTCACAGAAGGCGCAGCCAAGCTGTTCACCCCGAAATTATCTATTCTGAGTGGCAAGGCAGAAACCGCGCCGGACAAGATCATCGCCAAGGTCAGCGGCATTCTACCCAAGCAGGATTTACCCGTAGTAACGCTCAGCATGATTACCGCCCCTTCGGCGCCCACGGAAATACCGCCGCTTTATATTCTCCACACCCCGGCATTATCCCTGCTGCCGGGCGCGGAGCTGATATTAACGCCGGAAACATCGGTTAGTGTGCCCGGCACAACATCCGCCGCCAGCCTGTCAGCGCCCCCTTCCATCCAAAGCCTGACAACAACATTTTTGCCGCCTTACCCCTACCCGGCGCTCGCGCCAGGCGTATGGCCCGTGATGGATGAGATTTATCAAAATCTTGCCCTTGCCGCGCCCCAAGCCGCGCAGAGCCTTATCAACATGACACCCAGCCCCGCCAGCCCCGGACAAATCGCCCCGGCGGCGCTGTTCTTTGTTGCTGCTATCCGGTCGGGGGATCTGCAAAGCTGGCTGGGGGATAAGGCACTGGAAACCCTCAAATCAACAGGCAAGGGCGGTTTATTATCGCGTTTGACGCAGGAAGGAGGCCTGCTTAACCGCCTATCCTCTGAGCCCGTTTCGCAAGACTGGCGCGCTTTGCCACTGCCCATGGCCTGGCAGAATGAGATCCAGAAAACCTCGATTTATTTCCGGCACGAAGAAGATGACAGCGCCGATGAAGCCAAAGGCAGCAAGGGTACGCGCTTCATCATGGATTTAAGCCTGACCCGCCTCGGCCCCGTGCAGCTGGACGGCTTATTCCGGGATAAAGGCTTTGATGTCATCCTGCGCACTGCGGAGCCGTTTACCGCCGCCGCGCGGCAAACCATGCGGGCGCTTTTTCATGGCGCACTAGAGGTTGAAGGCCTGACAGGCGACCTATCCTTCCAGAATAAACCCGGTCAATGGGTGCGGATCAGCGGTGGCAAAGAAACGTTTTAAAAGCGAAGCGTAGGAGGACTTATTCCTCACCCTCTTCCACCATCTGGCGGCGATAGCCTTCGATAGCGATCTCATCCAGCGTTGCGGCATCTTTCTTTTCCCGCTCTTTCTCTTCTTCATCGTCCCGGCGCTCTTGCGTGATCTCCACTTTCTTCAGCTCGGCAAAGGCAAGGCGCATATCTTCCCGCGCCACATCAATGCGGGACTCCAGCATTTTCATGGAATCATCAATTTCTTCGCTGCGTTCGCGCACCACTTCGGAATAACGCCCGAAATACCCCAGCGCCTCCACGCCCATTTCATCGACCTTCTGACGCTCGATCGCCAGCTGGTCGAGCAGCTTTTTCTTCTGGGACAACAATTCCTCTGCCTGCCGGTACAAATCGGCCAGCGCTTTTTGCTTCTGTTCAACAGTATGCTTGCGCACGCGGATAAGGGCGGAGAGATCAGCCATAAAATTACGATGCCATGCCCACAATCATTGCCAGTTCTTCAAACGCCTCGTGGATCGGCGTACGGTCATCCTTATTCTGGGATAAGAACTCCTCGATTTGCGGATACAGGCGAATGGCTTCATCCACCTTGGGGTCGGTCCCCTTGCGGTAAGCGCCCAACCGAATAAGTTCGGCCATATCCTCATACGATGTAATGATCTGCTTGGTGCGTTTAATCACCGCCCATTGTTCGGGCGTCAGCACCCCCGGCATGGCCCGGCTGATTGATTTTAAGACGTTGATAGCGGGGTAACGGCCCCGGTCAGCAATTTCCCGCTCCATCACTATATGTCCGTCAATAATACCGCGAACAGAGTCGGATACCGGTTCGTTATGATCATCACCCTCCACAAGCACGGAGAATATGCCAGTAATCGCCCCCTGTCCTTCAGTGCCGGTCCCGGCGCGCTCCAAAAGCCGGGCTAGTTCGCCGAAGGTGGTGGGCGGATAACCTTTCGTGGTGGGCGGCTCGCCCGCGCTCAAACCAATCTCGCGCTGCGCCATGGCAAATCTTGTGACGGAGTCAATCAGGCACAGCACCTGCTTGCCCTCGTTTCTAAAATATTCGGCGACTGAAAGCGTAAGATACGCCGCCTGTCTTCTCATAAGGGCAGGTTCATCCCCCGTGGCAACGATAACAACCGAGCGGGCCAGACCATCCGGCCCTAGATCATCCTCAATAAATTCCTGCACCTCACGCCCGCGCTCCCCCACGAGGCCGATCACCGAAACATCCGCCGCCGTATAGCGCGCCATCATGGAAAGCAGGACAGATTTTCCGACACCGGAACCAGCAAAAATCCCCATCCTTTGCCCCTGACGCATGGCAAGGAATGTGTTCATCGCCCGTACACCCAAATCAAGCTGCGGCCCCAGCCTTACGCGCGCATGCGGCGGTGTCGGTTTATTGCGAAGCGGAATGGGGTGCCCGCCCTGCGGCAGGCGGCCTTTACCGTCAATCGGTTCGCCCATCGCGTTGATGACCCGGCCCAACCAGCGGTCATCCGGCCGGACCACAGGTTCATGATTCTGTACCACCGCGCGGCACCCCAGCCCCACGCCTTCCAGCGTGCCGAAGGGCATCAACAGCGCGTGGTTATCCTTAAAGCCAATCACTTCGCACGGAATATCCCGCCCATCGGTAGCTTTGAGATGACAGATAGACCCAATCGAGAGCGTATCGCCGAACCCGGCGATCTCAACTAATAATCCCAATATTTTGGTCACACGCCCGTAAACTTCCCGGTCGGAAAGCAGGAGAGCAGCAGCGGCAGCTTTTTCAGCGAGACGGTCCATTTTTATATTGTACCTGAAGCCCGCCTTTTTTGTGGAATGTGGAATATAGTTTTTTAAACCGATTAAAGAATTTGCCGCCGTTGTTAATTTTTGTTAATATTAATGAAGATTAACAAAATGCTAAAAATGGCAAATAACAATAAACACGAAAAATAAAAGGGCAATTCATCATGCGCGTTCTGCTTGTCGAAGACGATACCTCCACCGCCAAATCCATCGAACTGATGCTAAAATCAGAAGGCTATGTCGTTGATACGACTGACCTTGGCGAAGACGGCCTCGACCTCGGCAAGATCTATGATTACGACATCATCATCCTCGACCTGATGCTGCCCGACATGGATGGGTATGACGTTCTGAAGGCCCTGCGTGATTCGAAAGTGGAAACACCGATTCTGATTCTCTCCGGCCTGACGCAGCTTGATAACAAACTGAAAGGTCTTGGCTACGGCGCGGATGATTACCTGACCAAGCCGTTCGACAAGCGTGAACTGGTCGCCCGTATCCAAGCCATTGTGCGCCGCTCTCAAGGCCATTCGCAAAGCACGATCAAAACGGGCGAAGTTGTGGTCAATCTTGATACACGTACTGTGGAAGTGCGCGAACGCCCGCTGCACCTCACCGGCAAGGAATACGGCATTCTGGAGCTTCTCTCTTTGCGTAAGGGCACAACCCTCACCAAGGAAATGTTCCTCAACCACCTTTACGGCGGTATGGACGAGCCTGAAGTGAAAATCATCGATGTATTCATCTGCAAGCTGCGCAAAAAGCTTCAGGATGCCACGGATGGCGACAACTACATCGAAACGGTCTGGGGCCGCGGCTATGTTCTGCGTGATCCGGAAGCTGAGCGCGCCAAATCCAAAGCGGCTGCGAACGCCTGATATTAAAATATAATGAGCTGGTTTTACTACGCAATGGCGGCCTCCGTTCTGTGGGGTTACGGTTATGCCTTGAGCGAACGCGTAGTGAAAGATGATCTGCCCACATCTTTCTTTGTTCTTACGCAAGGGATCATCGGCGTTGTTATTTACAGCGCTATCTGCCTTTGCTTCGGCACGTTGAAACCCGGCATGGAAGCACTGCAGGCAAACCCCAAGATCTGGCTTAATCTGGGCCTTGTGGCGGCCAGCACCACGATGGGTATCTTTTTTATCTATATGGCGATTACGCAGAAAAAATGCGTCTATGGCCAATATGATTGAAATCACCTACCCGGTTTTCACGATATTGTTCGCCTGGCTTTTGTACCGTGACGTTCAGGTTAATCTGCATACAGCGCTGGGCGGGTTGCTGATTTTCGCCGGGGTGGGTATTATCTATTTCAAGAGCTAGCCCCATGCAAAATATCCCCAACGCCCTGACCGTTCTTCGCATTCTGCTGATCGTCCCGATGACAGCCCTGTTCTTCTTCGAGACGACAGCTGGCGGCTGGGTAATCTGGCTCAATTTCGGGCTGTATGTCATCGCCGCCATCACTGATTTTCTGGATGGATGGCTTGCCCGGAAATACAAAATCACCAGCCCATTCGGTACCTTCCTTGACCCCATTTCCGATAAAATTCTGGTGGGCTGCCTGCTGGTGCTGCTGGTCGCATTCGGGCGGCTGGAAGGCCTATGGCTTATCGCCGTGCTGGCCATCATGACACGGGAATTTTTGATATCGGGCCTGCGGGAATATCTGGGACCACATAACGTGAAAATGCCCGTCACCAAACTTGCAAAATGGAAAACAGCCACGCAGATGTTGGCTCTGGGGCTGCTGATTATCGGCCCTGTGCTGCCCTATACCCTTCTGGCCGGGCAGATTTTACTATGCGTTGCCGCCCTGATCACAGCCATCACAGGCTGGGGGTATCTGAAGGCAGGGCTTGCCCATATGCGGGCATAGAATTAAACTCATTTTCATGGCATCCGGAAGAAATGATCATACACAAGTTTGGCTGTGTTTTGGCAGTGGCTTTGCCTTAAGCGCCGCTGCGTTCGCTTTCTCGCCGGAAGCTTCCTTGATTCTGTTTTTTATGACCCTGTTCTCCGGGCTTTGGCTTACCGAAAACAAGCGCCGCTTTAACTGGGAAAAAATCTACACCTTCAAAATCCGCAAGCTGGAAAAAGATGGCAAAAGCTTCGCTGAAACGCTGGAAAGATATGACACCGCGTTGAATATCCTGAAAAAAGATATCTCCGCCCTTAAACAAGAAAACAGCGCTCTGCAGCCCATTCCGCTGAGTAAGCCGCTGAATACCAAACCCGTTTTGCGCGCTATAAAACCAGCTCATAAACGCCGTTATAATGACCTGTTCAACAGCCCGGCCCCGGCTGCCAACACCAACCCCAGCCCCGTAAGCGAAGATTCGGGCTATAGCGATATCGTGATTGCCGAACTTCTGGATCATGCGATCAGCACAAATTCAATTGAGGTATTTGTGCAGCCCATCGTGCGCCTGCCGACACGGCAAATCCGGTATTTCGAAATGTTCGCCCGCCTGCGCGCCAAACCCGGTACATACATCCCCGCCCGCCGTTTTGGCGCGCACGGCAAGCTGCTCGACCGCCTTATGCTGGTCCGCTGCCTTGATCTGATAAAATCAGCCCCGCGTTCTGACTTGCCACCTTTTTTCCTGAATATCGCCGGAGAAACATTGAAAGATGCCGGGTTTATGCGATCACTCCTGCCCTTCGCTTCACAAAACCGTGATTTGATAAGCCGCGTGATCTTTGAAATCCCTTATGATGCCTTCCGCGCGCTGGATTCCGGATCACGCAAGGTGATGGAAGGCCTGGCACGTTTAGGCTGCTCATTCTCGCTCGATAATATAAATGTCCCGCCTCCGGCACTTAATATTGAGGAATTCATGCATTACCGGATCAAGGCCGTGAAGATGAGCGCAAGCCTATTTAAAAACAAGAGTGATGCCGCTCCCCTCACGCGCCTTAAAAGCCGTTTGGAAGGCAACGGCATTGCCGTCATTCTTTCCGGCATTGAAAGCGAAGCCCAGCTGCGCCAGCTTTTGCCCTTCGGCCCCAATAACGGGCAAGGTTACCTGTTTGGTCGTCCTGACCTGAAGGGGGCTTACATACCCAATTATAAAACAAACCGCGCATGATCAAACGCCTCTCTGAAATCGCGCCTGCTTATGATCATTTCATCATCGATATATTCGGGGTAATTCATGACGGCATCCGCCCCTTCCCGGAAACGATTGAAACGCTTAACGCCTTGAGAAAGGCCGGAAAGCAGATATGCCTTCTCTCCAACTCCCCGCGCCTTGCCGTCCGCGCGGTAGAACATATGAAATATATGGGCATATCACGAAGGCTGTATGACCACATCGTCACCTCCGGCGAGGCGACGTATGAACATCTGAACACGCCTGAATTCCGCAGCAAAGCATGCTGGTTTATCGGCAAGAATTTTCAGGAAGATCTAGAAAATTTAAACCTGCAATTTACCGATGGCCCGGAAGGGGCGGAATTCATTTTAAATTCCATCCCCGGCACCGGCCCCAGCGCTGTTGATCTGCTGAAACGCCAGCTGGAATTTGCGGCATCTCGCGCTATCCCCATGATCTGCGCGAACCCTGATCTGGTGGTGAATATCGGCGAAGAGCAATTCGAATGCGCGGGCACTTTCGCCCTGCTTTACGAGCAAATGGGCGGGCGGGTTGTTTATCACGGCAAACCGCATGAACCCGTTTATGAGCGCTGTCACGAACTGCTCGGCCATCCTGACAAATCCCGCATCGCGGCGATCGGCGATTCCCTGCATACCGACATCGCCGGGGCGAACCGTTTCGGCATTGCAGGCATCTGGAATGTGGTGGGCATTCACTGGGAGGAACTGCGGATGGATCACAAGCCGGAAGAGGCTGACCTTGCCAAGCTGGAGGCGCTCGTTAAATCCCAGCCCCATAAGCCTGATTATGTGATGAAGGGGTTTAAGTGGTGAAAACCCCGGTAAAAGCATTTTACACCCCCCTTGAAACCATTTAAAACTGACTCCCATGCGACACATTCTTCTCACCCTCCTCTCTCTTGTTCTGATCCCCTCTTTCGCGCTGGCGCAGGAAGAAGCCCCGGCCGCGGAGGCACCCGCCACCAGCGTTACCCCCAAACACGGCATCGCCCTGCATGGCGATCCGAAATACCCGGCGGATTTCAAGAATGTGGAATACGTGAACCCAAACGCCCCCAAGGGCGGTACGCTGAAACAAGCCGCGATCGGCTCTTTCGATTCGCTCAATCCCTTTATCGTGAAGGGCACGCCCGCTGCCGGTTTGGCTGAAAACTTCATCCGCTCCGGCCTTGTTTACGAGAGCCTTATGATGAACAGCTGGGATGAGCCCTTCTCGCTTTACGGCGTGATCGCGGAAAGCATCGAGGTGCCGGAGGATCGTTCATGGGTCGCTTTCAACCTGCGCCCGGAAGCCAAATGGGCTGATGGCAAACCCATCACGGCGGATGATGTTGTGTGGACGTTCAACACCCTCCACGATAAAGGCCAGCCCTTCTTCAAGGCCTATTACGGCGATGTGAAGAGCGTTACCGCCGAAAGCCCATCGCGCGTGAAATATGAATTTGCGGTGAAGGGAAATGCCGAGCTGCCGCTGATTATTGCCGAGATGGCGATCCTCCCCAAGCATTTCTGGGAGGGTAAAACCTTCGATCAAACCACGCTGGAACCACCCTTGGGAAGCGGGCCTTACAAGGTGGGCAAGGTTGATCCCGGCCGCTCCATCGAATATGTGCGCCGTGATGACTGGTGGGGGAAAGACCTTCCCTTCTTCAAAGGCTTTTATAATTTTGACACGCTGCGCTACGACTATTTCCTCGATGATAACGTGGCCCTCGAATCCTTCCTGGGTGATGATTACGACGTGCGCAGCGAAAACACCGCCAAATTGTGGGAAAATGCTTACGATGTTCCGGCTGTGAAAGACGGACGCTTGATAAAGGCGGAGATTGAAAACTCCCGCCCCGCCGGGATGCAAGGGTTCGTTTATAACATCCGCCGCCCGGTATTTGCCGACCCGAAAGTGCGGGAAGCCCTGGCTTACGCCTTTGATTTTGAATGGTCGAACAAGCAGTTTGCCTATGGCGCTTACACCCGCACCGACAGCCATTTTGAAAATTCCGAGCTGGCCTCAAGCGGCCTCCCCTCCGCCGCCGAGCTTGCCATTTTAGAGCCGTTTCGCGGTAAAATCCCGGACGAAGTTTTCACCAAAACCTACGCCCCGCCGGTGAATGACGGCACGGGCAATAACCGCGCTAACCTGCGCACCGCCACGCAAATGCTGGATGAAGCGGGCTGGAAAATCGGGGCGGACGGAATCCGCGAGAAGGACGGCGTGAAGCTTAAATTCGAGATTATCGATGCCAATCCGCAATTCGAAAAATGGGTGCTGCCCTTTATTCAAAACTTAAAGCGCATCGGCGTGGAAGCGTCTTTCCGCGTGGTGGACGCCGCGCAATATCAAAACCGCATGAACGGGTTTGATTTCGATATGACGATCGGCGCCTTCGGCCAGTCAGATTCCCCCGGCAATGAACAGCGTGATTTCTGGAGCACGGCCAAGGCCGATATGCAAGGCTCGCGCAACATCATCGGCATTAAAGACCCTGTCATTGATGATATTATCGAGCAGATTATTCAGGCAAAATCCCGCGAGGATCTCGTCACCAAAACCCGTGCGCTTGACCGCATTTTGCTGTGGCGGCATTACGTGATCCCCATGTGGCATTACCCGAAATGGCGGATCGCTTACTGGAACACGATTGAGCGCCCCGAGAAACTCTCCGGCATTTCCCCGCTGATTTCCTATACGTGGTGGGCGAAACCAAAAGCGGAGTAAGGTATGAAAACAGCCATTATCATTCCCGCCCGTTATGCTTCAACGCGGTTTCCCGGAAAACCTTTGGCCATGCTGGCCGGAAAAACGATGCTGGCCCGCGTGGTGGAACTGGCGCGCAAAGCCGCCGCTGATTTCCCCGGCACAGGCGTTTATGTAACCACCGATGATGAGCGCATTAAAAACCATGCCGGCGAGATTGGCGTGGAATGTTTGATGACCTCGCCTGATTGCCCCACGGGTTCCGACCGCGTTCTGGCCGCCGCCAAACAGCTTCCTGATGCACCTGACTTCCTTTTAAACCTGCAAGGCGATGCGCCGTTCACACCCGTAACCGCCCTGCAAGCCTTGCTCGATGCCTATCTCGAAAACCCGGATGTGGAGGTCGTCACCGCCGTGCACCGC
>JAJOJU010000053.1 GCA_021208265.1 Alphaproteobacteria bacterium | reverse complement strand
AGTAAAGCAATTATTTTAAACCAACTGAGGCAGACATCTCGTAACTAAAAATATGGAAAATGGTGTTGATCTCCAATTTCAAATAATGCGAAGGCAAACATTTAAACTCAAATAAAAAGTTGCTGACCTTTCAGCAATTAAAAGTTTTACTGGGCACAAGGGGGAGTTACGGCTACAACAGCCGTGCTCTTTATGGGTGTAACGCAGCCTTCGGCTTTTGGAGTCGAAGGCTTTTTATTATCCACTAAAGCCCTTTAATTTTAAATATAAAACGCCGCGCAAGCTCCCCTGATGCTTACGCGACGTTTGGTTTTATTGTGTAAAAATGCTATGCTCGTTTATTCAAGACTTCACTTGGTAAATACACAATCAATTCCTGATTCACAAAGACTTCCGGTTCAGTTAAGCCATTCCATTTCATAATATCCTCCACGCTACACTTGAATAGCGTTGCCAGTGTTGCCAGTCGATCACCTTTTGCCACCACGTAGGAACTTTTAACCTTATTAGCAGGAGTTGCTGCAATTACTTTGGCACTACTCTTACCAGCCATATATTCTTTGAAATTGGATACGGCACTCGCAGGTAAAATTAAAAACTGACCTTTCGGACTCTTTGGCACTGACCGCAGGCGATAGCCTGGATTTAAAGTTGCAATCGTTGATGGAGCCAAGCCACATGCCGAAGCAATTTCCTGAAAACTCAGCGCATGATATACCTTCAACACCCGAGTTTCACGCAAGTTAAGTGCCGGATAGGTCGGTTTCAAATCGTGGTGATTTTGATAATGTACCACATAAGCTGCTGCAACAAAGGCAGGTACATAGTGACGCGTTTGCGCAGGCAGGTAATTCTCTAAATCCCAATAATCTTTGGAACCTACGCGTTCATCACCTGATCCAACTTACCGGTACCACAGTTGTAAGCCACCACTGACTAACCGCCAGTCGCGATAATCTTTGTACAGGTCAGCCAACAGGCGCACGGCAGCTTCGGTAGAACGATAAGGATCAAAACGCTCATCTACTGCCCCATCCACTCTTAGCCCATATTGGCGAGCGGTGTGCGGCATTAATTGCCACAAACCGGCAGCACCCACCGGCGATTTAGCAGTTGGATCCAGTGCTGATTCTACAATGGCAAGGTACATTAACTCTTTTGGAAGTCCGTAAATCGTAAGGTAGTGTTCAAAAATCGGGAAGTACATGACAGTCCGTCCGAGAATATCTTCCGTCTGTCGGTAACCGTTAACCAAATAGTCTTTAAGGTACGTACGCACCTTAGCGTTGTATTTCGCTTCAAAAGGAAGCGTAATGCGCTCCAGCCGCTCTTCAATTAATCCATCGGTATGGGGGGTCCCAGCTGTTCGCAGGCTCATCCGATAAACTGAGGGGTAGCGCGGTCGTGTTGTCTGCTGCCGATAGGTTCAGGGCTACCATAACGGCAACAAGTGTCCATGGGAAATGCATTAAAAAAATTTAGTGAAAAAATGCTTGATGAAGCACGGGCTTCATATTAATATAATAAATTTTTTTATTTTGGATAAATAAAATTCAGTGCAAAGGTCAGTTTTTTACAATACCTTTAATTAAAATAAGGGAAAGGTTTTACAAGGAGCTTCTCTTTTTTTATTAACCGGGCAGTTGTTTAACGATCCGCGAGTCACGGAGTGGATACGCGACCCGCGGGTCATTAAAGGGTCGATTATCGCCCTGCCCTTTGTCTATTTATTTACCTGGTTTTATGAGCGCCACTTTTTTCTTCGCGCTGTTTAAAGCCGATCGCAATGCGTTCATTCTGACGGGGTCGCAGATTTATATTCTGATCGTCCTGCTGGTGATCGCCGCTAACGCCGTGCAGTTTAAAAAAGAACCGCGAACTGAAGGAGGCGGTACTGGCGACGGTTAGCAAAGCGATGACCGGGGTCTATATTCTGCACTACTCCGTTTTTCACCTGCTGGTGATGCTGAGCCAGCACGAAATACAACCCGATGAAGTCCTGCAAATTCTTGAAAATCGCATGGGCATAAGCGGCATTGAAGAAAAGGCCAGCCGTATACAAGGCTAGCAAGCTACATCAGCACGACTTTAGGCTGAAACGCCTTGGCTTCTGTATCTTCCATCGTAGCATAAGCGCAGATGATCACGAGGTCATCTTTCTGCGCGAGGCGCGCCGCAGCGCCGTTGATACCTATCACTCTTGATCCGCGGGGCGCTTCGATCGCGTAAGTTGTAAACCGCGCGCCGTTATTGATGTTCAGGACATCTACCTGTTCAAACGGTAAAATACCCGCTTCATCCAGCCAGTCGCGGTCAATCGAGATCGAACCTTCATAGTTCAGATCGCATTGCGTAACGACCGCCCGGTGGATTTTTGCCTTCAGCATTGTTATAAGCATGAAGTGTATTTAGTAAATACGTGCCAAAAATTCAAGGAAAACTCGCCATGACTTATGATCCGAACAATATTTTTGCCAAAATTCTGCGCGGGGAAATTCCGTGCCAGAAGGTTTATGAGGACGACCACGTACTGGCGTTTAACGATATCGCCCCGCAAGCGCCTGTGCATATTCTTGTGATTCCTAAGGGGGCGTATAAAACGGTGGAAGATTTCGGCCTGAACGCCGGCGCAGGCGAAATTAAAGCGTTTTACATGGCAGTCGCCAAGATTGTCGAGGAACAGGCGCTTAATCTGGACGGTTTCCGCACCATCAGCAATTCCGGCATTAATGGCGGGCAGGAAGTGCCCCACTACCACCTGCATATTCTAGGCGGCAAAAAGCTGGGACCTATGCTGGCGAAAGCCGCTTGAGGCTTAGTAGTAAACCGGGAAGTTAATGATATTGCGCGTTGAGGCTGATGATGCCGAGGCTTTCAAGCGGCCCGGCGTACCATAACGGCAGACATCCATTTCGAAATCGGAATATTCTTCATCATCCATATCGCTGAACACCAGCTTGCCTTCAGCGGGGAATAACGTTTCGC
The DNA here is from genome assembly GCA_021208265.1 of Alphaproteobacteria bacterium. GTDB lineage: Bacteria > Pseudomonadota > Alphaproteobacteria > Micavibrionales > Micavibrionaceae > JAJOJU01. Next base: position 47,364 of record JAJOJU010000053.1, on the reverse strand, counting down.
CTTGCATGAATTCGCATTCCATCAGATTCAGAAATTCTGACACCACATCGGCCTGCGCGCGGCTTTGAATTTCCAGCACGTTCAGGATTTTGGCAATTTTTTCATCTTTTTGCAGGGCGGATGCTGTTTTCAGCAGATCATGAAGGCTCAGCAGATCGCTTTCCACACGCCCGAAAATCTCTAACAGGAAATCCTGCACAGCATCCTCATTGCCGTAAGTCGCCATCCAGCGCGGTGCGTAATCTTCGATCACCCGTGCGCATAATCCATGCAGAACCGCATCACCGGGGGACGGATTTTTCATGCCGCCCACCAGCATTTGCGCCGTGGCCGCAATCGCCAGCAAAGCCGTATCGGGCCGCATATCGCTCAAAACAACGTGTAAAGTGTAACCCATGTCACTTGCCAAGACCCCTTCCTGCTCCATCAGGTCGCGCACCACCAGAGGTAATTCCAAACGGTTGATCAACAGGGCGAGAGATTGGTCATTCATGATTTTTAAGCTCCACACGGGTTTTTTATATATTGTTATGATCATCCTTAGCGGGGAAAGGTGAATAAATTATTAACAGGCCGGTTTCTTTGGCAAAAAACACATGAAAAGGTTATCCGGGAGGCTATTTCACCCTTTGCCAAAATGGAAATCCATGCCATAAAACCCGTATATCCAAGGTTGAGAAGGAAGCATTATGGTCGCGCGTGTTGGCACGGTGGCATTTGAAGGGGTGGAAACCAAACCTGTCTGGGCGGAAGCACAGATTACATCCGGCACGGTGGCTTTTACCATCGTCGGCCTGCCGGATAAAGCCGTGGCGGAAAGCCGCGAGAGAGTGCGGGCAGCGTTGCACTCCATGGGCCTATCCCTGCCTGCCAAGCGTTTGACGGTTAATCTGGCCCCGGCGGATCTTGCTAAGGAAGGCAGCCATTTTGACCTGCCCATTGCGCTGGCCGTGCTGGGGGCGATGGAAATCCTGCCGCGCGAGGATCTGGCGAACATGCTGGTACTGGGGGAATTGGGGCTGGATTCATCGATCCGGCCTGTGGCGGGCGTTTTGCCCGCCGCCATGCATGCCTCCGCCAATGATAACTGCCTTGTCTGCCCGGCGGAATGCGGTGGAGAAGCCACATGGGCAGGTGAAATTGAAATACTGGCCCCGCAAACCCTGTTGCAGTTGATCAACCATTTAAAGGGCACACAATTGCTGAGCCGCCCGGCAAAACAAGCACAGGCCGAAAGTATCAGTGCTGAACGGTTAGCGCCTGATCTTTCGGAAGTAAAGGGACAGGAAACCGCCAAACGCGCGATCGAGATTGCCGCCGCGGGCGGGCATAATTTAATGATGATCGGCCCGCCGGGATCGGGGAAATCGATGCTGGCGAGCTGCCTGCCGGGTGTATTGCCGCCTCTCTCCCCGCGCGAGGCGCTGGAAATATCCATGATCCACTCACTGGCCGGAACACTGCCGGAAGGGGGGCTGATCAAAGCCCGGCCCTACCGCGATCCGCATCACTCCGCCTCCCTGCCTGCGCTGGTCGGCGGCGGGCATAAGGTAAAACCGGGCGAGATCAGCCTTGCTCATAACGGCATATTGTTTTTGGACGAGCTGCCGGAGTTTGCCCGCGCCACGCTGGAATCCCTGCGCCAGCCGTTGGAAACAGGTGAAGCCGTGATTGCCCGCGCCAACGCGCATGTCAGCTTCCCGGCGCGTTTTCAGTTGATTGCCGCGATGAACCCCTGCCGCTGCGGGCATCTGGGTGATCCGTCATTGGAATGTACCAAAGCCCCCCGATGCGGGGGGGATTATCAGGCCAAACTATCAGGCCCCTTGCTTGACCGGATCGATATGCAGGTCGATGTTCCTGCCGTTTCCATTGCCGATTTAGGACTCGCCGGTACGGGCGAAACATCCGAAACCGTGCGCGCCCGCGTCACCCGTGCCCGGGAAATACAGACCGCCCGGTTTGAAGCCCTGGGGCTGGATGGTCTACAGCTCAACGCACATTTAAAAGGCGATACGCTGGAAAAAATTATTCCTGTAGAAACAGATGCCCGCGAACTGCTCAACAAAATGGCGGAAAGCGCCAAATTATCAGCACGTGGCTATTTCCGCATTTTGAAGGTGGCCCGCACCATTGCCGATCTGTCTGACCTGAACAGCGCGCAAGGGCCGGAAATTCTGACCAAAACCCATATCGCCGAAGCGTTCAGCTACCGCCGGGTGGGGCTGCAATAAGGGTTTAGCCCAGAAATACCTGAAACTGATTAAGGCCGGAAACACTGTAGGATTGATTGTAAACGCGGCAGACATCCGGCCCGGTTGTGCCCGGAAATTCGGCCTGAAGGCTGATGGCCCGTGCGGAGGCGTAGTCCCTGAACGCCTCTCTCAGGGACTCTATCGTCATCCCCTTGGGCATGTTTTCAACCCATTGCGCTTTGAATTTACCGCTTTCATCGGGGCTGACATGATATATCTTAACAGCATCGCCGCCCCAACCCCGCCGGCTGGAAGGGACAGCCTGCACTGTGTAGCTGCCATGTTCTGACCGAAGCCGGCGGATGAATTCCTCTGTCGATTCAGGGCGCTGTTTTTTCAAGAACATGTTTTATTTCCTCTGCCGGATTATGTTCTGAAAGACTATAATAAATTTACATGTTATGTCAATTAAATTAGGCATTCCTTAACCATCCCTAATGTATCCTTAAAGCAAGCTCACAGTATGATGGGCGTAATGGGTATAGAGTTAAGGTGTGTATAAACAGTGGCATTAGGCGTTAGCTTTCATAAGGCGACCGATGTAACGTCCCGTAATATCATGGATATGGGGCCGTCCCTGTTCACCAGCCCATTGCTATCGTTCCAGCCTTCGAAAATCGGCAACAATTTCTACGAAGCCCTGATGGAAGGCAAGCCGCAGGTTTCCATACCCATCGTTCATAAAAATACGGTAGATATTTCCAAATCAGCCAACCTGCAGCAAAACGACCTGACAAACACCAGCTCGGTACGCAGCCAAATCAACCAGACCAAAGCTGCGTTTAAAGACACCATGGAAACCGCCAAAGCTGAAGCGGGCGAAGCCATCATGAACGCTGCCAAAGCCAACGGCATTAACCCTTGGCATATGGCAAAACAGCTCTTTCCCGGGCAACCCTGTGAGGCAACTAATTTTGTTCTGGCGTGCGACCCCACCTGTATTGGTACAATTTGGACAACTGTCAGCAACGTTTCCTCGCAATGTTCAAACGAACAAATTTCTCTGGTTCTCGACCAGGCTCTGGCCGCGCTTCATGATGCCAGTCAGTCCAAAGACGGCAATGCGCCGCAATCGAATTTCGACTGGCAAAAATTCGATACGGGTGATTTGCAACGCTTCCTGATTGCCGACCCGATGAAACACGATAACACAGGCCGCCAGATCGCCGCCGCCGAACAGGCCGTGATTGAGATGGAGCGTAATCAGGACAATCTGGATGCCCATTATACCTCCAGCGGCGATGTGTATGACAAGGTGATGAGCGAGCTGGATCAGTCGCTGGCAGCCGAAATGGTCGACATTAAAAAATGCGCCGCCGAATGCGAAATGGCTGCCGATACCGTGCCGGCCTTCCGTGGCCTTACCCCGAAAGAGGAAGAGATACCCGCCTTTGAGGGCGTTGAGGAATTGAAAAAGAAACTGGCAGAAGCTGCGCCTAAGCCTGAACCCAAACCCGAACCCGCCATGCTGGAACGGCTGATGGATCCGCTTGCCAAACTAAACCCTTTCCGCATCGCGGCATAGACTCCCCTATCCGAAGCTTGCTTTGTAAGATATATATATATTTGTGAATTCCGAGCCTGTTCATTCCATTTGTGTTTTTTGTGCATCATCCAACCGGGTGGATGCCCGTTATTTGCAGGAAGCCCACGATGTGGGGGGCGTGATTGCCGCATCCGGCAAACATCTGGTTTATGGCGGCGGGCATAACGGATTGATGGGGGCTGTAGCCGATGGCGCGCTGGAAAACGGCGGCGAAGTAACCGGTATCATGCCGGAATTCCTGATGAAACGCGAAAGCCTTCATAATGGGCTTACCACCAATCATATTGTTGAAACCATGCATGAACGTCAGGCCATGATGCAGGATCTCTCGGATGCCTTTCTGATCTTGCCGGGCGGCATGGGTACGCTGGCGGAATTATTCGAGGTCATTACATGGAAGCAACTAGGCCATCATGAAAAACCCATCGTCATTTTGAACACGTTTGGATATTGGGATCATCTGCTGAGCTTCATGGATTACACAATGGCGGAAAAATTTGTGAATAGTGACGTGCATCCTCTCTGGCAGGTTGTGGAAAATCTCGACAAAATCAAACCCATTTTAGGACTTCGTTAATGTCATCCATGCCATTATGCTTGTGAAGCTTTAGGTATATTTTCGGTTTTATCAATCGCTTAACCCTGTTAGACTGGCTATAATTTTTTTAGGATTATTTATTGTGGCGCTGGAATCCCTTCTGGATAAATCAAACAAAATAGCTCATGAGGTGCTGGAGCGCCTCGGCAAGGAAAAGCTGCCCGCCACGCCGGAAAATTATGAGTTGTGGTACGTGTACTACGCGCAGTCCAATCCGGAAGTCGTCCACGCGCTGGAAACACTGGAAGAGACGGGCGACATTACGCAGGAAGATTGCCGCGAAATTTACCAGCGTTATTTAAGCCAGTCGCGCGAGAATGAAACCGTGCGCACCGCCGGGGATAAAATCCAGCAAACCATTAAAGGCATGAGCGGCACAGTAACCAGCGTGCAGACAGCCACCAACCGTTATAACGTCACGCTGGAAGGCATGAAGGAACGCATCGCCAAGGGTGATGTCAATTCCGAAGACATGCAAAACATCCTCAGCAGCATCATGATGGGCACGCAGGATATGATGGCCCATAACCAGAAGCTGGAAAAAGAACTCTCGCGCTCCAGTCAGGTAATGGACGAACTCCGCCGCGATCTTGAAATCGTCCGGCGTGAAGCCTTTACTGACGGACTGACAGGTCTCGGCAACCGCAAGGCATTTGATGTGGAGATCGAGCGCATTATCACTGAAACAGCCGCCACCGGGCAGGCCTTTACCCTGTTGATGATGGATATCGACCATTTCAAAAGCTTTAACGACAATTTCGGCCATCAGGTGGGGGATCAGGTTCTGCGCCTCGTCGCCCGCACCTTGACCGACGGCATCAAGGGCCGTGACTTTGCCGCGCGTTACGGCGGCGAAGAATTTGCGATTGTCCTGCCGGAAACCAATTTGAACGGCGGCATGAAGGTGGGGGATATCCTGCGCCTTGCCGTTGCCAACAAGGATCTTATCAACCGCGCTACCGGCGAAAAGCTGGGCCGTATTACGCTATCCGGCGGGGCGGCAGAGCATCTGCCGGGGGGAAACCATTGAAAACCTTATCAGCCGGGCTGACTCTGCCCTCTACAGCGCCAAGCACAATGGCCGTAACCAGATCGCCGCCGCACCGGCCCCCGGTCAGGTTCAAAACAAGAAATAAGATTATTACTGCTTCTTTTCCCAGCCGCCTTGCGCGGTCTGCTGCCAGTATGTCAGGTCAGCGCCCTTATCCTGCAAGGTTTTCCAGAGCGCGCGTGCTGCGTTCAAGGACGCCTCGTCCCGCCCTTCAAACATCAGGCAGATCAGATCAAACCCGTCCGGCCAGTCGCCACCCGATACATCCAGCGTAATCAGCGTATCGGCGTTATTGGCGTTGTCATTGGCCAGCGTCAGCCAAACGGGATGATCTTCCGGCGCACTGCCTGATACAGCCTTCCCCCCCTTCCGCCCCGTGCGGCAGAAAGCTGTTCGGGTTATAGGTCCAGAGCAAATCATCCACCCGCTTGACCTGCGCTTCGTCTTTCAGGCGCAGCACAATCCGCTTTCCGCCGTCATAAGCGCGGGAAACAAGCCCCGGCAAGGCTTGTTCCGCGTTCATGGTTTGCAGATGGTAAAAACGAATTTCAGGCATAAGGCTTACGCGATCTTACGGTTCATGCTGTTCAACGAAATTATTGAACAGCTCAACCCCGTAACCCGGCTTGTCGATGCCCGGCCCCGCCATATCAACATGGCCCCAGGGCGTATCGTCCTTGATGAACGCCTTCAGGAACGCCGCCGCCGTGGACGCCCCGCCGTAACGGCCGTTACCCATGTTTTTCAGATCGGTATTCTTGCCTTTTACTTCGGCTTCAAATTCATCATCCAGCGGCAAATGCCAAACTTTTTCGCCCGTGGCGGTCCCGGCCTGCTGCAGCTTCTGCAGCACCTTGTCGTCATTGACGAAGATCCCGGCATAACGGTTGCCGAGCGCCACCATGCACGCCCCGGTCAATGTCGCGGCATCAACAATCAGGCGCGGCTTAAAATTCTTCTGGGCGTAAGTGATGCAGTCCGACAGCACCAGACGCCCTTCAGCATCTGTATTCAGCACTTCGACCGTTTTGCCGTCCAGTGATTTGTAAACATCGGACGGTTTAACGGCATTCGCGGACGGCATATTTTCAGCCAGCCCCACAATACCCACCACATATTCGTTGGCTTCGCGGGATGCCAGCGTGTCCATAAGGCCGGTAACGGCAGCCGCGCCGCCCATATCCCGGCTCATTTCCTCCATGCCCGCGGCGGGCTTGATGGAAATACCGCCGCTGTCGAATGTCACGCCCTTGCCAACGAACACCAGCGGGTCAGTCTCCTTACAGTTCTTGCCCTTCCATGTCATGACGGCCATGTAAGGCGGGTTGGCGGAACCTTTTCCCACGGAAATAATCCCGTTCGCGCCCATTTTTTCGAGGGCTTTGGTATCAAAAATCTCAACCTTCAGGCCCTTCTTTTCGCCTTCCTTGATAATCTTGGCAAAGCTCTCCGGGTACAGATCATTCGGCGCGGTATAGACCAGATCACGCGCGAAGAACACGCCGCCTGCCAAGGCTTTCAAAGGTTTGTAAGCTTCCGTGGCATCTTTTGCTTTCGGTGTGACAAATTCCACCGTCTCAAGCTTGACCGGTGCGTCCTTTTTATCTTTCGGCTCATCCTTATATTTCTTGAATTCATAGCTTTCGCGGGTGAGACCAAAGCCGATACGGGCGATCCCGGCGGCGCGGTCCTGCTCGTTTTTGAGCAATTCAGGTGTCACCACGAATGTGGCAGCCTTCGCCCAGGCGTTTTTCAGAGCGGGATAGAGCTTGCCGCCCGCTTCGGCAGCGATCACGGCTGTCGGGCGGATATCCTTGGCATCTGTTTGAAAGCCCGCGAAAATAACGGAGCGGTATGCTTCCCCCTTGGGCAAGGGCACGCTGAATGTTTCCCCCGGCTTGCCCTTAAATTTAGGGTCGCTCTCCAGATTATATTTGATGGACTCAATCGTTTCCGCCTTCAGCATGCCGTCCGGCAGAGTAAATTGCTTATCACTGCCCACAGGCACAATCAGGATTTCGGAAGAAGAAGAGGGTTTTTCAACAAACTCGATATTAAGCGCCATATGCAAGACCTTTCAAACAAAGTAGATTACCCTTTGATTCATACTCCGAATTTTATTAGAAATCAAAATTACATGACTGGCAGCGCAACAAAAATACGGAAACCCGTTCCGGCAACAGCATTGTGGCTGTTCTTCTGCGTGGGCGCGGTGCTGGCGATGATTGTGATCGGCGCCATTACGCGCCTGACCGAATCGGGCTTGTCGATGGTGGAATGGAAACCGTTGATCGGCATCCTGCCCCCTTTGAGCGAAGCCGAATGGCAGCGCGTGTTTGACCTGTACATTCAGACCCCGGAGTTCCATTTAAAGAACAGCTGGATGACGATTGCCGATTTCAAAGAGATTTTCTTCTGGGAATGGTTCCACCGTTTCTGGGGCCAGCTGATCGGCGCTATATACCTTCTGCCTTTGCTGTTCTTTGCCTTTACGGGCCGCCTGTTGGGCAGGCATCTGGCGCGCTGCACCGGGCTTTTTGTATTGCTTTCCCTGCAAGGCGTGATGGGCTGGTACATGGTGGAAAGCGGCCTTATCGCCGAGCCTGCCGTCAGCCATTACCGTTTGGCCGCGCATTTATCACTGGCCTTCCTGCTGCTGGCCTTGACGGTTTTAGAGGCTATGAGCCTTTCCGGCTTCCCGCAAAAACCCCCATTTCTGCCTGTTCCGTCACGGGGCTTTTACCTTCGTGTTTTTTGGCCATCACTATTACATGGGGTGCGTTTGTGGCGGGGCTGGATGCCGGACTGGTCTATAACGAATTTCCGCTGATGGGCGGCGGTTTCTTCCCGCCGGAAATGGGATTTTTAAACCCTGAATGGCGAAATTATCTTGAGAATATCCCGGTTGTGCAATTTGTCCATCGCTGGCTGGCGATCCTGACTATGATCCTGATTTTCATCTATGCGGGCCGCGCGATATTGCGTGAAAAAAGAAGCGAGGCCAGCTTTAAATTCCTGATCCTGATGACATTCCTGCAAGTGGGGCTGGGCATTGCGACACTGTTAAGCGCGGTATATCTGCCGGTCGCGGTCTTGCACCAGCTGGGTGCGGCCTTGCTGGTTATCCTGATGAGCGCAACGTTGTATCAGACCTGGCCCTGGGCTTCTTCTGACTCAGCCTGAGGCACAGGCGGCGGCGGTACAAATTTATCAACGATATGCACAGCATAAAGGTAAAGCAGCATGTCGCGGCGGTAACGCATCATGATATCGCGCACGAATTCAACCTGTAACATGCCATCGTGAACGGACTTTGCTTCCAGCGTTTCCAGAAATTCAATCAGCTCATCCCGGCGTTTTTCAGCTTCTTTTTCAAGCTCCTTTCGGCGGGCACGATGATCATCACTCTCCACGCCTTGTGCATCAAAGGCCGTCAATTCCTCATCGAAAACATAGGGTGCGGCATGCGGCCATTTTTGGGAAAACCCGCGTCGACCGCTGGTGTTATTGCGAATGTACAGGCACTCCAATGCTTCCAGCAACTCCTTCAGCTGGTCACTGAACGGGCTGGGCGGGGCATTGGGATCACGCGGCGCGGTCGGGGCAGGTGTCGTATTCATCGTAGTTTCCAGACTATCATAAATGCGTGACACTGGCAGCCCTTTCTTGCTATAAAGAAAGTGAATTCCGCATCGGAAAACCACGTGAATTTTGAGTTTATTTGTCATGCCCCAACAGCAAGTCCGCATTGCCCCGTCCATCCTCTCGGCTGATTTTTCGAAGCTGGGCGAGGAAGTGCGTGCCATTGATAGCGCGGGCGCCGAATATATTCATATCGATGTGATGGACGGACATTTCGTGCCGAACCTGACCTTCGGCGCGCCTGTCGTAAAAATGCCTGCGGCCCCATTCAAAAAAAAGTGTTCGATGTGCATTTGATGATCGCCCCGGTTGACCCGCTGATTGAAGATTTTGTGAAGGCGGGCGCCGATATCATCACCGCCCATGTTGAAGCCGGGCCGCATTTACACAGAACCTTGCAAACCATTAAATCCCACGGCGTGAAGGCCGGAGTATCGCTCAACCCGCACACACCGATTGAAAGCATTCAGCACGTGATGGATATGCTGGATCTGATCCTGATTATGACCGTCAACCCCGGTTTCGGCGGTCAAAGCTTTATTCCGCTGTTTGGCAAAATCGAAAAAGCCCGCGCCATGATTGATGCATCGGGCCGGACAATCGATCTTGAAATTGACGGCGGGGTTAATCCCGATACCGCCAAACAATGCATTGCCGCCGGGGCGGATGTATTGGTGGCGGGCACAGCCGTTTTCAAAGACGGCCCCGAACATTACGCACGCAATATCAAAAACCTGAGAGGGTAACCCCCTCTCACGGCCTTATTTAACTTTGAGGACTTATGAGTCTGGAATTTTTAACGCAATGGGGGCGCAAGGCCCTTCCGCTCAGGCCTGGATCGGAGGAGGAGGCGCTGCACGACATCCCCGAACGCTTGCTGGTCAAGCCCTCACCGCTATGGGCGGGGGATGCGGCGGCGGGCGAGGCCCTGATGCGCGGGGCCTTTACCCATTACGGTCAGACATATGCCTTCCCCGACCCGTTCCAGCATAATATCTGGATGCCGCCCGGCATGAGCGCCGAGTGGCTGACACATCTGCACAGCTTCGCGTGGCTGGCTGACTTGCGTGCCGTAGCGGGGGAAGACAGCGTGCGCGCCGGATTCACATTGATTGATAACTGGTGCCGCGTCATGAAAAGCAGCGCCCGCATGCCGGATTACTTCACCCCCTTCGCCCCCGGTGTGATGGGCACAAGGCTGGCGAACTGGATTGCGCATGCCGATATTTTCCTGCCGGAAAGCGGCGATGAAGCTTTTCGCGATCTTTTCTTCAGCCAGCTGGAACATCAGGCGCTGACCCTGCATAAAACGCTCTGCGGCGCGCGCGCGGCGAGGATATCAGGCGCCTGCGGCTTTCAGGCGATCAAAGGGCTGCTGTATAGCGGGTTGGCGCTGGAGGGGCGTGAAAACTGGATCGAGGAAGGCTTAACGCTGCTGGGTCACACCATGCAGGCCGAGATCTTAAAAGACGGCGGGCATATCAGCCGCAGCCCCGGCCTGTTGTTCGAGGTATTCCGCCTGCTGCTGGATATCCGCACGGCGCTCAGCTCCGGCGGATATCCAGCGCCGGAAACGCTGGAAGATGCGATTGAACGCGCTGGCACAGCACTTAAATTCTTCCGAACCGGGCGCGGCATGCTCCCCCGTTTCCATCAGACAGAACGCACCGAACCCGCGCTGATCGATCAGGCTCTGGGGCAGGCTGTACTGCCATCCAAGCCCTATGCCAGCCTGCCGCATACAGGGTATGAGCGCCTGTCGCTCGGCCGGTCATGCGTCATATTTGATACCGGTATCGCGCCGCCGCCGGGCCATGATGCGCTTACCCATGCCGCGCCGCTGGCCTTTGAGTTTTTCTACGGGCGGGAGGCCGTGTTCGTGAATTGCGGTACGCACCCGACCAGCCATGACTGGCAAGCCGTTCTGCGCTCAACGCCCGCACATAACACGCTCACCATGGATGGACGTAACGCTTTTGAAATCAAACCTCATGGCGGACTGGGCCGCAAAAGCCGCCGGGCGGGTACACGCCGTATGGATGGGAAAGATTACCAGCTCGCGGAATCCAGCCATGACGGGTATGAAGGCCTTAACGGGTTCATCCATTCCCGCCGCCTGTATCTGGGTAATAAAGGCCATGATTTGCGCGGCGAGGAAACACTGGAAAGCAGCATCGGCAAACCCATGAAATCTGCTGATTTCGCGCTGCGCTTCCATTTGCACCCGCGCTGCAGTGCCTCTCTCATTCAAAATGGGCAGGAAGTATTGGTGCGCATGCCGGGCGGCATTGGCTGGCGCTTCTTTCAGGAAGGTGGATATTTAAGCTTAGAGGATTCCATTGCCATGGGCCCGGACAATCAACCCCGCAAAACCCTGCAAATTGTGCTGAGCGGACAAGCAAGCCAAGCCCTTACCCAGATCAAATGGGCCTTGCAGCGCGAGGGAATTTAATTATCTGCCTCCACAATATCTAAAAATAATTCAGATAAAAGCCTTGCATCATTCTATAAATTTTCCCATAATTTATATTATGAAAAATATTGACGGTGAGTTTTCAAAAGTTGTAAGTGCTTTTCCTGATGAATTCCCTCATGAAAACTCTGGAAAAGCTTTAGGCATAGGTGATGCCGGGATTGTGGCAGCTCACGATGACATCGTGACCAAGTTCTATTTTAGGCCGGAAAATAGTGACGCCGAGAAAAAAACGTATTACAGAGTTTCACAGAGAGGTATTTCTGCTGCGATCTTTTCAAGACCACGGCCTTGATAATATCGAAGTTCCTACCCTGATAGGAACGCCTGAAGAACTTGATCATCAAGACTTTATGGCACGATATTCCATGACAATTGTTGGCGGCTCCAGCCTTCCTAAAATCAAGCCGGAACATTTGAGCAAAGATTTGTACCAAGATCGCTACAAAAGCGCAGGGGCCCTGCTGGCTCGTTTTCATAGCAGCACACAAAATATGGATCTGGGAAAACCTGTTGGCATTGATTTAAGCGACACCACCGAAATTTTGCCCGTTGACGCCATGACGAGCGAAACAAATGAAAAACTGCGCCGGGCTAATGCATATCTGCAATCAAACATGGCAAAGGGTATTGCGCATGGTAACTTTACCATAACAAATATCATGGGAGAACAAGACGCAGCAACGGGCCTTATCGATTTCGCACATACTGGCAATGCTGAAAATATCTACGCCGATTTTATGGGGGTCCCTTCTGAATATCTTGAATATGCAATTCAAGGATACGAAGAAGAAAGCGGCAAATCTGTGAGATATGATGTCTACGCCACCATACTGGCCCTGCATACAAACAATTTCAGCATATCCCCACTGACCGGCCTGATATAAAGCAGCTCCTTGAAACAGAAATCGTTGATTTTCTCGATAAAATGGAACCGGTTATCGGCTAATTCTTTTTGTTTTTTATTCTGGTGTACGCCCCCGATTTCTATATTATTCAAATTAAATAAGCACAGATAAAGAAGATGGCTAAACCTCAACGACAATCCTATGTCTGCAATTCCTGCGGCGCGGTTACCAGCAAATGGGCGGGGAAATGCGAATCCTGCGGGGAGTGGAATACGCTTTCTGAGGAAGTAATTGAAACCGGGCCGCCCAAGGGGTTATCAAGCGGCGGCAGCCGGGCCAAGGGCCGCGTGATTGACTTCGTACCGTTATCATCGGGCGAAAAGAAAATATATCCGCGCCTTGCCAGTAAAATGAAGGAATTCGACCGTACGCTGGGCGGCGGGCTGGTGCCGGGTTCTGCCACGCTGATCGGCGGCGACCCCGGTATCGGAAAATCCACGTTATTGCTTCAGATCGTCTGCGCCCTTGCCACGGGTGGCGCGCGCTGCCTTTATATCTCAGGTGAGGAAGCAGTGGATCAGGTGCGTATGCGCGCCGAGCGGCTGGGTCTTAGCCAAGCCCCGGCCCTGCTGGCATCAGCCACTAATGTGCGGGATATCGTGGCTTCGATGGAGGACCGTACTAATCCGCCATCTCTGGTAATCGTTGATTCCATACAAACGATGTATATCGATCATATCGATTCCGCGCCGGGTACGGTGACACAGGTGCGCACATCGGCTCAGGAAATCATCCGCTCCGCCAAGGCTTTAGGCATTGCCGTGATCTTCGTGGGTCATGTGACGAAAGACGGGCAGATAGCAGGCCCCCGCGTGCTGGAACATATGGTGGATACTGTCCTTTATTTCGAAGGCGACCGCAGCCACCAGTTCCGCATCTTGCGCAGCGTCAAAAATCGTTTCGGACCGACTGACGAAATCGGCGTGTTTGAAATGGCGCATCAGGGGCTGGTCGAGGTCGAAAACCCGTCCGCGCTCTTTTTATCCCAGCGTCACCAAAACGTGGCAGGCAGCGCCATTTTAGCAGCGCTGGAGGGTACGCGGCCTTTGCTGGTGGAGGTACAAGCGCTGGTCGCCCCGTCATCACTGGCCTCTCCACGCCGCGCCGTACTGGGGCTGGACCCCAACCGCCTTGCCATGATCGCCGCCGTATTGGAAGCCCGATGCGGCGTGCGTTTATCGGGCCATGATATCTTCCTCAACATCGCGGGCGGCATCCGCATTAACGAACCCGCTGCTGACATGGCTGTGGCTGCTGCTCTTATCAGTGCGCTCAACAATGTCTGCCTGCCGCCGGAAGCCGTGTTTTTTGGAGAGATCGGCCTTGCCGGGGAAATCAGGCAGGTCAGCCAACCGGATTTACGCCTTAAGGAGGCTTCAAAGCTCGGCTTTACCGAAGCCTTCGTCCCGCAATTTAAAAAGAAGGATAAGGGCGGCAACCCCGCCGTGGAAGGCATTAAAACCCGCGCCCTGAACCACATTTATGATTTGGCAGCTGATATTGGGGGAACGGGCTAACCCCTTGCTTTTTACCGGAAAACGCCTTATCTCTTGATGACAGTCAAGCAAATGGAAAACGCCTAAAATGGTCATTGATATTCTTGTGGGGCTTGTCCTCTTGGTCTCCGCCCTCATCTCTTTCTTACGCGGCTTTATACGCGAAATTCTGACGATTTTTGGTACGCTGGGTGCGCTGGCCGCCGCTTATTATGCGGGTCCGGCGTTAAGCCCGATGATCCGCCTCTGGCTGGGCGTCAAGGAAGGCGAACCCGTGCCGGAGCTGTTCGACATGGTGCCCTACACGATTGTGGCGGATGTCCTTTCCTACGGCGCTGTATTCCTCGGCGTTCTGATTGTGCTTTCGATTGTCAGTCATATTCTGGCAGAAACGGCCCGCAAGATCGGCCTTGGCGCCGTTGACCGTACGCTGGGCGTGATATTCGGTATTGCCCGGGGGTTTGTTATTCTTTCATTGGCCTTTATCCCCGTGAAACTCTTTGCTCTCCCACCAAGCTGGATGACTGGTTTGCCGGCAGTAAAAGCCGGATTTATCTGGATATGGGCTCAAGCTGGTTGATGGGCCTGCTACCTGAAGGCAGCTTCGATACACCGGATCAGAGCAAAACAGCTGAGCCGGACGCCCGCCAGAAACTGGAACAAATGAAGCTGCTGGGCGGCGATACAGCCAAAAAAATTGAAGATGCGATCAAAAGCGGTATCAAGCCGGAAGAGATATTAAAATCCTTGCCGCAGGCACCTGCTGCGTCCGCACCGGAAAAGGGGTATACCGAGGAATTTCGTCAGCAAATGGATGAGCTGTTCAAGGATAAAACCCCGCCGCAGCCTGAATCCGTACCACCACAAGAAGCTCCTGCTCCCGCCACTGAAAGTAACGAAAGTACCGCCCCTCATGACACGCCCCCTCAATAGCGCTGATTTTGATGACGACAAGCTGCATGAAGAATGCGGCGTATTCGGCGTGTTCGGGCATGAGGAAGCGGCAGCACTCACCGCGCTCGGTCTCCATGCCCTTCAGCACCGGGGTCAGGAAGCCTGCGGGATTGTGACGCATGATGGCGATAGTTTTTATTCCAAACGCGCACTGGGGCTGGTTGACAGCACCTTTGGCGATGCCGCCACTATTGAACGCCTGAAAGGTTATACCGCTATCGGGCATAACCGTTACGCCACCACGGGTGAAGGCAATATGCGTAACATCCAGCCTTTCTACGCGGATTTATCCTCCGGCGGGTTTAGCGTGGCACATAATGGAAACCTCACGAATGCACATATCCTGCGTAGCGAATTAGTTAGCAAGGGCGCGATTTTTCAGTCCACCAGCGATACGGAAGTCATTTTGCACCTGCTGGCGCTATCACCCAAGAAAACAGTACAGGAGCGCCTGATTGATGCGCTGGGCCGTATTGAGGGCGCCTATTCATTGGTTGCCATCGCGCAAGACCAGCTGATCGGTGTACGTGACCCTTATGGCATTCGTCCGTTGGCGCTGGGCAAGCTGGAAACGGCTTCTGGTGAAGCTTATACACTGGCATCAGAGACTTGCGCGTTTGACATTATCGGCGCCGAACACGTACGAGACGTACAGCCCGGTGAAATGATTACAATCGGCAAGGACGGAATTAAAAGCGATTTCCCTTTCTCTCGCGACAAAAGCCGTTTTTGCATTTTTGAATATGTGTATTTCGCGCGCCCCGACAGCCGCATGGAAGGTAAATCCGTTTATGAAATGCGCAAGAATATCGGCGTGGAGCTGGCCAAGGAAGCCCCCTGCCCCGGCGCGGATGTTGTTATCCCCGTCCCCGACAGCGGCGTCCCTTCGGCCATTGGTTACGCGCAAGGATCCGGCTTGCCGTTTGAACTCGGCATCATCCGCAATCATTATGTGGGCCGCACATTTATTGAACCGTCCGATAAAATCCGCCATTTAGGCGTACGCCTGAAACACAATGCCAACCGCGCCTTTATCGAAGGAAAATCAATTATTCTGGTCGATGATTCCATCGTGCGCGGCACGACATCCCGCAAGATTGTGGAGATGATGCGCAATGCCGGCGCGCGGGAAGTGCATATGCGCATTTCATCACCGCCAACTGCGCATAGCTGTTTTTACGGGATTGACACGCCTTCGACCGAGGAATTGTTGGCCCATAAGATGAATGTCGAAAAAATCGCCCGCTATATCGGCGCGGATTCACTGGCCTATATCTCGACCGATGGCCTTTACCGCGCTATGGGTGAAACGGGCCGTAACAATGATAAACCGCAATATTGCGATGCCTGTTTCACGGGTGATTACCCGGTTGATCTGAAAGACCATGAAAACAACTGGACCGGCATCAAGGTCACACGCCTGCAGGAACGCAGCGGCAAAACCGGCGGCGCGAAAGGTTAATATACACCCATGAATACGTCCTCAGCCAAACCACTGGATGGTCAGATTGCCCTTGTCACAGGCGCTTCACGCGGCATCGGCGCAGAAATCGCCTTCCAGCTGGCGGAAAAGGGTGCGCATATCATTGCCGCCGCCCGTACGCAAGGGGGGCTTGAGGAACTGGATGACCGTATTCAGGCCATCGGCGGCAGCGCCACATTACTGCCCATCGATCTCGGCAAGCTGGATGAAGTTGATAAAATCGGCCCCTCTCTGGCAGAAAGATTTGGCAAGCTGGATATTCTGGTCGCCAATGCCGGGATGTTAGGTCCGTTAAGCCCCGTTACCCATATCCGCCCTAAAGAATTTGAAAACGTGATGACGCTCAATTTCATGAGCAATGTACGTCTCGTACGTTCCGTTGATCCACTGATGCGTACGGCCCCGGCCGCGCGCGGTGTGTTTTTAACATCGCTTCTGGCACAAAAGCCCATGGCGTACTGGGGACCATATTGCGCCAGCAAGGCGGCGCTGGAAACATTCGCCCAGACATACGCACTAGAAACCAAAGAAACCAACATGAAAATCAACGCCGTTCACCCCGGCATAGTTGATACCAAAATGCTGCAAGGGGCTTTCCCCGGCGGCTTTCCGGGCGCAACAAAAACGCCGGAACAAGCGGCAACGGATATTATTCCCTTCTGCCTGCCCACATGCGACAAGCACGGCGAGATAATCCTTCTCTAGAATGCCGCAAAAAGGCATAATGGCAGGGTCATGACTGATACCGCCCACACCATTGCCCTGATTGATGATGACCGGAATATTACGGCGTCCGTTTCCATTACGCTGGAATCCGAGGGCTATACCACCCGCATCTATAATGACGGCGAAGCCGGGCTGGAAGGTGTTCTCAAAACCCCGCCGGATTTAATCGTGCTGGATGTTAAAATGCCGCGGATGGACGGGATCGAGGTTTTAACCCGCCTCCGCAATACATCCGACACGCCTGTTATTTTCCTGACATCCAAGGATGATGAGGTGGATGAGGCGATTGGTCTGCGGTTGGGGGCGGATGATTACATCACCAAACCTTTTTCGCAGCGCCTGCTGCTGGAGCGAATCCGCGCTGTGCTGCGCCGCCACCATCCGCAAACCGCACAGCCTTCCAATCAAAAACCCCCGGCGAATGACACACCCGCCAGCAACTTAAGCCTTGATGATGCTCGGCATTTATGTTTGTGGAAGGGGCAGACGGTCAGCCTGACGGTTACAGAATATCTGCTGATCAAAACACTGGCGAACCCGCCGGGGCATGTAAAAAGCCGCGAAGATCTGGCGGAAGCCGCCTTCGGCACCGATAATACGGGCGATGCACGGGCCATTGATTCCCACATCAAGCGCCTGCGCAAAAAAATTCCGGGATGTTGATACCGGCTTTGACGGCATAGAAACCGTTTACGGGGCGGGGTATCGTTATCACGATGAGTAAGCGCGGCCCCGGCGAACAGATATTAGACCTTTACTGGAGCGGCCCGGAGCGGCGCATCAGCGGCCTGACCGTGCGGATTATCGGCGTCAATGCCGTGGCCCTTATCATTCTGGCGATCGGCATGATGTATCTGGGCGATTATCAAAAAACCCTTGTGACGGCAAAGCTGGAGGCCTTCCAGAGCGATGCTGAGCTGGTTGCCGCCGCCATTTCCGGGGCCCTTGAAAATGACGCACTGGAAACCCCGGAAGCGGAAGCCATTACCCGCAGCTTGTTTGCCACGCGGTCCTTCCTGAACCCCTATGGCGGGGAAAAACGGATTGTTGTTTTCAGTGCTGATGGTGAATTTTTAAGCGATTCCACCCGCATGAACCCACCGCCACAGCGTTGGCCCGAAGAACGAAAGCCGGAGTTGGAGAGCATTCGTATCCTTAAAAACATGGCTAAGTTTGTTTTGAAATTGATGCCATCAGGCGATCCGCTCCCCGCCTATCCGCAGTTGGATGAAGCAACTGCCATCGCCGCAGACTATCCCAATGCGGAAGAAGGCTTAAGCGGAAAAATCAGCCTGTCCGCCTGGATGCAGGAAAACGGCATTGTGTTCCTGTCGGCCTCCGCCCCCATCCGCCGTGACGGGCAAATTCTGGGTGCCATCCTGATGACCCGTGAAGCCCGCGATATTCAGGAGGAAGTCACAAGGCTGTGGGTTGATATTATGCGGGTCTTTCTGGGTACGCTGTTAATCACCATTTTGCTGTCTATTTATTTATCAGGCACAATCGCAGCCCCTTTACGAAAGCTTGCCCGCGCCGCCGACTCCATGCGGGCCGGACATTCCCGCGGTTCCGACATTCCTGATTTCAGCGAACGCCATGATGAAATCGGCGAACTTTCGGTCGTCCTCCGTAACATGACCGAAACGCTGTGGAGCCGGATGGACCGGATCGAGCGTTTTGCTGCGGAAGTAGCGCATGAACTAAAAAACCCGCTGACATCGCTTAAAAGCGCGGCGGAAACTGCCGGACGCGTTAAAAAGAAGGATGATCTTGAAAAACTGCTCGGCATTATCGTGCACGATGCCGACCGCATGTCGCGGCTTATCAGCGATATCTCCGCCGCGTCCCGCCTTGATACCGAGCTGTCGCGCGAAGCGTTGCTGCCGGTGGATATGAATTTTCTGATCCATACGCTGCTGGATAGTTATGAACCAGGGCTGGAGCGTAAAACCGGTAAAGCCCGCACCCCCGGACGTATTGTCAAAGCCGGCAGCATTGCTATCAGATATACCGCTGACGGGAATGGCAGTTACAAGGTGGCCGGTATTGAAAGCCGCCTTATGCAGGTTTTGGACAATTTGCTATCCAACGCCCTGTCTTTTTCACCCAAGAAAGGCTCTATCCTGATCACGCTCCATGCGCAGGAACGCCAGCTAACAATGCATATCGAAGATGAAGGCCCCGGCATTCCCCCCGGCAAGCTGGAAAATATCTTCGAACGCTTCTATTCCGAACGCCCGCTTCATGAAGATTTTGGCAATCATTCCGGGCTGGGGCTAGCCATCTGCCAGCAAATTGTGGAAGCCCATGGCGGGCATATCTATGCCGAAAATATCAAGGACAATAAAAACAAGGTAAAGGGCGCGCGCTTCACGATCGTGCTGGCGCGGCTATGAAACTAACGCTGCTATCCTTCGGGTATAAAAACGGCCCCGCCCCTGAAGCAAACATTCTGATGGATGTACGCTTCCTGCAAAACCCTTATTGGGTGGAGAAGCTGCGTCCGCTCACCGGGAAAGACAAAGCCGCCGGAGCTTATATCGCTGCCGATCCGGCCTTCGCTGATTTCATGAGAGATTTCAAAACGCTGCTGGAAACTGTCATCCCGCGCTATCAGGAAGATGGAAAGGAAGAGCTGGTTACCGCTGTGGGGTGTACGGGTGGGCGTCACCGGTCAGTGTACGTGGTTGAACAAATCGCCGCATGGGCACGTACACATACGCCGCCCCTGACTGTGCATGTGAAGCACAGAGAGCTGGATTAAGGCTGTCCGATTCCTAATGTATTGTTATTATCAAGCGTCATATCTGCTTGCGGCGCGCTGGACGCAGCGCAGACACCGTAGCAAACTTGGGAAATGCTCGTTGCTGCCCGATTTCCAACAGCTTCTGAGCCAAAACCTTTACTAAAATCACTCATGCAATACACCTTTCTCTACTGTTAACACCGCATTTTCCTGTGAGACCCCCGTACCATCATGCGTACGGAATGTCATAACTGTCGGGTCGTTTACATCTTCTTTTTTCTTAATATTAAATAAAAGCCGGGATTCCGTCAAATTTCCGAAATTTTCGAGCGGCTGTTTACCATCCAGCAAACGGCATATGGCCTCCAGCTTTTTGATGGTTACTTCCGGGTTTTCGTCAGTCGCAATCAATCTGTAATCACCCACGGCATCATAACCACCCTTGGGGCCCTTATATGTCTTGTATTCGAAAATCACCCACACATGAGGTTCGCTCTCGTGCGGCTTATAGATAAAACGCTGCTGCTGGGTGCTTTCATTAAAGTTAATAGCCATAATCTTATCCTTGCCCCTATCATAACCAAGGCTTCTTAACGCTTGCTTAACAGCGGCAAAGCTTGACTAAATTTTTTTAAAATGGTTTATGGTGGCACTATTGCATCAAGAAAGTGCCCGTTACCGGGTGCTTGCCAACCTGCCTCCTTGGGCAAGGTGGTTTCTTCGAAAGAAGGATGTGGCCGGAACAAGGGCAACGAACCAAGGTTGAACGATTTTCCATCCCTCCCCTGACGATATGTTCTTGGTGCGTTTTTTAACCAAAACGCAAAAGGAAACTATTATGACGACTAACTCTATTGCGGCTCTCAAAGCCATTTTCACCCATCAGGAAATTTATCCTGAGAACCTGTCCGATGTTCAAATCGAAGCATTGGAAGATATCCAGCTGTTTTTAAACAATCTAGACCGTCTGAAAACGGCGGGAAACTGTCCAAAGGCAGGCCTTCTCAAACAGGCCCAGTATTTAATCGATCAGGCATTTGCCAGCGGCTTGCATACCTATGCCCATCATGCAACCAAATCAGCAGCACCGCTTACCCTTTCAAAGGCAGGGAAAACGCTGATTATAGCCCCTGAAGCGGTTGACATCCCGGCTGCGTCTGGTAAGCAAACAGGGTACAAATTTTTTCAGGAGATATCAGATTATGACCGCTCAGCCCAAAACTGTTAGCAACGATTACAAGGTAAAAGACATCAGCCTCGCCGAATGGGGCCGCAAGGAAATTGAACTGGCGGAAGTGGAAATGCCGGGCCTGATGGCAACCCGCGCGGAATATGGCGCTGCCCAGCCCTTAAAAGGCGCGCGCATTGTCGGCTGCCTGCACATGACCATTCAAACAGCCGTGCTGATCGAAACACTGCAAGCTTTGGGCGCCACCGTACGCTGGTCTTCTTGTAACATCTTCTCCACCCAAGATCACGCCGCCGCCGCGATTGCCGCGACAGGCACACCCGTTTTCGCATGGAAAGGCATGAACGAAGAAGAATATGACTGGTGCATCGAACAAACCATCCACGGCCCCGATGGCTGGAAGCCCAATATGATTTTGGATGACGGCGGCGACCTCACTAAAATGATGCATGACAAATACCCCCAGTATTTCGATGAAATCAAAGGTATTTCCGAAGAAACGACAACAGGCGTGCTGCGCCTGAACGAAATGGCGAAGAAAGGCCAGCTTCTGTGCCCCGCCATTAACGTGAACGATTCCGTGACCAAATCGAAATTCGACAACAAATATGGCTGCCGTGAATCGCTCGTGGATGCGATCCGCCGCGCGACAGATGTTATGATGGCGGGTAAAGTTGCCATGGTGGCGGGTTTTGGCGATGTGGGCAAAGGCTCTGCTGAAAGCTTACGTCAGGCGGGCTGCCGCGTGATGGTTTCTGAAATTGACCCGATCTGCGCGCTGCAAGCCGCGATGGAAGGCTTTGAAGTGGTAACGATGGAAGATGCCGCGCCGCAGGCCGATATCTTCGTGACCACAACCGGTAACAAAGACATCATCACCGTTGATCACATGCGCAACATGAAAGATTACGCCATTGTTTGTAACATCGGCCACTTTGACAATGAAATTCAGGTGGAACCGCTGCGCAACATGAAATGGACGAATGTTAAGCCGCAGGTGGATATGATTGAATTCCCGAGCGGCAAGAAAATCGTTCTGCTGGCGGAAGGCCGCCTTGTGAACCTGGGCTGCGCCACCGGCCACCCATCATTCGTGATGAGTGCTTCCTTCACCAACCAGACACTGGCGCAGATTGAGCTGTGGAATAACTCCTCCGCTTACGACAACAAAGTCTATGTTCTGCCCAAACATCTGGATGAAAAAGTGGCGATGCTGCATCTTGAAAAAGTGGGCGCGAAGCTTTCCACTCTTTCGAAAGAGCAAGCCGAATATATCGGCGTGGCGCAAAAAGGCCCGTTCAAGAACGATACTTACCGCTACTAATAGCGATTAGCGGGAAGAGAACTAACTATGCCGCCTTAGCCATGAGGCGGCATAGCCGCATATGGGGAATATCTCAAGGTTTTCAGCCTTGGCGATGGCAACAAGCCCCTCCATCAAAACAGAGGCTGCGCCCTTGCCGCGCAGCTCAGGCGGGGCTTCCACGTAATCGATATAAAGCGTGCCGTCTTTTTGCCGTACATTGGCAAAAACCGTGTAGCCTTCCAGTTCCATCTCATAGCGGCTCAAGGCTTCATTGAAGATAATTTGCGTTGTCATACCATCTAATATATTCCGCCCGCACCCACTTGCCAGTAGCAGGCATTCCCGATAAGAATGCCTGATGTATATCCTGCGCCTGAATTGTGAAGATAAACTCGGAATCGTGGCCGCCGTGGCCGGCGCGCTAGCGGCGTCCGACTGCAATATTGAGGAATCCGCCCAGTTTTTTGATCACCTGTCAGGCCAGTTTTTTATGCGCGTGGTTTACAACCCGCAAACACCGGAATCTCAAGAAAAATTTATCCGTACGTTCGAAAGCGTACAAAAAACGTACGGTACGAACGCCGCGATTACACTAGCAGAAGCGCCGCTGAAAACCCTTATTCTGGTGTCCAAGGAAGACCACTGCCTGAATGATATTCTCTACCGCTGGCGTACCAGCCATTTGAATATTGATATCGTGGGTGTGGCATCTAACCACCCAACTTGCCGCCCGCAGGTGGAAAGCCGGGGCCTTGCCTTCCATCACTTCCCCATTACACCGGAAACCAAAACTGAACAGGAAATCAAGCTGCGCACGCTTATCGATCACACGGGAGCGGAGCTCATCGTGCTAGCCCGTTATATGCAGATCATGTCGGAAGATTTCTGCCGCGATTATGCGGGCCGGGTAATAAATATCCACCATTCTTTCCTGCCCGGCTTCAAGGGTGCCAAACCTTATCATCAGGCCTATGAGCGCGGGGTGAAAATTATCGGCGCCACCGCGCATTTCGCGACAAGTGATCTTGATGAAGGCCCAATCATCGAACAGGACACCATGCGCATCACCCATGCCCATACGCCGACAAAGCTGCAAACCGTGGGGCGTGATACCGAAGCCCGCGTTCTGGCCCGCGCCATTGAACTATACAGCGAACGCCGTATTTTTCTGCACGGTCACCGAACGGTGATTTTGTAAACCTGCCAACCGAATGCAGGCTTGATGAAACACAAGCCCGGCTTTACAATTGAATCCGTGAGTCAGGCTAAACCCTCTTTTCTTACGAAATTACTGGCACCGATCAGCGGCACCGACCGGCTGGAGGCTGAAAACGCGCGGCTGGAGGCTTTTTTAGCTGCTTTTCCCGGTCATTATTGCGGTTTCGCGCGCGATGGATCGGTAGCCTATTCCCAAGGATTTTGCGATTGTCTGGGCCTGCCCCGCATCCAGAGTTTTTCCGATATTCAAAATGCGCTATCACCTGGCGATGGCGTGGCGTTTGAGAGCTTTTGGGGCCGCCTGAAACAAGATGGCGTACCCTTCACACTGTATGGTGCAGATAAAACCGAAAACAAACATCTGAAAATATCAGGTGCACGCGGGGTGGACCAGAGCGGGGGCAATGCCTTCCTTGTAATGTGGGTAGAAGATGTCACCAGCCAGATTACCGCGCAGGAAGATTATATCGAAGAACAAAACAGTGAAACCGAACAACCTGCACAAACAACCAGCGCGCTTGAAACCCTTCCCTGGCCCGCCTGGCAGCGGGATTCCGACCAGAAAATCATCTGGGTGAACGAAGCTTACGCCTACAAATTAGCCAGCACACCCGAAACCATCATCGCCGAACAAAAGGAATTTGCCGCGGGCGCCCCGTAAAAAACAGGGCGGCAAAAACGATATCAGAAACGATATCATGCCGGGCCCCGATCTCGCCTATGCCGCGCTGGATAAGAAAACAGCACAAACCAGCGAAGCACATGTGATCGTAAACGGCAAACGGCGCCTGATGCGTATCCATGAAATCCCGCAAGAAAACAATACAACGCTGGGGCTGGCGGAGGATGTGACCGAGGCGCGAGAACTGGAAAAACGACCTCAAACGCTATCAGGCCACCACGCATGAATTGCTGGAACAGCTGCGCACGGCCATTGGCATTTATAACGCCGACCAGCGGCTTGATTTTTACAACTCCGCCTTCGCGCAATTATGGGGGCTGGAGGATGGATGGCTGAACACCAAACCCAAGCTGGGCGAGGTGATGGAAAAGCTGCGCGAGGAGCGCCGTCTGCCGGAACAGGCTGATTTCCCGCGCTTCAAGCAAAGCTGGCTGGATATGTTCACCGGACTGATCGACCCCTATGAGGATATGCTCTATTTGCCGGACGGCAGCGCGCTTCGCATGCTGGTTGTGGCACAAAGCGCCGGGGGCCTTATGATGACGTTTGAAGATGTGACCAGCCGCCTTGAGCTTGAATCATCTTACAACACGCTGATCGCCGTGCAGAAGGAAACACTCGATAATCTGGGCGAGGGTGTGGCAGCGTTCGGCGGCGACGGGCGTCTCAAACTCTGGAACCCCTCATATGGGCGGCTTTGGCACCTGAACCCGGAAGATCTTGAGTCTGAGCCTCATATCAGCCGCATCGTTGAAAAGGTCAAGAACCTGTTCGATGATGATAAATGGGATGAAGCCAAAGAAGATATGATCGCCATGACGCTGGACCGTTCCATGCGCGAAGGGCGGTTATCACGTAATGACGGTACGCTGGTTGATTACAGCGCCGTGCCGCTGCCCGATGGCGGGGTTTTGATCACCTTCATCGATGTGACAGATAGCGTACGTGTTGAAAACGCGCTGCGTGAGAAAAATTCAGCGCTGGAAGCAGCGGAAAAATTGAAGCTGGATTTCCTTGCCAATGTATCTTACCAGCTGCGTACACCACTTTCCGCCATTATGGGCTTTAACGATATTCTGGATCAGGAATATTTTGGCCCGCTAAACGGGCGGCAAAAGGAATATACGCGTGATATACAGCTCGCCAGCAACCGCCTTTTGGGGCTGATCAATGATATTCTTGATCTGTCGACAATTGAAGCCGGGTATATGAGCCTCGACCTAGCCCCTGTCAAAATCAAGGATATGCTGGCAAGCCTTCTGGACCTAACGCAGGAATGGGCGCGCAAAGAAAAGATTGAGGTCAGTATTGCCTGTGCCGCCAATATCGGCAGCATCGAAATTGACGAGCGCCGCGTTAAACAGGCCCTGGTCAATCTGATCCGTAACTCGATTGCTTTTACGCCGTCCGGCGGGTCCATCACCATCGGTGCCAAGAAACAGTCAAACGGTATCACGCTAACGGTTTCCGATACCGGGATCGGTATCAAACGTGAAAATCATTTACGCATCTTCCAACCGTTTGAGCGCGCCCAGCGGGGTCTGGCCCACAGCGCGGAAAAAGGGCAAGTCGGCGGCGCAGGCCTCGGCTTATCGCTCGTTAAAAACATCGTCAGCCTGCATCAAGGCACGGTAGATTTACAGAGCGAGCCCGGCAAAGGCACGACAGTCAGCCTGTTTATTCCCTTCCCGGAAAAAACGGTGACGGAAACCAAGAAGGTCAAGATTGCACTAAAATAAAGGTTTTTATAGCCAACCCGCGAGCTCGGTTTTAATGCGCCCGGCCAGAAAATCGATATGGGAATCCTCGGCATTTAAACAGGGAATATAAGTAAACATCTCCCCGCCCTTTTCCAAAAAACGTCTCGCGCAGCCCGATATTGATTTCTTCCAGCGTCTCCACGCATTCCGAAACGAAAGCGGGTGAAATAACGGCCAGATGCTTTACGCCCTTTTCCGCCATTGCTTCAACCGTTTTATCGGTATAAGGCTGGAGCCATTCTTCCGGTCCGAAACGTGACTGGAAGGTTGTGATCCAGCGCTCTTCCGACCAGCCCAGCTTCTCGCGCACAAGACGGGATGTTTTAACGCAGTGGCAGTGATACGGATCACCCTGCATCAGATAACGCTTCGGCAGACCATGGAAGGAGCATAGCACCGCTTCTGCCTCACCCGTACGTGAGAACTGTACGCGTACGCTTCGGCCAAAAGATCAATATAAGCCGGATCATCATGCCAGGGCGGCGCGGTGCGGATGGCGGGCTGCCAGCGCAGGGTTTTTAAATGGGAAAAGGCCTTGTCATACGCCGTCGCCGTAGTGCAGGCGCTGTATTGCGGATAAAGCGCCAAGAGCAGGATTTTCGTGCAGCCTTGTTCTAATAACTCATCAATCCCGGCCTTGGTGGACGGGTTGCCGTAGCGCATGCCCCATGAAACCGCAATGCCTGACAATTTCTGCGCCAGCTTTTCCGCCTGCGCGCGCGTGTATGTTTTTAAGGGGGATTCATTCTTGTCTTTATTCCAGATCTGCTCATACGCATGGCCAGACCGGGAAGGACGCGTGGTCAGAATAATGCCTTGCAAAAGCGGCTGCCAAAGCAGCGGGGAATAATCAATCACCCGCCGGTCACTTAAGAATTCGTTCAAATACCGCCGCATCGACCAATAATCCGTGGCATCCGGCGTACCCAGATTGAGCAGTAAAACCCCAACTTTCGGAGTTTTCACGACAGGATGATGGATCGGCAGATTTGTCATGCCCTCAAGATAAATCCTGCCAGAGAATAATCAAGCGTGATGAGAGGGAAGTTATGCAATTTTTGAAACCCTTTCATGCCGCCCCGCACAATGTTTTCCCCTTGCCAAAGGGCAGGTAAGGGCGCATTCTTGGAAACAAAGAGAGTGTTCGTCCTTCAAGGTCAAAAACCATGAAAAAACAAAGTGATACATCCCCCCAAACAGCTGAAAAACTTGTAAAGGCGGCCCTCGCGGCCCTGCCCGCCAAAGCATCGGAGGGGATGAAAGATCTTCTGAAGCTGCTGGCTAAACAAATTCCGGATGATGATGTACCGCTGTTTGATGGTGATATTCTGGCGCATATTGCCAGCACGCATTGGGATCTGGCCAAGGAACGCCACCACGGTGACCCCGTTATCAAGATTTATTCCCCGCCCACGAACGACCCGCGCCACCATAGAACTGTAATTGATATCGTCAGCAATGACATGGCGTTTCTGGTTGATTCTGCCGTAGCGGAAGTGAACCGCCATAACATCCTGATCGATCACCTGATCCACCCGATCCTGTTTGCGGAATATGATTCCGGCGGCAAGCTGAAGGGCATTTACCCCAAAGACAGCCCTCAAGCAAAAGCGCCCGGCGCGGTGCGGCAGTCGCATATTTGTATTCAGGTGAAAGACCTGCTGCCGGAAGAGGTTTTAAAAGCGCTGGAACAGGGCATGCTTTCCGCCCTGCACGATGTGCATTTCGCCAACCGCGACTGGCCGGAGATGATCAAACGCATAGCCGAGGCAGTGATGAACTGGCGAATGCCACGACCCGCCACCCGGCGCGTGAGATTGAGAAATTTTGCGACCTGCTGGATTATCTGGAAGACAACAATTTTACCTTTCTGGCCTACCGCGAATATAAATTCGAAGAGAAAAACGGAGAACTGCAGAGCAAAACTGTAAAGGGCACGAGCCTTGGCTTGCTATCGGACGACTTCAAACCCGCCTATATCAGCGAAACGGAAGAAGGCCTGCCCCGCAATTTGCAGGAACTGCGCCGCAAATTGCCGCCGGTTTCTATCTCCAAAACCAACCGCTTATCCACCGTCCACCGCCGCGTGCCGATGGATGCGATTGCCATCAAACCTATAACAAAGATGGCGAAGCCATCGGTGAGAAGCTGTTTTTAGGACTTTTGACGTCTGTTACTTATGCCCGCAGCGTTTCCAGCATCCCTTATTTGCGGGAAAAAGTGGAAGCGGTGATTGAGAATTCCGGCTTTCTGGAACGATCTCACGACCGCAAGGCGCTCCGCCATATTCTGGAACGTTATCCACGGGATGAGCTTTTCCAGATGGAGGAAAAGGATCTCTTCAATACATCCGTCAATATCCTGCGGCTTCAGGAAAAACAGCGCATTGCCCTGTTCCTGCGTAAGGATCCGTTCGGGCGCTATATTTCCTGCCTGATCTATATCCCGCGCGACCGGTTCAGTTCGGAGCTGCGCGAAACCATGATCGGGATTTTGGAAGAAGAACTGCAAGGCACGTGCGGTAACTTCTACACCAATATGGATGATTCCGTATTCGCGCGTGTGGCGGTCACCATTCATATCAGCCAGCAAAACCAGCCGAAATTCAAGGTGGATGATCTGGAACAGCTTTTGGTAGATGCCGGACGCACATGGCCGGAACGCCTCTCTGCCGCGCTATACAAAACCGAGCGCGAGCCGGATGAATGCAAAAACCTGACGGTTAAATACGCCGATGCCTTCCCGGTGTCCTATACCTCGCGCTACAAAGCCAAGCAGGCGGTATTTGATATCGAAAAGATTGAAACCGCGCTGCAAACGGGCCAGCTGCAACTGGAATTGTACCGCCCGGAGGATGTCTCGCTACGCCATGTGCGTCTTAAACTCTATAACCCCGGCGAGCCTGTCACATTATCGGACGTGATGCCTATTCTTGAAAATATTGGCCTCCGCACCATTTCCGAACTGCCGTTTGAAATAACCCCCGCAGGAGAAAACGCTCAATCCCTTTGGATTCATGACTTCCTTGTCGAGATTCCTGAGATCAAGGAAGTGGTGAATGTCGCCGATGTGAAAGCTAATTTCGAGCGGGCCTTCTCTAAAATCTGGGCACGGGAAGTCGAAAATGACGGTTTGAACCGCCTGCTGCTCTCCGCAGGTTTGAACTGGCATGAAATCACGATCCTGCGCGCTTATGTCCGTTACTTAAAACAAATCGGTTCACCCTTCAGCCGCCCGTACATTCAAAAAGCGCTGACCTCTTTCCCTAAAATCGCTAAAACGATTGTGGCCCTGTTCAAGGCGTTTCACGACCCTGCTAACGGGGATAATGCGGAAACACTGGCGGCAGGCTGTGCGGTTAGTATTGATCATGCACTGGAAGCCGTTGAGTCACTGGATCAGGATAGAATTTTACGCAGCCTGACCAATCTGGTGGAATCGACCTTGCGCACCAATTACTACCAACGGGAGCCGGACGGCAGCGCTAAATCCTATCTGGCGTTCAAGATTGACAGCCGCCGGGTTGAAGGTATGCCGGAACCAAAACCGTTCGTGGAGATATTTGTTTATTCAACGAAAGTGGAGGGTATCCATTTGCGCGGCGACCGTATCGCCCGCGGCGGTATTCGCTGGTCCGACCGGCATGAGGATTTCCGGACCGAAGTTCTGGGCCTGATGAAAGCACAGATGGTGAAAAACGCCGTGATCGTCCCAACCGGTGCCAAGGGCGGTTTTGTAGTCAAAACGCCCACATCATCCCGCGAAGAATTCATGAAGGAAGGGGTGGAATGCTACAAAACCTTCATCCGCGCGCTTTTGGATATCACCGATAACCGTAAAGGGAATAAAACCATTCCGCCGAAAAATGTCGTGCGGCGCGATGGGGATGACCCCTATCTGGTGGTGGCGGCGGATAAAGGCACGGCCACTTTCTCCGATATCGCGAATGGTATTTCCGCCGAATACAGCCACTGGCTGGGCGATGCTTTTGCGTCCGGCGGATCGGCGGGTTACGACCACAAGAAAATGGGCATCACCGCCCGCGGTGCATGGGAATCCGTCAAGGCGCATTTCCGCGCGCTGGGCCATAACATTCAGCAAAAACCATTCGATGTGATAGGCGTTGGCGATATGGGCGGCGATGTTTTCGGAAACGGCATGCTGTTATCCGAACATATCCGGCTTGTGGGTGCGTTTAACCATCTTCACATTTTCTGCGACCCGAACCCGGATACAGCCATCAGCTTTAAGGAACGCAAACGCCTGTTTGATGCCGTTAAGGGCTGGGATCAGTATGATACAAAAACCCTGTCCCCCGGCGGGCGCATCTATAACCGCAGCGATAAAATTCTGGAGCTGACGCCTGAAATCAAGGTCCGGTTCGGGATTGAGAAAGACAAGGTTTCCCCGAACGAGCTGATGAAAGCCATGCTTAAAGCTCAGACGGACCTGCTGTGGTTCGGCGGTATCGGTACCTATATCAAATCATCCAAACAAACCCATGCTGATGCCGGTGACAAGGCTAATGATGCGATCCGCATCGATGCGCCCGAACTGCGTGCGAAAGTGATCGGCGAAGGCGCCAACCTTGCCGTTACCCAACTGGGCCGCATTGAATTTGCCGAACGCGGCGGCAAGCTGAATACTGACTTTGTCGATAATTCCGGCGGGGTGAATTCATCTGACGTGGAAGTGAATATCAAAATCCTGATGACCGACATCATGCGTGATAAAGCGGGCAGCATGGATATCCCTGCCCGGAACAAGCTGCTGGAATCGATGACGGAAGATGTCTCCCAGCTTGTGCTGCGGAATAATTACCAGCAAGCACAGGCCGTTTCACTGGCGGAAATTCAGGCCCGTGAACAGCTGCAAGCGCAGGAAGATTTCATCAAGGATCTGGAGCGCAATATCGGTCTCGACCGCCGTATTGAAGGCTTGCCGGATACCGAAACGGTGGAAGCACGCCTGCGCGCCGGGAAGGGCCTCACACGGCCTGAGCTTTGTATTTTGATATCCTACGCCAAGATCGGGTTTACCAAAGCCCTTTTGAAGTCTGACATTCCAGATAACCCAGGGATGGAAGACTGGGCCGTTAATTACTTTCCGCCCGCTTTGCGTAGCAAATACCGTAAGTTCATGCTGGATCACCAGCTGCACCGCGAAATTATTGCAACCAGCATGTCGAACTCCCTCATCAACCGTATGGGGCCGACATTCATCCGCTCGCGCGTTGCCAAGACGGGGGCGGATGTTGCTGATATCGCCCGCGCCTATATCGTGGTGCGCGAAGCCTTTGGCCTCCGCAAGCTTTGGGATGATATTGAAGCGCTGGATAATAAAGCCCCGGCGCTGGTACAGCTGAAAGCCATGAAGGAAATTGCGGCGCTGGCCAGCCATGCCGTAACCTGGTTCTTGACACGCCTTGGCCGCCCGCTGGACATTGCCAGTGATACCGCCGCTTTTGCCAAGGGCGTAGAAGCTTTCCGCAAGGGTGCGTTAGAACTGCTGAGTACGGAAATGAAAGAATCTACCCAGCAGCATATTGAAGTCCTGATGCGTGATGGCCTGCCGCAACATCTGGCAGAACAAATTGCGCTGATGCCGGTTCTGGCCTCGGCCTGCGATATTATAAAAATCGCTCTGGAACGCAAAACGGATCTCATGGAAACAGCCCGTTCCTACTTCCAGCTGGGCGAACGTTTCCACATGGGCTGGCTGCGCCAGCAGGCACGTTTCCTGTCCGCCGATGATCACTGGCAGGCGGAAGCTGTCAGTGGCCTGATCGACCAGCTATATAGCTGTCAGGCCGGCATGACAGTCAGCATTCTTAATCATGCTGGCAAATCGAAGGCCAAAGGCAAAACATCGTTTGACAGCTGGATGGAATCTTACGCCAAGCAAGCCGCGCAGCTTGATCCGCTATTTGCAGATTTGCGGCGTGCGGGCACGCTCGACCTGCCGATGCTGGTTATTGCCGAACAACGGCTGCGCCAGCTTTATGGCGGCTAATGATTAAAGCGCCAGCAGCTGATCGACAGCGGCCTCCTTATTATCAAGACGCGGCGCATGGGCGATGCGGATTTCCGTCATAACGGCCTTGTCAGCCTGATCCGTCATACTGGCGGCACGCAGCAGTAAAGCCTGCAACCTACTGAAAGGTACATGCCGTCTGATAGCCTGCTGTACGTCCCTTACTTCCGTCAGATCAATCTTGATAAAATCCTGCACGGGCGAATTACTAATTTCTTCCTGAATATCTTCCGGCATAACAAACGCTTCACGTGCCTTGGCAATGGCCGCCGCTGGATTTGTCTGAAGCTGTTCGTAAAGCTTGGCGGCAGCCTCCTCGGAAACGTGCATATCACGCACCCGCTTCACCAGATCATCATCAAACAGGATATTATCAAACCCAAACCAGAACTTGCGAACGATCAACGGCTGGGCTTGTGTCAGGCTGGTAATAATACTGGAAGCGCCTGATACAAAAGCTGTTTTCATCGGTGGAAATTTCGACAACACAATCATTGCAGCTACTTCGCGGGTGTTGCCAAGAGAGAGTATAGGTGAGTTACGCATAATATTGCCCTGTTTGTTTTTTAGGATTTAACAGGACAATCTATAGCTCTGTCAATTATTTTTATGAAAATAATGCAGCCAGCAGTACCACCAGCCCGTAATTCCGGGCGGCCTTGAAGATACGCAGGCTGCTTTCGGGGGAAGCGGGCTGCCACTGATAGATCTGGAATTTCAAAAGCCCCAGCGCCGCCAGCAGCACAATGCCGCTGATTAACGTACCGCCGCCCATGAAAAACGCCGCCACCAGCAACAGCCAGGAGATAACAGCAAAGGCCGACACCCAGTATTTACTGGTCTTGCCGAATAGCAGCGCAGTTGATTTAATGCCGACCAGCGCATCGTCTTCCGTATCCTGATGCGCGTAGATTGTATCGTAACAGAGCGTCCAGAATATGCCGGAAAGATAAAGCATAAGCGCCGGAAGGCCGAGCGATCCTGTCACGGCGCTCCACCCCATCAGCGCCCCGAAGTTAAACGTAAGCCCCAAAAAGGCCTGCGGCCAGTAGGTATAACGCTTCATCAGCGGGTACGCCACAATCAGCGGCAGGCTGAGAAAACCCAGAACAATGGTCAGCGTGCTCATCTGGATCAGGATCGCAAAACCGATAAATAGAAGTATGCCCAGAAACCCAAAGGCCTGCGCCTGATCAAGTTCGCCGGAAGCCAAAGGCCGGGTTTTAGTGCGGGCAACGCGGCTGTCAAAATCCTTATCCCATAGATCATTCACCACGCAGCCCGCAGCGCGCATAACAACCGCGCCGATGAAAAACAGGAAGGCAAGATACCAATCCCACGCACCCATGCCCTGAAATCCGCCCGCCGCCAGCACAATCGCCCACCAGCCGGGCAGCAACAAAAGCCACCAACCAATGGGCCGATCCAACCGCGCCAGTGATGCATAGGGGGCCATAGGAGCCAGTTTTTGAGAGAGCAATGACGGTATCATGCGGAATTATCCATCCTCGAAATTCAGCATCATGGTAATCCCCATCAGGAAACAGATCAACGCCGGTGACCATGCCGATAAGAAAACCGGGATCTGGCGCGATACACCCAGCGCCTGCAAGAAGCTGGAAAGGAAAAACGTGGCAAAACCGATGGCGATGCCGAGCGAAATCAGCACCAGTGTACCCCGCATACGCGGCGGACGCATGGAAACACTGGCCGCCAGCAGGATCATCGCCACGAACAAGAGCGGCTGGGCCAGCAAGGTATGGTAATGAACGCGCAGGCGCGTCGCATCAAATCCTGCAGCTTCCAGCGTTTGAATATGCCCCGGCAACTGCCAGAAGGACATACTGTCAGGGGAACCAAAACTGTCTTCAATATCCTGCGGGGTCAGATCGGTTGGCAGTTTATATTCCGCCAGCGTTTCCGGTTCCGGCGCATCCGTCTGTAAAGCGGCATTCGTCATAAGCCAACTGCGGTCGGCAAGCCGGGCTTCATCGGCATCGATGCGCTGTTCCAGTCCGTCATCGGCGCTGAACCGTAATACGGTTACATCACGCAGTGCCCAGTTTTTCTGGTCCAGCCGCCCGGCATGGATGACGGTATAGCCGGGTTCATCTTCCATGCTCTGACGCAGCCACAAGCCTTCCTTGAACACGGCGATTTCGTTCTTGTTGCGCTTGAGATGTATGTTCTCCAGCTGCTCATATTTGCCAAGCAACAGCGCCCCCATCGGGTTAATCATCGTGACCTGCAAGGCGCCGATGGTAAAGGCGACCAGCAGGACAGGTCCCAAAAACTGCCAGACGGAAAAACCCGCCGCGCGCACGACAATCAGCTCATAGCGCCGCGTCAGCTGCCAGAACGTAAACATAGCGCCAAACAGCACGGCGAAGGGCGCGATGACTTGCGCCACCTCGGGCAGTTTCAAAAGTCCCATCTGCATGACAAGGCCGAAAGGTACGTCATCGCGCTTGCTGGCACGCCGGATCAGCTCGACCATGTCGAACAGGTAAATGATGAACAGCAGCGCCAGAAACAAAAGCGCCAGATTAATCAGGTAATTCGTGGCGATATAACGGCTGAGCGTTGGGGTGATTTTGAAGGAACGAAAACCCATTATGATACCGCTCCCTTCTTCTTGCCATAGAGTATTTTACGGCGCAATGCTTCGCCGCGCCCCGATATTAAAAGCCCGCAGCCAAGTAATGGCAACACCACCAGACCATACATCATCACAAAACCGATATCATGCTGGCGGGCGATATTGAAGGACGCCAGATACAGCCCCTCGATCACCACGCAAGCCATAATGGCGAGCATCACTTTGCGGCTCTGCCCGCGCCGCCCGGATGGCCCCATCAAGAGGCAGCAACAGGCAATCAAGCTGAACAGAATTGCCAACAAAGGTGAGGTCAGGCGTTTGTTAATCTCCACCGTGAAGTCGCGGCGCGATTCTACATCACGCTCGACGTTTGAATCGGGTTTTAACAGCTCCCATATCGTGCGTTCTTCCGGCTCACGCCAACGCTGGCGCACCGGACCGCTATTAGGGATCTGGATATTATAGCGCTGGAATTTAAGGGTCTGGAGGATTTTCTTTTCACGGTCGTAGCTCTGGCGCGCACCATCATAAACGGTCACTTCAAACCCGTCCGGGCTGGAGAGGACCTCGCCCCGCTTGGCAAAAATGATCGAAGGCGTTTCGGCTTTTTCGCGGTTGTCATGGATCAACAGTCCCTTGAGCGCCCCGTCCTGATCTTTCTCGCGGATGTAAAACGTGATGTCGGACCCAAAGGAATTAAACACCCCTTCGCGGAACAGGAAGCTCGAAAACTGGGCGCGGATCACTTCCTGCGCTTTTTGCATGCCCGCCAGCGATACCGGGGCCAGCCAGAAAGTCATCACCCATAAAAACAGCGTAATAAATACGCCCAAAGCCAGTGCAGGCCGCGCAATTTTTAAGGGCGAAAACCCGGCGGCGCGCATGACCACCAGCTCAGAATCCATCAGCATTCTATGAAACACAAAGACCGTCCCGGCCATTAAGGCCAGGGGCAGGATAATCTCAAAAAACCGGGGCAACGCCAGAAACGCCAGCACCCAGAAGCTGCCCGCGCCTGCTCCGGAACCAATCACCAGTTCCAGAAATTTCAGCGATTGGGTCAGAAACACAACACCCGCCAGCGTCACCGCGATCAGCACCGTGGCGATTATCAAATCTTTCAAAATGTAGCGGTCAAAGATTTTCACTTTAAAATGCAAACCATCTGGACTTTTGTCAGAAACTCTTTATAGAATTCTTCCATTCCTTCCCATCGGCGCGGTGGCAGAGTGGCTATGCAGCGGATTGCAAATCCGTGTACGCCGGTTCGATTCCGGCCCGTGCCTCCACTATCCATAGAGTTTTGCTACGGGATATACAAGGATAAACAGGATGTGACGGAAACGACTCTAAAGCCATGCAGCCATCAACTCCCCCATTCGACTTTATTGACGCCATGACGGAAGCTTACGGGTTTTTATGGCGCAACCGCCGGATTATCCTGCTGCTGGCGTTTATTCCGCTGCTGATTAAGGTTGCCTGCCTTGTTGTTATTTTCGCGCTGGATCTGGAAACCGCATACTTAAGACAGGGGCTTTTGAACCTGCCCGCTTATTTTGCCGAAGGCGCGCTGCTGTGCCGCCTTGTGGTTATGGCGGGTAAAAATGGAAAAACCATTGCCCCGCTGCCCGCCGCCAATAATCGTTTGGTGATGGCGGCCACGCTGCTTTATGTGCTTATAAAGCTTGCTCAGGCTTTTGCCGGGGGGCTGGGTATGGAATTCGCCATGCATCAGCAGGTGCAGGAAGAGAATGCGGAAGGTTCTGCCTCGCTCTTCTTTGCCTCGCTCTTTTTACTGGGCTTTACGATCTGGGCGTTCCGGCTGGTATGGCTTTATATACCGCTGGTGCAGGGTTATAGCATGATAGAATTTTTGCACCGAATCCGGGGGATGAAAACATCTTTCGTGATGATCGGCACGTGGCTGTTGTGCTTTGTGCCGCTGGCATTGCTGCTGATTATTGTGGCAGGGTTACTGGGCGATATGCTGGGCCATAGCGAAGAAACACCTTCGAATATATACCGCTTCCTGATTATTTTCATGCAGTCCGGGCTGGAGCTGGTGGCGGTAATATTATCAACGCTGGCGATCGGTTTTGGCGTTCACAGTATTATGAGCGGCGGAGCGCCCAAACCCCGGAACAAGGATTTAGCATGAAGATATTCGTAACTGACCAAGGCGGCACGCGCCATGAACTGGAAGCCGTTGAAGGCTGGCGCGTGATGGAAATCATCCGTGATTACGGCCTGCCTATCAAAGCCGAATGCGGCGGGGCCTGTGCCTGTGCCACCTGCCATGTATACGTGGCAGAAAACTGGATCGACCGTATCCCCGGCATGCGAGACGAAGAGCAGGACATGCTTGATATGGCATTCGAGGTGCAGGACAATTCCCGCCTGTCCTGCCAAATAATCATGAATGAAGACCTGAACGGGTTGGAGTTGACATTAGCGGTCTATGACGCTTAAAATATTACTTATGTTAAGTAATGTAAAAACACTCAGCCAGATATTACAGGAAGTCGATCACGTGCGCGGCATGCCCGCCCCCGTCACTCACAAAAACGACCGAAAGGGCAAGGAACCTCATGCGCCTGAGGTCCAGCATATTTTATCGGATTTGCATATCGAGCTGATCAATATCCACGAAACCAAAAACGACAAACGGGATTTTGAGTTCGCCTATCAGGAAAATACCGGTAAAAACCAAATCCAGATAAGGTCTTTCTGGTGTGCAGGTTCTATGCTGGAGGCCATGCTGGAATCTATTGAAAGCAAACCCGAAGGGGCCGCGCATGATCACAATAAAGCGTTTCTGGAACTCGCCATTATGGCGTATGAAAACCCGGAACTGATCCCGAATATCCGCACACGTCTCCGCAAGATTGGGGACGCCCCGCTGGCCTACAAGCGTAATACCCCTGCCGGTTCGCTTCATCTTGAAGAGCCCGGCAAAACGCTGCATTAAAAACGGTATGATTTAAGACGGCAACGGCGGCAGGGCATCATCATCCGCCACCAGAATGCCCATCTTTTTGGCTTCTTCTTCCAACTTTTCCGGGTCCTGCCATACCTGATAACGGTCAGCAAGGCGAATGATTGTCCGCACGAAGCTGGGGCCGTGATCCGACCATTGATTTTCGTTTATTTTGTGATCAACCCCATGCCCAACCTCATGCAATACCCATGTCAGTTTTTTGCGTTTCATTAAAATAGCGTGGGGCGTGGGGTCATACGTGCTGGCGGCGTATTTATGCCGGGGGTTTGGCTTTTTGTATGCAATACCCGGTGCCTCCATATTGAAATCATCAGACACACGCTGGACAATGCGCTCCATCTGCTCTTCCGTCATATCATTGGGACTGTGGGCATCGATAAATTTTTCCTCCCACAGATAAACCAGATTCTGCTGGAAATCGCGGCGCAGTGTCGGCGTTACCGGTGGCGGTTTTTTCTTATGCCGGGAGAAATAGCGCTTTGCCGCTTCCTGTGTAACAAAGGCCTTATATTCGCTGATCGTTTTTTGCCACGGCGCCACCCAAAATACGACATAAGGACGCGCATTCGGATTTTCTTCCAGGCTGCGTTCGTTTAGCGCCGCCATTTTGAGATAGGCGCCGGATATCGGATGATGATGTTCGGCCAGAATTTCAAAATCCCGGTCGGTATGAAATTTTATTGAAGGGGTCTTTTGCCCATTTTTCCCTGCACAACACGTCCTGTATATTGCTTAGGAAAAATCGGGTTATTTTTCAAGGAAAATCAGCGTTACTGTAATGTGCCTTGCCAGTCGGCAGCCCGGTAATCGCTGGATGAAATAATTTGGTGTGCGCCACATAAACGGAATGCAAGCGGCCCTCAATAGAGATTTCCCAAAATTTCAGAAATTTTTTCAGCTCGGGGAATTGCGGGGCCAGATCATAATTCTGCCAGATGAATTCCTGCAACAATGAGTCATGATCAGGCAAGTGATAGATAATTTGTGCGGTAGTAAGACGGTAACTTTTGTGAAACTGCGCGCTCAGATCTGCCATATAGTAAACCTCCTGTCCGTGGGCGGCTTTTCTTTGAAAGCTTGTTCTTCCCTCCATTATGCCATACGGGGGTATAAATTCGCAAAATTCTCTTGAAATTTTGGACGGGATTTCATAAATAATTAGCACTCAGTAGAAGAGAGTGCTAATACCTCTTCTACGAGAGGGCGAAAGACGGCTTATACAAAAGCGTCAACGTCCCGCAACGTCAACCAAACTATGAAAGAAGAAGGAGTTGCAAAATGGCAAAATCCGTAAAATTCAAACCCCTGCATGACCGCGTGCTTGTACGCCGCGCCACCAATGATGAAAAAACCGCCGGTGGTATCATCCTGCCTGATACGGCGCAGGAAAAGCCGATGGAAGGTGAAGTAATCGCTGTTGGAACAGGTTATATCAATGACAACGGCGAAAAGCGCCCTCTGGATGTAAAAGCGGGCGACAAGATCGTTTTTTCCAAATGGGCCGGTACCGAAGTGAAAATCGACGGTGAAGACCTGATGGTGATGAAAGAGTCCGACATTATCGGCATCATCGCGGCTTAATTTAAACGACTAAATTGAAAGGACCTTAAAATGGCAAAAGACGTAAAACTGGGCGGTGCCGCCCGTGACAAGATGCTGCGCGGTATTGATACGCTGGCAAATGCTGTGAAAGTAACCCTGGGCCCCAAAGGCCGTAACGTTGTGATTGAAAAATCCTTCGGCGCACCCCGCACAACAAAAGACGGCGTAACGGTTGCCAAGGAAATCACGCTGAAAGACAAAATCGAAAACACCGGCGCGCAGCTGATCCGTGAAGTGGCTTCCAAGGCCAATGATCACGCAGGTGACGGGACAACGACCGCGACCGTTCTGGCGCAAGCCATCGCCCGTGAAGGCGTGAAGGCTGTGTCTTCAGGCCGTAACCCAATGGACCTGAAGCGCGGGATCGACAAGGCTGTTCTGGCTGTTGTAGAAGACCTCAAAAAACGTGCGACCAAAGTGAAGTCGAACAACGAAATCCGTCAGGTTGGCACAATCTCTGCCAACGGTGATGAAGAAATCGGTACACTGCTGGCCGAAGCCATGGAAAAAGTGGGTAACGAAGGCGTTATCACAGTGGAAGAAGCGAAATCCCTCGACAACGAACTGGAAGTTGTTGAAGGCATGCAGTTCGACCGTGGTTATCTGTCCCCCTACTTCATTACGGATGCTGACAAAATGGTCTGCAACCTTGAAAACCCCTACATTCTGCTGCATGAAAGCAAATTATCCAACCTGCAATCCATGCTTCCCATTCTGGAAGCTGTGGTGCAGTCCGGCCGCCCTCTGCTGATTGTTGCTGAAGATGTTGAAGGCGAAGCTCTGGCAACACTGGTGGTAAACAAGCTGCGCGGCGGTCTGAAGATCGCGGCTGTGAAAGCCCCTGGCTTTGGCGATCGTCGTAAGGCTATGCTGGAAGATATGGCGATTGTAACAGGCGGTCAGGTTGTATCCGAAGATCTGGGTATCAAACTGGAAAACGTAACGATCGACATGCTGGGTACTGCCAAGAAAGTGTCCATCACCAAAGATGACACGACCATCGTTGACGGCGCCGGCAAGAAGAAAGACATCGAAGCGCGCTGCGCCCAAATCCGTAAGCAGGTTGAAAATACCGACTCCGATTACGACAAGGAAAAGCTGCAGGAACGTCTTGCCAAACTGGCAGGCGGTGTTGCCGTTCTGCGTGTAGGCGGTGCTACGGAAGTGGAAGTGAAAGAGCGTAAAGACCGCGTTGATGACGCCATGCACGCCACCCGCGCTGCTGTGGAAGAAGGCATCGTAGCGGGCGGCGGTACAGCCCTGCTGTATGCTACCAAAGTGCTCGACAAGCTGACAGGTGATAACGATGACCAGAACGTGGGTATCGAAATCATCCGCCGCGCCCTGCAAGCACCGATCCGTCAGATCGCTGAAAACGCAGGCGATGAAGGCTCCGTGATTGTAGGCAAGCTGCTTGACCAAAAAGACACGAATTACGGTTACGATGCTCAGGCTGGTAAATTCACTGACCTCGTGAAGGCCGGTATCATTGACCCCGTGAAAGTGGTTCGTACGGCTCTGCAGGATGCTTCCTCCGTTGCGTCTCTGCTGATCACAACGGAAGCCGTTATTACGGATGCCCCGGAAGAGGATAAATCCGCTGGTGGCGCCGGAATGGGCGACATGGGTGGTATGGGCGGAATGGGAGGCATGGGCTTCTGATAGCTCTGCGCTTTTCCCCGCCGGGTTCGTCAGGCGGTTTTCTGCCCGAACAGGAAAAATCCCTATCGCTTAATTTCTTTTAAAAATTCAAAAGCCGCCTCGTTTGAGGCGGCTTTTTTTGTCGGCGCATATTTTTTATGGCGTTGACGGGCCTTGCGGCGCATTCGGGTCCGGTGCCGCGGGTGGGGGCAACATATGAGGCGGTGTATAAACAGGCGGGTTTTTAGCGTAAACCTTCTGGTATTCCTGCACATATTGCACTTCAAACTTCTGAATTTCCGTATCCAGTGCCTTGCGGATCTGACGTGCCAATTTGGAACATGTCAGCTCCGTCCCCTTATATCCCGTATATTCCAGAGTAAGCGCTTCCGCATAATCATCGGGGTTAA
The DNA here is from genome assembly GCA_021208265.1 of Alphaproteobacteria bacterium. Taxonomy (GTDB): domain Bacteria; phylum Pseudomonadota; class Alphaproteobacteria; order Micavibrionales; family Micavibrionaceae; genus JAJOJU01. Next base: position 6,048 of record JAJOJU010000053.1, on the reverse strand, counting down.
CCGGACGTATGCCCTCTATCCAGGAATCATCCCATTCCTTATGAGTGGGATAGGTATAATTCTTTGACGGGCGAAGTTGTGTATTCTGCGGCAAGGCAGGCCGCGGCCTGTGCTGGAAGAAAAGACGCGTATTGCTGACCAGCATTTGCGCCACGGCTTCGCTCATGCTCATCAGATCCTGCATAAGTGTTTTCTTGGGCGATAACTGCTTGCTGCACGTATCAAGCGTGGGGCCTGTATCAATATTGGTATCAATAACGTGAAGCGCCCATTCCATCCATGTACGTTTGTTTTTGCGCCCCCAGAAGGCCGTATGCGTACCCGGCAAAACCGGTAACTCACCCGGATGTGCATTAGCAATATAGCCAGGAATATCACCATAAGATTTTGCTTCAAAAGCATTGATCAATGGCTGCTTCAAAATATGCATACTGCGAATATTATAGCCGAGCACGATATCGGGATCGTCCTGAATCTTTTTTACAAAGGCCGGATCATTCGGATCATCAAGCTCCTGAACGTTGACCTTGACCCCCAGCTTTTGGCAATAGGTCGCCACCTGCTTCGGGGAATACTGCAATGATGCCCGCAGATCAGACCCATCCACGATAGTGGGCTTCTTATGCAGCAGGGATATATGATATTGATCGGCAACTGCTCATAAAAACTGAACCGCTTGTTTTCCGGTATATTCAGCTTTTCTTGCAGCTTCGGGTTATCGGGCATGCGCGTCAGATAAATATCAACATGAATGCCGAGCCCTGCCAAAGCCGGCACAGCGTGACGCAGAATGTGATGGGCGGTGGCATTACGCCCCACCAGGAACACAACTTTTTTGTTGTCCGGGTTCAACGCCGGGGCGGGAGAAAAATTCTCCCACAGGCGCGCTAATATACCCTGTCCTTTGTTGTCATCACTCATAATGTTACTCAAATATTTACCCAAGTCAGCCTTGTTTAAGGCTTGATAGGCAATGCCACATGCTCCCATGCAATGTTAAACAAAACTCTGAAACCTTCCGCAAAGGACTGGTCCTCCAGAATACGGATCATCACGTCATCTTCGCCGAAGTTAACGAAAGCCAGCTTGTTCCCATGCGCATAGATACACTGATCGTTAAACAGTGTTTTTGGGAACCAGCGATATTCAGCAAAAGAATTACTGATGAAGTTGGTGTTGCCTTCTTCGCAGGTGATGCGGTAATCGATATTGTCCTTCACGCTGGACATGCGCTCGGAATGAAGCTTGAACCAGTCGGGGCCGACCCATTTCGTCCAGTTATCAGGCTTGGCATTGTGCAGACAGAAATTGCCGCCCTGTTCCTTGGCAACAATATAAAGGTCCATTAACAGCTCTTTTAAGCCATCAGTGCCCCGCAGGAATCTGATTTCCCCGGTTCTTTTCCGGACGCCGCTGCTACCCAGAAATTCAATGTTGCAAAGGTCAAAAGCGGACTCGATTTTAGACAGAGTCTGTGAATTCGGATGATTAGTCCCGTTTTCAATACGGGCAATACCTGTTTGTGAAAGGCCGGCGCGTTCAGCCAGGTCTGATTGGCTCCAACCAAGAAGTGCGCGGGCAGCACGGATTTGTTCCAAAGTAGGCATAGATTATAGCTCCCTAGTAGTCATGCGTATGTTAATCGTCTGTGTTTATTACTGCTTTACCCAAGTTGCCTTCTATCCATGCATAAATTTTGCCCGCAGGACAGAAATAATTCATCCGAATACGCTTTTTATGATTTTTATTTTTCGTATTACTAATGATATTTCATAAAACTGTAAAGGAAAAAATCCAGAAATATATAAAAATTACATAATTGTGCATTTTTTATAATTTTTTATTGACACCCTTCTGTTATGTGAATATAACATGCATACAAAGTCATAAATTATACATAATCCTGAACAAGGGTTATTCCCCGTAGAATTTATTGTCTTTGATGAATCCCCACACACGACTGAAAGCCGGCTGGAAACAGCCGGCTTTTTTTTTTGGCATGTTTCAGGTATAGTGACCGCATGCATAAAAATTCCGGAGCAACTTCATCCGCACGCCACCTACGCAGCCAACCTGCCGGTGGTAAATTACTGGGCGCGGTTGTATTACTGCTGGGGCTGGCAGCCATAGGCGGTGTAGGAATATTCGGATATTCCCTGCTGCAGCCGGATGCCATTCCGTTTATGTCTCGTGATATGAGGGAAAATAACGACCTGCCGCCGCCCCAAACGGAAGACAGTTTAAGAGGCTCAGCGAACGCCCACATTCCACAGGAAGAAGACTTTCAAGGGGCATGGGAAGCTGCTTTTACAGGCGGGGCGAGTGCCATTGTCGGGTTTGAGGACGGTACTTATCAAATCCTTCTGGCGGAAGACCCGACCCTTCCAAAACGGCTTTATTCCGTGGGAACATACCAGTTTGATCCGCAAGGGGGCTCTGTGACCCTGATACCTGATTTTAATCCGCAGGTGGAAGCACCGCCGGGGCTTATGTACGATGTACTAACCTACCGGGAATACAAACTATTGGTGAAGGTAAACCCTGATGCGGGGCGGCTTTTCATACAGCCCCCTTCTGTGGAAGGAAGCTATGACCAGATCCACCCGCTCTTCTTTCACGCAGGCTCTCTGGATCTTTTAACCGGCTGGTCACGCCGCACCGCCCCATCTGACGCATCCACACAAACGCAAGGCACACCTTAATCATGCCTGAACTGCCGGAAGTCGAGATCGTTAAACGCGGGCTGGAGCGCGCTATGGACGGCAGCGGAAAGCGGAAAACCATTACATCGCTGACGTTAAATCGCGCAGACCTTCGTTACCCCTTCACCCCCGGCATGGCGGGCGCTGTAGCAGGCCGGGAAATAAACACCTTTGGTCGGCGCGGTAAGTATATCACGCTGGGCCTTAATGATGGCGCGGCTCTAATATGGCATTTGGGTATGTCCGGCAGTATCCGGATTTTTGAGGCCGGTGAAGAATACGCCCCCCTTGCCCATGATCATGCTGTTTTTAATTTAAATGATGGTGGAACCGTTGTATTAAACGACCCGCGCCGTTTCGGCTTTCTACTGCATTATAAGGATGATCGCTGGCAGAACGAAGAACCCTTTGCCTCCATGGGGCCGGAACCGCTGGGCAATGACTTCAACGCCCCGGCACTGGCTGCACGGCTTGCGGGGCGCAAAAGCCCCATCAAAACAGCGCTACTGGATCAAAAGATCGTGGCCGGGCTCGGCAATATATATGTCTGCGAAGCATTATGGCAGGCGCGCATCAGTCCGCTGCGCCCGGCGAATGCCTTAAAAGATACGCAAATCGAAAATCTGAGCGTTCAGATCCGTGATGTTCTGACCCGCGCGATTGAGGCCGGCGGATCTTCTTTGCGTGACTATCGTCATACGGATGGTGGTTTAGGCTGTTTTCAGCACCGCTTTTCCGTGTATGATCGGGAAGGGGAAATCTGCCCCGCCTGCGCCGGAAGCTGCACTATTACACGTATCGTGCAAGCCGGTCGCTCAACCTTTTACTGCCCGCAGGCACAAAAATAGAAGATATAAAGGAACCGGTATGATTCGCTCGTTTATTTGCTGTGCCCTGACGATTATTTTGTTTGTGTCAGCACTGCCTGCACTGGCGCAAAATACAGCCCGGTTTTTTGAAAGCCTGCCGGACATCCCGCTGATGGAGGGGTTAACGGAACTTCCGTCTGAATCATCCCTATTCGATAAACCAGAAGGGCGCATTGCGGAAGTAACGGCGGCAGGCTCCGACATCACTTTTGAAGCCGTCACCGTTTACTATAAGCAATCCCTGCCGCAATTCGGCTGGCAGCTGGTTAAAACCGACCCTCTGCTGTTCAAACGTGACAATGAAGAGCTGCGTCTTGAGGTGATACCCCATGGCGGCCAAACTAATCTGCGTATACTGATCAGCCCGCGGTAAATGCTACAGCACTTCAGGGACAGGGTCTTTTGGTGAATCCTGCAATAGATCAAGACAGTCTATAAGCTGGAAATAACAGGCATTCCGGGTGCGCTCGTAACTGCCCCAATCATCAAACAGCAAATCCGGAGTTATTGTTTCCAGCGCTTTTATCTCCTCATTATGATGCCCCTGCAGATATCGTCCGTCCCAACGTTTCCGATGACAGGCAGGAAGCGTGTCTTTCAGGAAGATACTATCCGGGTTATTCAGAGCGCGGCGCGCATCACGGGAAAAGAAACCCTCTTCCCTCAGCCAATCGTTGTCTGCAATCACCGTCATCAGCTTAACGGGTTGTTCATCCTTATTCCGGGCGGCGGCTTGTGTAAATAAGGCATGGAGAGAATGTTCATAACCTATCTTATCCCGCTCAGACCCCGCCACATGGGCATTGCCGGTCTGGAGGATAACAATGCGGCTGGCATCTTCGGCCAGCACTTTTTCGACCTGCGCCGCCATGTAAGCATTACGCAGGCGCATGCCATCCGGCGTAACCGCATGGGTCCAGACATTGCTGAACCAGGGTTTTTTACGGGCCGGATGCGCCTTGATAATGTCAGCCGTATCAGGATCAAGCACATCCAGATATTCCGTTGCCACCATCGCCAGATCAACAAAGCGGACATCGGCTGAATCTTCCAACCATCCTACCAGATTGGCCAGACGGGTTGCCGGGGTGTCATGGCAGCCAATGCCGGCCAGCGCCAGCGTCTGCAGATACTTATAATAAGGGGGGTTAGTTTGTTTTATCTGACCGAGTTTATCCCGCAGCATCTGGTAAAAGCTGAAATCCTGCCCCGGATATATGGTAGATAAATGACTTTCCAGGAAATTATGGCTGTGTTCCAGCAACATGACCGGGTTGGGCGTGCCGCGGCGTTGCAAACCACGCCGTATCACTTCCGCCAGACGCACATCAAAAATGCGGGCATGCCGCTCGCCCACCATTAAAATAATTTTTTGATCCACCGCTAAGGCTTCCTGCACTTTCGTCAAAACATGATCGACAGCTTCGGGTAAGTCTGCGGAATCACAACCCACCTCCAGAACAGTGACATCCGGCATTGAAGATGCAGAATCGCCGGCAGAGTAAATCCCCCGGAATATACAACGTAAAAACCCCATAGAACGCAGGGTAGTAAGATGTTATTTTTACGTCAATCCTTACCCCCCACCTTATGCACCTGGTATTTAAAAACTGTTCCTAATTGTGATAAAAAAACCAGGGCATCGGGACAGCCATGAAGGCAAGCACCTGATATTCCATGAAACTTGAATTTTTTTTATCAAAAGCTTGACAACCCGCCCCCCCCCGCGCGTATTACTCTTCGAATTCTGAATGTATCAAAACGGCTGAGGCCTTAAAGGGGCTGGCTGTTTTATTGGAAAACACTTGTAAAGGTTGAAATTTGTCATGGCTAATCATGAATCCGCAATTAAACGTGTAAAACGTAATACCCGCCGGGCTGATGTTAATACAGCACGCCGCAGCCGTATTCGCACCTTCCTGAAAAAGGTGGAACTGGCTATTGCCTCCGGCGACCGTAAAAATGCGGAAACAGCTTTGAAAGAAGCTCAGCCTGAACTGTTCCGCGGCGTTGCCAAAGGCATCCTGCCCAAGAATACGGCGGCTCGTAAAATGTCGCGTCTAAATGCCCGTGTAAAAGCGCTTGCTTAATTAAGTAATAAAAAGCGCATTTATTTTCAAGTTAAAGTAATGAATAAAGTAGGCCAAATAAAACTCTGGCCTATTTGTGCTGCTCAAATAATGCTTTGTAAAATTATTGCTTTTTTTCTTTTTTTGCATTTATTCTGATTGCATCCACCGAAAAATATTGTATCGTTTGTCCTGTTACCGAGGAAAACAACTGGCACGAAAAACCCCGCGAGGGGGATAGGATCTGTTGCCGTTATTCCTTTCACTGCCGGGAATGTATATCTCGCGGTTCGGTGAAAAACGAAGGTGTTGAGTTTTTGGGGCACGAATTTGGTAGAGTGCCGAAAGCCGTGAATCTGATCAGACTTACTAGATGTCTTTGCGGATGAAATATGACGTAGCGAAACG
>JAJOJU010000042.1 GCA_021208265.1 Alphaproteobacteria bacterium | reverse complement strand
TAATGAAATACCTCCAGCGCCTGCTAACCCCGGATAATGCCGAACGCGCCGTTCTGGCCCGCCTGAATTACCGCGCGCCTTCCGTGTGGGTTGCCACATGGCTTGGCTGCGGCTTTATGCGCCCTGCGCCCGGCACGTGGGGGTCGTTAGGCGCCATACCGCCTGCTCTCCTCATCATTTTACTGGGAGAGCCCAAACATCTGCTGGCTGCGCTGTTTCTGATTATCGCTGTCGGCTTTTGGGCCTGTAAACATTTTGAAGCCATGAGCGGCGAAAAAGATTCCAAAATGATTGTCATCGATGAAGTCGCCGGGCAATGGATCGCCCTCTGGCCCGTACTCACCATGCCTGTTATCAGCCCGTTTCTGGTGCTGGCAGCCTTTGTTCTTTTCCGGCTATTTGATATCACAAAGCCCTTTCCCGTGGGCTGGTTTGATCGTAAGCTCACCGGACCGATCAGCGTGATGGGTGATGATATCGCCGCCGGGCTGATCGCGGCGCTTATATTACAAGGATTGATTTATGCAGGATTTGCTTGAGAACCTCGGCAAGGTTTTAACCGAAAAAAAACTGAAAGTGGCAGTGGCGGAATCCTGCACGGGCGGGCTTTTAGCAGCGGCGCTTACACACCGCTCTGGTTCTTCTACCTATTTTGACCGCGGCTTCATTACCTATTCCAACGATGCAAAAATGTACAGCCTGAACGTACCGGAACAAATGTTAGTTATGAATGGCGCTGTCAGCGCGCAAGTTGCAGAAGCCATGGCGCGCGGCGCGCTCAAGCACAGCCGGGCTGATATAGCACTATCCACCACCGGCGTTGCGGGCCCCACGGGCGGAACACCCCAGAAACCGGTAGGCATGGTATTCATCGGTTACGCGGTAAAAGGTGGCCTCGCAGGCAGTGTCGAGCTGGCCCTGAGAGGTACACGCGAACAAATCCGCGGCCTTGCCGTTGCTGAAGCTTTACAGCAATTAATCAAGGTTGCCGGGCGCACCAAGGCAAATGCATGAATAAATCCCTCGCTTTTATTTCAGGCTGTGATGCCAATTACTATGACATGCTGCGCGAATGGCTGGACTCTGTCCGCCGCTTTCCGCAGAGCCAAGGCGCCAGCTTCGGCATCATCGATGGCGGTTTGAAGCCGGAACAAATCGAAGCCCTGAAAGCTGAAGGCTGCATCGTTGTCACGCCTGATTGGCCGTGCGAGCTGCCCGCACATCGCGTGCGCGGCCGGAATTACCTGAAATGCTGCGTGTGCAGACCATTCATTCCCAAACTTTTTCCCGGTTTTGATACCTATATGTGGATGGATGCTGATATGTGGCTGCAAGATTGGCGCACGGTTGAGCTATATCTGGAAGGCGCGCGCCGCAAGAAGCTGGCGATTACCAGCCAAGGCGATCGCGGATATTTGCGCCAGATCCGCGTGAAATGGCTTGGACCGTTTCCGTGGAAAGTGCGCACGTTTTACTACACCAATGCGCTTGGCGCTTTCGGCGGTAAAATCGCCCGTAAGATTCTGCCCTATCATGTGCTGAATGCCGGATCATTTGCGCTTGATGCTGACGCGCCACATTGGGGGCGTTGGCAGGAACTAATTCTGCAAGCCCTAAAACGTGGAAAAATCTTTACAGCAGAACAACTTACACTTGGCATTTTAACCTATCTGGAAGGTTATCCTGCTGAAATTTTACCAGCCTGGACACAATGGCTGTGCGAAAACAAACCGCATTGGGACAAACAGCGTGAGATGTTCGTTGAACCTTTCCTGCCGAACGAACCCATTGGAATCGTTCACGTTTCTGGCTATGACGATATGCGCCGCAACCGCGCTATCCTCACCGATATTCCCTGTACGGATGGCACCAGCTTTCAGGGAACATTGCGCTATCCGCGCCCCGACAAGCCGTAAATTCAGCTATATAATTCTTTCGCGCGCGCCTCAAACGCCGTTACCATGCGGCGGATCACCTCGTTAAAAAATACTTTAGCAATACCGTGCAACATGCTGTTTTTAAATTCGAATTCCACACTGAAATCTACCGTGCATTGCCCGTTTTCCGCCGGGATAAATAACCAGTGATTTTTAAGATGCTTGAGCGGCCCTTTTAAATATTCAATTTCGATTTTGCCGGATTTATCACCTTCCGGCGGATCAATCATAACCTTGGAAGAAAACCGTTCCCGAAACAGTTTATAGCCCACAATCAAATCGGCATAAAAAACGCTCTCGCTCTCACGCACATTAATCCGGCTCGCGATACACCACGGCGCAAATTCGGCGTATTTATCAACGGCTGCAACCAGATCAAACATCTGCTGCGGCGTATAGGGAAGTGTTTTTTGTTCAATATGAGTCAGCATGAATGAGGGGGGGCGGAACAAAATCCGGGTAAAGACGTTATGATTACTATGACATTAACAATGAGGACTAACCATCATGAAAAGCGCTCTCTTGTGGATAATCGGCGTACCCATCCCCATTATTATTATCCTGAACCTGACGGGCATTTTGGGCTAGCACTATAAGCCCCTATTCCGCCGCCATCTTGGTCAGCTTTTCCGCGCGCGCGGCTTTCAGCTTGGCGAAGTCATCGCCTGCGTGATGCGAAGAGCGCGTAAGCGGCGTGCAGGATGCCATCAGGAACCCCTTGGCTTTGGCCATACGCTCCAGCTCCTTGAACTCATCCGGCGTCCAGAATTTATCGACGGGCGCGTGTTTGGGCGTGGGCTGGAGATATTGGCCGATGGTAATAAAATCGATCCCTGCTGCGCGCATATCATCCATCACCTGCCCCACTTCCTCTTTCGTTTCCCCCAACCCCACCATCAGGCCGGATTTCGTGAACAAATGGGGCTGCAATTCTTTCACACGCTCCAGCAAGCGCAGGGAACGGAAGTAACGCGCGCCGGGGCGAATGGTGGGATAAAGCCGCGGCACGGTTTCCAAATTATGATTGAACACATCAGGCTGCGCGTTGATCACATGATCCCAATCCTCGCGCTTGCCGCGAAAGTCACCCGGCAAAATTTCCACGGTGGTTTCGGGCGATTTCATACGAATGCCCATAATCGTCTTCACGAAGTGATCAGCGCCGCTATCAGGCAGATCGTCCCGGTCAACCGAGGTGATAACAACATGCTTAAGCGCCATCTGCATCACCGCTACACCCACGCGCAGCGGTTCCAGCGGATCAAGCGCCTCAGGCTTACCGGTAGCGACATTACAAAACGCACAGGCGCGCGTGCACACCTCGCCCATAATCATGAAGGTGGCATGCTTCTGGTTCCAGCATTCGCCGATGTTGGGGCAGCCCGCTTCCTCGCACACTGTGGTGAGTTTCAGCTTTTTTCACAAGCGCCATCGTTTCGCCGTAAACCTTGCCTTGCGGCGCCTTGGCGCGGATCCATTCCGGCTTGCGGCCCGCCGGGCGATCCGGGTTTTTCTGTTTTTCCGGGTGGCGTTTTGCCTTGTCGAGAAGATCAGGATTATAGGTCATATCGCATGCTGCTTTAAATTATAGCTGCCATATAAACGTATAAGCCGATTTTTCGCAAATAATTAGTTTTACCGCCACAAATTGGCCAGTGAAAAGCTCTGCAATATCTTGTCATGCAGCGCCTTGCGGGGCACGAATACGGAGGGCGGGCGTGGGCAAGCCGCGTCATTCGCCGGCATAAACTGTGGCGTATAATTGCGCGGTGACGGCGATACCGCCGATTTCTTTACATCATCCTCCGAAACATCTTCACGCCCCTCCAGAATAACATTCATGGAATCCTTCAACTCGCCGCGGTATTTATTCAGCATACGCAGAAAAGCATAGGGGTAGGATATGGACGCCAGATTCATCGTCCCCACAAACCTGGCATCTAGAATAAGATAGCCGTAGTTTAGAACGCGCCCGAACCAACCGTTATCAACGTCGGCTGCCTTGATTTCCTCGAGATCAACTTCCTTCAGCTGCACAAACAGCCATCCGGTTTTATAAATCACCCGCTTGGTGGTCAACGCCATTTCCGTGACCATCATGTGGAGCAAGGACAAGAGGAACATCATGATCCCCACAAGAATAAATGCCCAGAAAATGTAATAAAGCCCGGCGTGAACGCTGTCCGCTGCTGCCGCGGGTATGTAGGGATATACGTGCAATGCCAGCACCTCCCGCACGACAAGCCAAACCCATAACGGAACCCACAACCAGAAAGAACCCTTCACGGCATGAATCCAGTGAACCCTGGCTATCGCCAGAAGTTTTTCATTATCGGAGAGAACGCGGTGAACAAAAGCCATGCCCGGCAAACGCAGGTTCGCACAAAACCGTTCCCCAAAGGCCTCTAATTTATGCTGCAGCGGGTGCTGGTTGAGCGGCTAACAGCTTGGCTTTTGGGAAAAGCTTTTGAAATTCCTTGGGGCTTATTTCTGCAACCATCGTATCCGGCGCCGGGCCATGTTCGTTTTCAACAAACAACGGCAGATAAATATGTTCCGCAGCAAAAACAAAAGCCGTTTTGAGCCCCAGAGCGATAGCAATCTCACCCATCTTTTCACTCAAATAAGATACAGTATCGGTAACATGCTTTAAACCAGGCTTGCCGTGCTTGTCTTCGCAAGCAGGAAGATTTTTGGACATAGCGGATGAGAGCTCCCTCTCGCCGATCTCCACCTCGGGAATCATTACATCGACTTGCAAGCCGGTAGATCTCAGCAAACCCTGAAGCGCCTTGTTAGTTTTAAACCCGGCGTTATGGAGAACATATTCACGGGCCGTGGCATTAATCGCACAAATCTCACTCTTATGAAGCTGGCCGATCAAAGGCTGCTCTTTTCTAAGCAGGTCATCACGAACATCGTTATACGAAGCAAACCAACCGCCTGCCACTCCTGCTGCTGCCAATGCGCCCGCAGCCCATTTACCTTTTTTACCCAGCTTCATTCATATCCTCTCAACGAAAATTTTATGTAGTTACGTCAAACCTAGCGCAAAAAAAAGTTAATTTTCTGTTAATTTTATTCAGAAATGAATAACTTTGCCATAGGCATCCAGCACGCTCTCATGCATCATTTCGGACAATGTCGGGTGCGGGAAGATGGTGTGCATTAGTTCGGCTTCCGTGGTCTCCAAAGTTTTTGCAACAACATAACCCTGAATCATCTCGGTTACTTCCGCGCCAATCATATGTGCGCCCAGAAGCTCGCCCGTTTTCTCATCGAACACGGTTTTCACAAAACCTTCCGGCTCGCCCAAAGCAATCGCCTTGCCGTTGCCCTGAAACGGGAACTTGCCGACTTTTACCTTATAGCCCTGCTCCTTGGCTTTGGCTTCGGTAAGCCCTACGGATGCCACTTGCGGGTGACAGTATGTACAGCCCGGAATATTTTCCTTCACCATCGGGTGAACATGGTTGAGGCCTGCGATTTTCTCAACGCAGATAACGCCTTCATGGCTGGCTTTGTGGGCAAGCCACGGCGCGCCGGTAACATCGCCGATGGCGTATACGCCCGGCTCATCCGTTTGCAGCCATTCGTTGGTCACGATATGCCCCCGGTCAAGTTTTACCTTGGTGTTCTCAAGGCCGATATTTTCGGTGTTGGCGGTGATCCCGACAGCCATAATCACGCGGTCAACGGTGATCTTCTCGGTTTTACCGCCCACCTCCACATGCACGGTTACGTTATCCTTGCCCTTTTCCAGCTTGGTGGTTTTCGCGCCCGTGAGGATTTTCATGCCCTGCTTCTCAAACGCCTTGCGGGCAAAGGCGGAGACTTCCTCATCCTCCACAGGCAGAATGCGGTCCATCACTTCCACAACGGTTACTTCCGCACCCAGATTGCGATAGAAGCTGGCAAACTCAATACCAATCGCGCCCGAACCGACAACCAAGAGTGATTTCGGCATCATATCAGGCACCATCGCCTCGCGGTAGCTCCAGACCAGTTTGCCATCAGCCTCAAGACCTGGCAGCTGGCGCGCCTTGGCGCCTGTCGCGATAATGATGTGCTTGGTGGAAAGCTCTTCAATTTTCTTACCGTCTTTTTCGACGCTAATTTTACCTTTACCTTCCAGCTTGGCCCAGCCATCAACAACCGTAATTTTGTTCTTCTTCATCAGGTGACCGATACCACCCGAAAGCTGTTTGGCAACGGCGCGAGAACGCTCAACTATTTTATTAATATCAAATTCTATTCCCTTGATAGTAATACCAAATTGCTCCGCATTATGTGCCAGATGATGTATCTCAGATGATCGCAGCAAAGCCTTGGTCGGGATGCAACCCCAGTTCAGGCAAATGCCGCCCAGATGGTTCGCCTCCACCAGCGCCACACTCATTTTAAGCTGTGCCGCGCGAATAGCCGCCACATAGCCGCCGGGGCCGCCGCCAATTACGATTACATCGAAAGACTTCTGACTCATTTTACAACTTCCTCAAACTAACTTATAAGCCCACTCCGTATTCAAGACCCGCCAGATAATGGAGTACCTGCTCCTTTTTCTCCGGTGATTCAAGAATCATTTCCAGCGGCACACCGCCCTCTAAAAACATATTCGGCTTAATCAAAATATTAAGCGCCGTATCTTCATCGCGGCAACACGCCCGCACAGCAGCATCCCAAACATCAGGAAGTTCCGCCTTAATAGACTCAGCAACCTTTAGGTATGCTGCCTTTAATCCCGAAATGTCGTCTTTAAGCGCCATTATTATCCTCTGACGGCGGCAGGACCGTTATCCAGATTAACGTCATTCGCTGCATTTTTAGGCGAAAATTTTGCTGTAAAATGCCGCAAGGCTGAAGGCTGCCACTCAATCTTCATACCGCTGATTTTATCGCGATTTTTGAAGACCTCCAGCACGCTCTCCACCACATACAGCATGTGGCTTTCCGTGTAAACCCGGCGCGGTATGGCAAGGCGCACCAAGTCCATCGGCGCGATTTTTTCCGTACCGTCAGGCGCCAGACCAAACATCACCGTGCCGATCTCACAGCCCCGAATCCCGCCCTCAGTATAAGGGCGCAGGCCAAGCTGCCCCGGATATTGCTCTGGCGGGATATGAGGCAGGAAAGCCCGCGCATCGATATAAATGGCATGGCCGCCCACGGGGCGCATGATCGGCACCCCGGCTTCCGTCAGCTTATTGCCGACATAGGTGGTAGAGGCAATGCGGTAATTGAGATAGTCCTCATCCACAACCTCTCTCAGCCCTTGCGCAATAGCCTCCAGATCACGGCCCGACAGCCCGCCATAGGTAGGAAATCCTTCGGTGAGGATCAGTACGTTACGGCATTTTTCTTCCAAAACAGGATCATTCATGGCCAGCCAGCCGCCCATATTTACAAGCGCATCTTTCTTGGCGCTCATCGTGCAGCCATCAGCCAGAGAGAATATCTCACGCACGATATCCTTCACCGGGCGATTCTGCTGACCCGGCTCGCGCTGCTTGATGAACCAGGCGTTTTCAGCAAAACGGCAAGCATCGATAAAGAACGGAATGCCGTGCTTCTTGCAAATCGCCGATACGCCCCGAATGTTTTCCAGCGATACCGGCTGCCCGCCGCCCGAATTATTGGTAATGGTAATCATGCAAAGGGGAATGTGTTCTGCGCCCTTTTCAGCGATCAGCGACTCCAGTTTTTTCAAATCCATATTGCCCTTGAACGGGTGATCGAGCGCCGGGTTTTTCCCCTCCTCAATCACCAGATCAACAGCCGCCGCGCCGCCGGCTTCGATATTGGCGCGGGTGGTGTCAAAATGCGTGTTGTTGGGGATGAACTGCCCCGGCTTTGAAATCACTTCGAATAAAATACGCTCCGCCGCGCGGCCCTGATGCGTGGGCATCACGAATTCAAAAGGCATCAATTCCTTCACAGCGTTTTCAAACCGGAAATAAGAGGGGCTTCCAGCGTAGGATTCATCACCCACCTGCATGCCCGCCCATTGCGCGGCGCTCATGGCAGATGTACCGGAATCGGTCAGCAAATCAATGATCACATCTTCCGATTTCAGCGTGAACAGATTGTAATTGGCCGCTTTTAACAGCGCCTCACGCTCCGCCTTCGTGGTCATTTTAATCGGCTCAACCGATTTAATGCGAAATGGTTCAATAATGGTTTTTGTCATGATAGTTACTCTCCCTGTTTCCTGTTTTTTTATATGACTTTATATGTCCAATCCATAACGGATAATAAAGGCCGCCCTTATGAGGCAGCCTTTATCAATTATAATTAGCAATTACCTTTTTTAGCCTGACCGGGCGGACAGAAATCGCCATCACCATGACCGCCATCTTGCACAATTACCTTACGGGGGCCGTCATGTACCGTTGTCTTACAAGCGGAAAGCCCCGCAACCATTACCAATGCCAGTAAAATCATCCCTGTTGTTTTCATGTTCTTTCCTTTCCTAGTAATGCACGATATCGGCCTTTAAATAACGCTCAGCCTCACGGAATTGTTCAATTCCTGTGCGGGCATGCTGTATCAGCGATAAAGCCTTTAATTCCTCATGCGGTTCATCCAAAACCTGATTTACAAATTCAGGCTTAAAAATCTGGCGGGCAATGGCGGTTAAAGCCACGGCACGTTGGGAAGGGGTATAAAGAACGCTGTCCTTCATATTTTCTCCTTACACCAGCATACTAACCGGGTTTTCAATGTACTGCTTCAATACTTGCAGGAATTCCGCCCCCACAGCGCCATCCACCGTGCGGTGATCGGTAGAAAGCGTGCAACGCATGAACGTGCCGATCTTCACCTCACCCTTTTCCACGAACGGTTTTTCAACGCCCGCGCCCACGGCCAAAATACAGCTTTGCGGCGGGTTCACGATGGCGGCAAAATCATCAATACCGAACATGCCAAGGTTGGAAATGGAGAACGTGCCACCCTGGAATTCCTCAGGCTTCAGCTTGCCTTCACGGGCACGGCCTGCCAGCTCTTTCATCTCATTAGAAATATCCTTCAGCCCCTTTGTTTCTGCCTTCTTAATGATCGGCGTAATCAGGCCGTTCGGCGTTGCCACAGCCACAGAAATGTCGGAATGCTTGAACATGCGGGTTGCAGCTTCAGTCCACTGCACATTGGCTTTGGGATAGGATTTCAAAGCCATCGCGCAGGCCTTGATGATGAAATCATTCACCGAAAGCTTGTAAGCGCCGTTCGCGCCCTCGTTAATCTCAGCCCGGGCTTTCATCAGTGCATCAAGGCGAAATTCCACGGAAAGGTAGAAATGCGGAACGGTCGTTTTAGATTCCAGCAAGCGGCGCGCGCTCACCTTCTTGATGTTATTGTTCGGGCTTTCCGTGTAAATCATGCCGTATTCGTTCAGCTTCTCATCACCCTGCGGCACATCGGCAGCGGCGGAGGATTTAGAAGGCGCGGCCGCGCCGGGCTTGGCATTCTCAACATCAGCCTTCACAATACGCCCATGCGGGCCGGACCCTTTCACAGCCGCCAGATCAACGCCCTTATCCGCCGCGATACGTTTAGCCAAGGGGGATGCGAAAATGCGGTCACCTGTATTCGCTGCCGAGGCTGCCGCCGGTGCAGGAGAAGCCGCCACAGGCGCAGAAGGTGCAGGTGCTGCCGTAGTTGGAGCCGGGGCCGCTGATGGTTTTGCGCCCGCCGCGGGCAGTGTGATGGAAGCTGAATCCTCCCCCTCCTCCAGCAGCACGGCAATCACCGTATTCACGGCTACGCCTTCCGTGCCTTCCGGCACAACAATCTTGCCGATCGTGCCTTCGTCAACGGCTTCCACTTCCATGGTGGCTTTATCCGTTTCAATCTCGGCGATCACATCACCGGCCGCAACTTTATCGCCTTCCTTCTTCAGCCATTTGGCGAGATTTCCTTCCGTCATGGTGGGGGAGAGAGCGGGCATGGTGACATTAATCGGCATGGTATTCGTATCCTTTATAAACTGATGCTTTTTGTTACAAAATTTACCCGGCAAAATAAAGAGAATTGATGGATTTCCGGGGTAAAAGACATGCTGCATCGCACAACAATTTCACTCTTAGCTTAACCATAACAATGCACTTGCAAAGCCGCTTCGTTCCCCCTAGTCTTCCCGGCATGTATGAACACGAAACACTCAAAAAACTTTTCATCGTCAGCCACCCGCTGATCCAGCACAAACTCACCCACATGCGTGAGAAATCAACGCCCAAGCGCGAATTCAAGGCCGCCTTGAAGGAAATCGCGATGCTGATGGGTTACGAGATCACCTGTGATCTGGCCCTCACCACAAAAACCATTGAAACGCCGATCCAGAAAATGGAAGCTCCGGTGCTGAAAGACGCGCCTCCGGTGATTGTACCCATCCTGCGCGCCGCGCTCGGCATGGCCGATGGGTTAGAAGAAATCATGCCCGAAGCGCAAATCGGCCATATCGGCCTTTACCGCGATCATGATACGCACCAGCCGGTGGAATACCTGATCCGCCTGCCCCAGCAATCAGGCCAGTCCTATATTCTGATCGACCCGATGCTGGCCACGGGCAATTCCGCCAAACACGCGGTGGATGTGCTGCTGCGTCAGGGCGTGCCGATGAATAAAATCTCGTTCATGGCTTTAGTGGCCGCGCCGGAAGGTGTGAAAGTGTTCCATGATGCTTACCCGGAAATCCCGGTTTACGTGGCAGCGCTTGATGAAAAACTGAACGAAACGGCCTACATCGTTCCCGGTCTGGGCGATGCCGGCGACCGTTTGTTCGGCACGAATTAAAAGAAAGAATCAATCCAAGAAAAAAAGGACTCAAAGAAATTTTTAGATTCTGAAACCATACCAATTATTGAAGATTCTCTTTTATCTATCTCCATAGAGTATGTTCCACAGGAAGAGATGTAATATCCATCTTTATCTTGTAGGAGAGCTAATGCATAAATTTTCTCTTTTTCAAACCTAGTAACATACGGCCTGCACAAACCACCATTACCTCCATATATTTTGATGGTACTTCCATACGCCATGTTGCCTTGCATTACATGCACTACATTTGCTGTCATATAAAGCGGCGTTCTACCACCATGCTCCAGAGGCCCATATTCATTTATTTTAGCAATTACAACATCTAATGAATATTTACCGGGAAACTTGGCAGAAATTTTTCTTTGGTTATCTAACGCAACCGTTTCAAAAAAATCCATACTCGCCCCGGGAGCGCAAGAACAAGCCAGAGCGTTCTGATAACAAAGAACGCTTACGAAGAGGGCAAAAAGGCATAGCTTTAGTTGCCTAAACGGCATAGCAAACCTTTTTCACCGCATGGGCGATTTCATCCACCTGCGGCAGCGCAAGCTGCTCAAGATTCACAGCGTAGGGCATCGGCACATCGGCGCGCAGACGCGGGTTACGGGGGCATCGAGATAATCGAAGGCGTGTTCCATGCACAAAGCCGCGATTTCGGAGCCAATCCCCGCATAGGGCCAGCCTTCTTCCACGCTCACGATGCGGTTGGTTTTCTTCACGCTTTCGATGATCGTCCAGCGGTCGAGCGGGCGAATGGAGCGAAGGTTAATCACTTCCGCATCAATGCCTTCCGCCGCCAGCTTTTCAGCCGCCTGCAACGCCTTACCCACCATGATGGAATAGGCAACGATTGTGACATCCTTCCCGGCACGCTCAATTTTCGCACGGCCAATCGGGATCACGAAATCTTCCGATGTTGGCGCTTCGAATGTCTGGCCGTACATGATCTCGTTCTCAAGAATTACAACCGGGTTCGGGTCGCGAATGGCCGCTTTCATAAGGCCGCGCGCATCCGCCGCGTTATAAGGCGCAGGACTTTAAGGCCCGGCACATGAGCATACCAGCTCGCGTAATCCTGAGAGTGCTGCGCGCCCACACGCGCGCCG
>JAJOJU010000024.1 GCA_021208265.1 Alphaproteobacteria bacterium | reverse complement strand
AGATGTCTTTGCGGATGAAATAGACTGTGAACGGCTATGACTGTTTACAAAGCCTTTTCTTTGCATCTTGAAAGGATGCTGACAAAGACAGACTTGAGTAATGAACAAATCAGAGTGGAGAAAAAAGTCATAATGTTAGATGTTGGGGGACAAATGCAAACCGCAGGAAATGCACAAAAGCCACAGGAAGATTCTTTCAAGCCTAGTGCGGAGATCATGGCCCTTTGGGAAAAGATTCATGCGGACTTAAGAACAGAATTTGGTGAAGCCATTTTTCGTTCCTGGTTGAAGCCCTTATCCTTGCAGGCTTTTTATCACGGCACGCTGGAAGTGTCCGTCCCCACACGCTTTATGCGCGACTGGATTCAAAACCATTATGCCGAACGCATTCTGGAGATGTGTGCACAAGCCCATGCGGATGTTAAAAAGCTGCAGATTGTTGTGGTACAAAGCGCGTCTTTTGACCCGAATGAAACAACGGCCACTCCTTCCGATTCTAAAAACGCTGCTAATGATAAAGAAGCCTCTACCCGCTTCCTTGATGAAGTGGCGGAAATCTCTTCTCCACTTGACCCGCGCTTCACATTTGACAGCTTTGTGGTGGGCAAGCCCAATGCGCTGGCACATGCCGCTGCGCGCCGCGTGGTAGAGTCAGCTTCCGTGCCCTTCAACCCGCTTTTCCTTTATGGCGGCGTGGGGCTTGGTAAAACGCATTTGATGCACGCCATTGCGCATGCCATGAAAGAGCAATACCCGGAGAAGACTATTATGTATCTCTCCGCCGAGAAATTCATGTACCAGTTTGTACGTGCCTTGCGCTCTAACGAGACTATGAATTTCAAGGAAATCTTCCGCTCCGTTGAATGTGCTGATGATGGATGACATCCAGTTTATCGCCGGCAAGGAATCAACGCAGGAAGAGTTCTTCCACACGTTTAACGCACTGGTTGATCAAAACAAGCAGATCATTATCTCTGCCGATAAAGCACCATCTGATCTTTCCGGCATTGATGAACGCCTGCGCTCCCGCCTTGCTTGGGGTCTGGTGGCTGATATTCATCCCACCACGTACGATCTTCGCCTTGGCATTCTGCAATCAAAGCGTGAACAATTAAATGCTAATGTTCCCGACCCGGTTCTGGAGTTTCTGGCCCTGAAAGTGACCAGCAATATTCGCGAACTGGAAGGGGCACTGAACCGTATCGTGGCACATGCCGATGTTTCCGGTGCTGCTGTAACTCTGGAATCAACGCAGGAAGTTCTGCAGGATCTCTTACGTTCCCATGACCGCCGCATCACGATTGATGAAATTCAGCGCAAAGTGGCAGAACACTATAATCTCCGCATGACCGACATGCATTCCGCCCGCCGGGCCCGCAATGTGGCACGCCCCCGTCAGGTGGCCATGTATCTCGCCAAGCAGCTGACAGCCCGCTCTCTGCCTGAGATTGGCCGAAAATTCGGTGGCCGTGACCACACCACAGTGATGCATGCTGTGCGCAAGGTGGAAGAGCTTCTGGATGAGGACGCACAAATCGCGCAGGATGTAGACATCATCCGCCGTGCGCTGACCGGCTGATAACCCAGCACTTGTAAAACATAAAAGGCTGCCTGATGGCGGCCTTTTTGCTTTTAAAAAGAAATACAAGCGATCCGCCCCGGATGTTAATATCGGGGAATGAGTGATTTCGAATTCCGCCTACTCAGAACCGACGACGTGGAAGATCCCGGTTACGGGGTGATTACCATGCGCCCTTCGCGCACGCTCTACCTTATTCCCTATATCATCAGCAGCCTTGTCTTTACCGGTCTCGCGCTGATTATGCTGGGCCATATTCTATCGGATATGCTGGCTGATATTTGGCCGCCTCAAATCCCGCTTGATGTTCTGGAATTCCTGCAGGCGGTTCACGGCGGCACGCTCTGGGTTTTGGGGTTCATAACGTTTTTTGCCTATATCTTCATGCGCATGACCGGGGCGTTATACCGCAAAACATTTGACCCGCGCGGCTGGGTGATCAAAGCCGCGGCAAAGGGGCTTTATATCCAGTTCCGTTCCTTCATGAACCAGAATTTTAGCCCGGATGATCAAACTGTGCTGTTCATCCCCTTCGGCAAGATTGAATACCTTCAAGAAGTCCGATTTACCCGCGTCACAAAGGATAGTGATGGCGATAGCTATCAATTCATGACCGCCCTTGATATCGGCACGCGCGGGCTGGATATGGATATCATCCGTACGGAAATTGAAAAAGAACTCACGCGGCGCAGCCTTCCGGTTCCCGCTGGGGCGATTCGCCGGTGATAGTGCGGGATAATGACGTGATCCGCGTAATCTGCAGCGGAATGAAGCCCAAAGCCACTGCGTTCACGGCTGAACTCAAGCGTTGGTATGCCGTGCGTCCTAAAATAAAACAAAAGGAAAAAGAGCGCGACCCCGGTCTTCACTTCACGCCCCCAAGTCCGCTTGCTGACAGCGCCTATACGGAAAACGATATTAAAACCGCTCTTCACAGGGGTGATAAAATAGAGGCGATTAAAATCGCGCGGGCCATTTATGGATTTGGCCTAAAAGAAGCCAAGGATTACGTGGAAAATCTTGACCTTTGAAGCCGTAACGAATAGCGTTCTTCCATGCAAATATCACTCGAAGACGTAAAAGCCCTTTATGAGAAGCCGTTCATGGATCTGGTCTATGAAGCGGCTTCCATTCACCGCGAAAACCACAATCCGGAAGAGATGCAGATGTGTACGCTGCTCTCGATCAAAACCGGCGGCTGCACAGAAGATTGCTCGTATTGCAGCCAGTCGATCCATAACAACGCCGATCTTGAAAAAGAAATCCTGATGAAAACGGATGACGTGCTGGAACAAGCCCGCGCCGCCAAGGAAGCGGGTTCAACACGTTTTTGCATGGGCGCTGCCTGGCCGCGCGTGCTGGATGGCAAGGCGTTTGACCGCGTGTGCGATATGGTGAAAGGCGTTTCCGACATGGGGATGGAAGCCTGCGTCACGCTCGGTATGCTCACGGAAAATCAGGCCATGCGCCTTAAAGAAGCGGGCCTGACCGCCTATAACCACAATCTCGATACCTCCCGCGAATTCTACGACAAGATCATCACCACGCGGAATTACGATGACCGTCTGGATACACTTAAGAACGTAGCAAAAGCCGGAATTTCAGCCTGCTGCGGCGGTATTTTGGGCTTGGGTGAATCGCGTGAAGATCGCATTTCCCTGCTGCATACGCTGGCAAATCTGAACCCGCAGCCGGAAAGCGTACCTATTAACATGCTGGTGCCGGTTAAGGGCACGAAGCTGGAAAAAGCGCCGAAGCTGGATATTTTTGAATGGATCCGCGCCATTGCCGTGGCCCGCATTTTAATGCCGAAAGCCATGGTGCGCCTGTCCGCTGGCCGCCTTGAAATCTCCAAAGAAGCGCAGGCACTGGCGTTCATGGCGGGGGCAAATGCGATTTTCACGGGTGAAAAGCTGCTGACCACACCCAATCCGGAAGAAAACTTCGATGCCGCGCTTTTGGGCGAACTTGGCATGAAACCCCGCGCCCCGTACAAAGATGAACCTGTTTCTAAAAAAGCTTGCGCAGCTTGAGGATCAAAACCGCCTGCGGTCGTTAAAACTACCGGGCGGGATTGATTTTTCTTCTAACGATTACTTGGGTTTTCGATCGCATCCTTCCTTAAAAAAAGCAGCGATCGAGGCGCTGGAAAACGGCATGGATTTAGGCTCCGGCGGCTCCCGGCTTTTGCGAGGGCACACCGAAGCTCACCAAAATCTGGAAGAATTCGCTGCACGTTATTACGGCTGCGGCAAAACCCTTTATTTCGCCAATGGCTTCATGGCCAATTATGCGCTGTTTACGACACTCCCCACCCGCCATGATGTGGTGGTGTATGATGCATACACACATGCCAGCGTACGGGATGGAATTCATGCGGGAACAGCCAAGTCTGTGAAGGTTCCGCATAATGATCTGAACGCGTTTGAAGACGTGTTAAAACGTTACAGGGACAAGGCTGAAACTCTCTATATCGCCATTGAATCCGTTTATTCCATGGATGGCGATTTTGCCCCGTTATCTGAACTATATAAGCTGGCACAGCTTTATGAGGCCATTCTGATCATTGATGAAGCCCACGGCACGGGTGTATGGGGGAAAACAGGTAAAGGTGTCAGCGAAGGATTACCTCAGGAAAATCTAGTTACCTTGCATACCGGCGGCAAGGCACTGGGTGTGGCAGGCGGTTTAATCTGTGCCTCCGCTGATATTATCGACATGCTGATCAACACGGCACGGCCCTTTATTTATTCCACCGCGCCACCCCCGCTTCAGGCTTACTTAATGCAAAAGGCGCTGGAATTATCAGCGTCTGATGAGGGGTGTACGCGCCGAAATGATTTACGTACGCTCTGTACGTATGCACAGGAAAAACTGAGCGGCGCCGGATCACAAATTATCCCAATCATTCTGGGGGATGATAAATGCGCCGTGGATGCTGCATCAGACATGCAAAAGGCGGGCTATGACATTCGTGCCATCCGCCCGCCTACTGTGCCGGAAAATACGGCACGTTTGCGTCTTTCGCTTAATGCGCAACTTACAAAACCTCAGATAGACTCTGTGATCAGTGCGCTGGCTGATTACTTACCAGGCATATAGTTTGCCGGTCTCAGCGCTTCTATACAGGCCTGTAATGCGGTCATACTCATCAGCATCAATAAAGCCGTTGTCATCTTTGTCCCATCCTTTTAAACAGAGCCGTATCATAGGTTTTGACGTATTCGTTGCTGTCGATAAATCCGTCCTTATCCATATCGTAATAAGTGAATTCTGGATCCACGGTCATTTTAATATCGATAGGCTCATAAAACGTGGTTTTGTACTGCGTCCATTCGGTGGCGTCCACCTTGCCGTCATGATTACTATCGACAACGTTATAGCTGTAATTAATGAATTCTTTCTTCTCCAGATAAGTATCACTATTGGCATCATATTCAATATAGGTACGGGTCGTTTGAGTTTCGGCCTTGGCAAAACCGGCAAAAGCCGCTACGGCGATAGCCATTACAGCAGTGGTATAGGCAATTCTGGTCGCGATTGTTTGTGCGGTTAACATGGGTTTCATCCTTGTTTCGGGGTTAGGGCTTACGGAGAAAACACACGAAACGAAGATATGGTTCCGGTGTTTTTTTGACTATTTGCTGGCTATGCTTTACCCGCCGCCCTTAGGTGCGCTATAAACCGGGTTATGCAGAGTTTCATCATCACCGGTACCGATACCGGCATCGGCAAAACCGTTGCCAGCGCCATGCTGACTCAGGCGTTGGGTACCAATTACTGGAAGCCCGTACAATCCGGCATTGAAGGCATGGTCGATGCGCGGGTCGTACAAAAGCTGACCGCGCTGCCGGATGACCGCTTCCTGCCGGAAAGCTATGTACTCTCGGAACCGCTCTCTCCGCACCGTGCGGCAGAACTGGACAGGGTGGAGATTGATATGAACCGGCTGATTCCTCCGGCTTCCGAGCGGCGTTTGATTATTGAAGGAGCGGGCGGGCTGATGGTGCCCATCACGCGCAACAACCTGCAAATCAATATGTTTAAAAGCTGGGATATCCCACTTATCCTATGCGCTCGCACAGGGCTGGGCACCATCAATCACACGCTGCTTTCGATTGAAGCCCTTTGGAATCGCCAGATGAAAATCCATGGGCTGCTCTTCATCGGTGAAGAAAACCGCGATAACATCAAAACCATCGCCGAATATTCCGGCGTGAAAGTGCTGGGCCGCCTTCCGCTGCTGGTGGAATTGAACGCCGCCAACCTGCAACAAGCTTTTAGCGAGAATTTTAAGGCTGAGGATTTTGCATGACGTCTTCCCCCATCTGGCACCCCTTCACGCAGCATGCGTTATTTCCTGACAGTATCGCTATCGAGCGGGCCGAAGGTGCCATGCTTTACACCAAAGATGGACGCGCCATTGTCGATGGCATTTCCAGCTGGTGGGTGAACACGCATGGTCATTGCCACCCCAAAATCGTCGAGGCCGTACGTGCGCAGGCCGGGAAATTAGAGCAGGTTATATTTGCAGGCTTCACGCATGATCCGGCTGAACAACTAGCCACAAAACTTCTGGAGCGTACACGCCGTACGTTAGGCCCCGGCCTTGAACACGCCTTCTTTTCCGATAGCGGTTCCACGGCGGTGGAAGTGGCCCTTAAAATGGCGATCGGCTTTTTTCAAGCATACCGGGCAGGAAAACCGCCGCAGCATTGTGGCGCTGGAAGACGGCTATCACGGCGACACCTTCGGCGCGATGGCAGCAGGGGCACGGAGTGTATTCAGCGCGCCGTATGAGCCTTATTTATTTGATGTCACTTATATCCCCCCACAAGCCGAAACATTTGAAAAACTGTTGAATGAAAAAGGCGATACCATCGCCGCGCTGATACTGGAACCGCTGGTGCAGGGCGCAGGCGGCATGAAAATGTATAGCGCTGAAACGCTGAAAAACCTCGCCTCTCTCTGTAAACAACATGGTGTATTGTTAATCGCCGATGAAGTTATGACCGGGTTTGGCCGCACGGGAACATTCTTTGCCTGTGAGCAGGCGAGCATTGCGCCTGATCTTATGTGCCTTTCCAAAGGCCTCACGGGCGGCTTCCTGCCGATGGGCCTCACGCTCGCCAGTCAGACAATATATGGCTCCTTCTATGCCCCCGACCGAGCACGGACATTTTTCCATTCCTCCAGCTTTACCGGCAATGCGCTGTCTTGCGCGGCAGCACTGGCTAGCCTTAAGCTGTGGGAGGAAGAGCCCGTTCTGGAGCGTATTCAGGCCATCGAACAATCCCACCAAAAGGCCGCTGAAATCTTCAGGAAAGATAAATACGTACAGGACGTACGGGTCAAAGGGAGCATTCTGGCACTGGATATTAGTACGCCGGAAGCGGGCTATCTCTCTAATCTCGGTACGGTTTTAACACCTTTCTATCTTGAAAACGGCGTACTCTTGCGCCCGCTGGGCAATTGTGTTTATGTGCTTCCACCCTATTGCATAACACATGAGGAACTGGAGCGGATTTACAATGTCATCAGACGATCCCTTGATTATATCCGGCATGCTGGAAGCCAACAAAATGATGGAAGCCAGCGTGCACGCCTATCTGGTCCGGCTCATTGCTGATCGCGAAGCTCACGCGAAATTCATGAACATGCTTTCCATGCTGGAGCATATGGGTTCCCGCAAGATCATGGTTTCCCAGATGCACAAGCAAGAAACCCTTACCGAAGATACGTTGAAACATTTGGCCGAAGAAGCACGCCATGCTTATTTCTTCAAGCGTCAGGCCGAGCGCGCCGCCGGGCACGCGCTGGATGGCTGGACGGAGGAAAACACAACGGCCCGCGTTCCCGCGCTGATGTATTTCGGGCGCATGGATGCCGGGATTTCCAAGGAAGTCGGCGATGATCTCGCTTACTACTGGGTTTCGCTGATCATTGAGCTGCGCGCCTGCTGGCTTTACCGGATTTATCAGGAGGCTTTGGAGGCGTCCGATTATCAGCTTTCGCTCAAATCCCTAATCGCGGAAGAGGATGGTCATCTGGAAGAAATGTTCGGTGCTTGCGGGGCGGATACCCAGCGCCTGCGAGCGCTTTCAACTTATGAAACCGAACTTTTCAAAAACTCTGGGCCCAGATAGACGATTCTAGTGAAAATTCTGTTGAAATGGGGCAGGCTGCCTGAATTTTCCGCTTTGCGGGGCGCCTAAGCCCTGCTAGTCTCTGATTCTTAGCAGATTTTGATAGAACATTTGGGATAAAAGCCATGAAATTCAGCATTGACCGCGCCGCCCTCCTTAGAGCCCTCAACCACATTCAAAGCGTTGTAGAGCGCCGGAATACCATTCCTATCCTGTCCAACGTGCTGATGAAGGCTGATGATGGCACACTGACGCTGACCGCCACGGACATGGATCTGGAGATCAACGAATCAGTTGCCGCCACCATTCAAAAGTCCGGTGCCACAACCGCCCCGGCCCATACGTTGCATGATATCGTCCGTAAACTGAATGATGACGGACCGGTAGAGCTGGAATTGAACGCCGAAGGCACGCAAATGACTGTGCAGGCAGGCCGTTCCAAATTCAAGCTTTCCTGCCTTCCTGTCGCCGACTTCCCGGCGATTGGTGCCGGTGAACTGCCCCGCAGCTTCGGCATTCCCGCAGCTGACCTTCGTGCCTTGATTGACCGCACGAAGTTCGCGATGAGCACGGAAGAAACCCGCTACTACCTGAACGGTATTTATGTGCATGCCGCTGATAACGGGGGCGTTCCCGTGTTGCGTGCGGTAGCAACCGATGGTCACCGTCTGGCCCGTTTTGAAATGCCGCTGCCTGCCGGCGCGGAAGACATGCCGGGCGTGATTATACCCCGCAAGGCAATTGGTGAGCTTCGCAAGCTGGCTGATGATGCGGCCGATACAATCACGATCCAGCTTTCCGAAAACAAGGTGCGCTTCGCGTTTGATCACATTATCCTGACATCCAAGCTGATTGACGGCACGTTCCCTGATTACCAGCGTGTCATTCCGCAAGGCAATGACAAGGTGGTGGAAGTTGACCCCAAACTCTTTACCAGCGCGATTGACCGTGTATCCACTATTTCCGATGGCAAAAGCCGTGCGGTGAAAATAGCGCTGAATAACAAAGTCATGGTTATTTCCGCGTCATCCCCTGAGGCAGGCAGTGCCACGGAGGAATTGGAAGTAAACGGCGAAACGGCTTTGGAAATTGGCTTCAATGCGAAATATCTGCTGGATATCACGCAGCAAATCTCCCAAGAAGGTGGCTGCCGCATGACACTGGCTGATGCGGCTTCGCCGACGATTATTCAGGATAACAGCGATCCTTCATCGCTTTACGTTCTGATGCCATTGCGGGTTTAATTCAGGGCCATTATGCATCCTTCAATCGAAAAACTGGTGCGGCCCCATTATTTGGGGCTCTCTGGCTATGTCTCGGCGGGCATGGCGGGGAAGAATCCAGCCAATATCTATTTGAACGCCAACGAAAATCCTTATGAGCTGCCGGGGCTGGAGGGTTCAACCGCTACCCTGAGCCGCAGCCGCCCAAGCTTTTGGAGGCTTTGGCGGGACTCTACGGCGTGAAACCTGAAAACCTTTCCATTAGCCGCGGCGCGGATGAAGCGATTGTGGTGCTGACACGCTTATTCGTTGAACCGCATAAAGATGCCATCCTTATCACCCCGCCCACTTTCGGTATGTACAAGGTGGATGCGCTGGCGATGCCCGCCGCCAATGTTGTTGAGGTGCCGCTGTTAAAGCCATCCTACCAGCTTGATGTGCCGGGCATGGTTACGGCGCTGGAAAATAATACGAATATAAAGCTTGTCTACCTCACATCCCCCAACAACCCGACCGGGAATTTGCTGGATGAGGCGGATATTCTAGCCATCATCGAGGCGGCGGAAGGCAAGGCGATGGTGGTGGTGGATGAAACCTATATCGAATTCACAAACCGCGCGAGCCTGACAACCCGATTACAAGATTTCCCGCATCTCATCATCCTGCGCACGCTTTCCAAATCCTTCTCACTGGCGGGTTTGCGCATGGGTTGTGCCATTTCGGGCGATGCGGATTTCGTGGCCCTGATGCGTGCCAAGGGGCTGGATGCTTATCCCCTTCCTGTTGCTTCCGTGCAGGCAGCGCTGAAAGTTTGTGAGCCGGGGATGCAAAAATTAGCCGCTGAAAACCGCCGGAAACTGCTGGATGAGCGCGCGCGGATGGAAGCTGTGTTTAAAGCTAGTCCTACCGTGGTTAACGTTTATCCGTCTGATGCCAATTTCCTGCTGATTGAAATGAAAAACGCCAAAGGTTTTTGCGATCACTGCGGAGCTAACGGGGTAATCCTGCGCGATTTCTCTACCTATCCCGGCACGGAAAACTGCGTGCGGATATCGATCGGCACGCCTGCTGAAAATGGCAAATTGGCAGCGCTTCTACAAAAATTTTAAGCGCTCACCGATTCTTCTTCGCGGGGGGCGTAGAATACGCCGCCATCTTCACGCAAAGCCCCGTTTCTAACCTCAACAAACCGGGCTTGTCCTTCAATAGCGCTAAACAAATTACGATCCGTGCCCGTCAGCCAGACTTGCGCCCCCAAGGCTTGTAATAACCCGTAAAGCGCGGCACGGCGGCCTTCATCTAAATGTGCTGCGACTTCATCGAGCAAGATAAGCGGCGGGGAACCGCGCTCCGCCGTGATCAACCTTGCATGGGCCAGAATAAGCCCGATCAACAGCGCCTTTTGTTCACCCGTGGAACATTGTTCCGCCGGCATTTGCTTGGCAGCATAGCGCACTTTCAGGTCGGATTTATGCGGCCCTGTCGCAGCCCCGCCCGTCTGGGCATCCCGCGCACGGCTTTGTTTCAGCTGATAGGTGAACATTTGTTCGACCTCCAGCGCCGGGGTTTTACTGACCAGCTCTTCAATCGTACCGGTAACCGCCAGTCCCGCCAGCGGAAAATGCTCCGTATGGCTTTGCAAACATGCCTTTTGCAGCTTCACCGCAAAGTCAAGGCGGGCGGCAGCAATCGCCACGCCCGTTTCGGCGATCTGGGCTTCCAGCCCATCCAGCCAAGCTGCGTTTTTCCGTGCTTCCCCTTGCAGAACCTTGGAGCGCTCTCTTAGGGCTGTTTCATAACGGGTCAGCCGACCGGCATGGCCGGGGTCAAATGTGAAAACAAGACGATCAAGAAATTTACGCCGTTCGCGGCTGGAATCGATAAACAGCCTGTCCATCTGCGGGGTTAGCCAGATACAGGATAAATATTCCGCCAGCGCATTCTGCCCGCGCACCGGCGCACCGTTGATTTTCACATTGCGCTTTTCGGTTTTGGGATCAAGCCCCGTTCCAATGGTTACCGGGCCATGGCGGTCAAATAATTCAGAAAAGACGCCCCAGACATGAGGCGCACCCACGCGCTGCATCTCCACCGCGCTGGCCCCGCGCAAACCGCGCCCGGGGGAAAGCAGCGAAAGGGCTTCCAATATATTTGTTTTCCCCGCACCATTCGGGCCGTATAACACTACCATCGCGCTTTCAGCCAGATTGCCGAGCTGCGCGCCTTCATAACAGCGAAAATCCTGAAGCTTTAATGTTTGAACGAACGGCATAACGAGATTAGAATTTGCAGATCAATTTTCTTAGGAGAATCACTATGAAATCCTCACTTATCATAACGTGTTTTGCCCTCGCCGCGATGGTTTTTTCTTATATTTCTTATGCTCATGCACAGAATACCGAGCCTGCCAGCCATGTCTGGGTGTATTCCAATACAGCGACAGTCTACGTCCCGGCCGCAACAAAGGAAGGCTGCAAGCTACTGGTAATGCAGGCATCGATGCTGAATTCCTCCACCGGGCACTGCTATCTGAAGGATCAATTTCTGGAAGAAATTAAATGTTCAAAAAGCCTGCAACTGGGCGGCACACCCACTTGCCAGACAAATAAAAAACCAACGCGTTAAAAATCGGGGGTAAAATCGCCAAAACCCGCTGATTTCTCTATGTTTTAGCAGATCAGCATGCTATAAAGAAGGCTTGAATAATAAACAAAAAATACAAATAAAATCAGTGAGTTAATTATGAGCGAGGCAGCCGTTAAACCCATGAGTGATCCGGAAGAATATGGCGCAGGTTCGATTAAGGTTCTAAAGGGGCTGGATGCCGTACGCAAACGCCCCGGCATGTATATCGGCGACACCGATGACGGGTCCGGTCTGCACCACATGGTGTACGAAGTTGTTGATAACGCTATCGATGAAAGCCTTGCCGGGCATTGCGACCGGATTGATGTGATTCTGAATTCTGACGGCTCCGTTACCGTGAAAGACAATGGTCGCGGGATTCCGGTTGATTTGCACCCGGAAGAAAAAGTCTCCGCCGCCGAAGTTATCATGACCCAGCTTCACGCCGGGGGTAAATTCGACCAAAACTCTTACAAGGTTTCCGGTGGTCTGCACGGCGTGGGGGTTTCGGTTGTAAACGCGCTTTCCGTGCATCTGGAGCTTTGGATCAAACGTCAGGGCAAGGCCTGGACCATGAAATTCAAGCATGGCGATGCGGTGGAGCCGCTAAAGCCGGTGCGCGACATGAATGAAGGCGAACGCACAGGTACGGAAGTCACGTTCCTGCCCTCGCCTGAAACATTCACGATGACGGAATTTGATTTCAAAACGCTGGAAAACCGCCTGCGTGAACTGGCGTTTTTGAACTCCGGCGTGAATATATATCTCTCCGACAACCGGTCGGATAACGAAGAAGAGCACGTGGTTTCACACTTGTTCTATGAAGGCGGTATCCGCAGCTTCGTTGAATATCTGGACCGCACGAAAAAAGCCCTGATCAAAGAACCCATTACCCTGAATGTTTATGATGAAGTCGCTGGAATTACGGTGGAAGCCGCACTGGAATGGACAGATGCCTACCATGAAACCATGCTCTGCTTCACCAACAACATCCCGCAGCGTGACGGCGGTACGCATCTTGCCGGTTTCCGCGGTGCATTGACCCGCGTTGTTACCAAATACGCCGAGGAAGGCGGTTTGATGAAAAAGGACAAGGTCAAGCTGACCGGGGAAGATATGCGCGAGGGCCTGTCTTGCGTTCTGTCCGTGAAAGTGCCGGACCCGAAATTCTCCTCCCAGACTAAAGACAAGCTGGTTTCATCGGAAGTACGCCCGGTTGTGGAAGGGGCTATCGGCGAAAAACTGGCCGAATGGTTCGAAGAAAACCCCACGGAAGCCAAGCAGATCGTTGGTAAAATTGCCGAAGCCGCCATGGCCCGCGAAGCCGCCCGTAAGGCGCGCGAACTTACCCGCCGTAAGGGCGTGATGGATATTTCCAATCTGCCGGGGAAACTGGCAGATTGTCAGAGCAAAGACCCTGCCGATTCCGAGCTTTTCATCGTTGAGGGGGACTCAGCGGGTGGTTCGGCCAAACAGGCGCGGGCGCGTCATAATCAGGCCATTCTTCCCCTGCGTGGTAAAATCCTGAACGTGGAGCGGGCGCGCTTCGATAAAATGCTGTCATCCGAACAGGTCGGCACGCTGATCACGGCGCTCGGCACGGGTATCGGCAATGATGAATTTGATATCGAAAAAGTCCGCTATCACAAAATTATTATCATGACAGATGCTGACGTTGACGGTTCTCACATCCGTACATTGTTATTGACCTTCTTCTTTCGCTATATGCCGAGCATCATCGAAAAAGGCTATCTCTATATCGCCCAGCCGCCGTTGTTTAAAGTGAAGCGGGGTAATGCGTCGGAGATGTACGTAAAGAACGAACAGGCGCTGGAAGACTACCTGATTGATGTATCCCTGAATGATATCAGCCTTGTCGAAGCCTCCGGCGCCGTCCGTATGGGCGCGGATGTAAAAGACCTGCTGATACGTTCTCGCAAAATCCGCAATTCCATCAATGCGCTGCAAAAACGCTCCGGTAACCGCCGTGTGGTTGAACAAGCGGCCATCGCTGGTGCGTTTGATGAAGCGATTTTTGATGATCCAGCGCTGGGCCAAAAATACGCCGCTGCCGTGGCGGAACGCTTAAATGCCATTGCTGAAGTCAATGAAAAGACATGGCGCGGTGAATTTACACCCGTGGGCGGCTATGTATTTGAGCGCAGCGTACGGGGCGTACAGGAAAACGTACGGCTTTCCGCAGACCGCCTGCGTTCGCCGGATGGGCGCCGTTTGCACGGCTCTAAAGACTGGTTTAAGGAAGTCTTTGACAAGCCGCTTGATATAAAACAGGGCGATAAAATCATTGCCCATGTGAATGGCCCCGCCGCCCTTTACGACCGCGTACAGGAATATGGGCGTAAAGGTCTCGCCATCCAGCGCTATAAGGGTCTCGGGGAAATGAACCCGGAACAGCTTTGGGAAACCACGCTGGACCCCAATGTACGTACGCTGCTGCAAGTCAATGTGGCTGACGCCGTGAAAGCGGATGAAATCTTCTCGACCCTCATGGGTGATGTGGTGGAACCCCGCCGGGAATTCATTCAGGACAACGCCCTGAAAGTACGAAATGTGGATGCTTAGATAGCCCCTCTATATTTTCACAAATTAACATTATGTTAATAGTTATTCCCCATAGTGGCTGTATATTCGAGTCATATGGGTTAAGAAATTGCTGAAAACGCATTACCAATTTTTTTTAACGAATTATCATTCTCCGATGCCGAGCGTTGGATACATAAAAACCCTGGCAAAGTTTCCAATATTATTCTAGCCCCCGGCGAAGCCGGCGTTTTAGTTGGCGGACTGGCGCTCATCCTGACAGGAAATATAGCAGGCGGAATCTTTCGTACATGGACTGGTGTTCAGGGTCTAAAAGCCGCTGCAAAAGGATTTATGGAAGGCGATACCGTTTACGATACGGCTCTTAGTGATCCCCGGTTAAAAATGAACCCCGCCTACATACCTCCGGGTACCAGCAACTGGGATCAATGGACAAAAGACAATGTGCGGCAATATTCTAATCTGGCATGGTCAGGCAGCTTGGGATCATGGATGGATGTCGGCTTGAGTGGCTTTGGCCTTGCGGCATTTAAAACACTGACCGTGAAAGACCCCGATAAACAGATCTTCGATGTAGCCAGCAAGCTGGATGCCATTGCCTATAAACCGGAAAATACCCAACCGATTAGCTTCTGGTCCGCAGACAGCCTTAAGAATAATTTTGTGACCCCGGTTACCGATCTTTTGGTGACGGTTAAGAACGATGTGTCGGATTTAGGCGGTTTCTTGAGTAATAATACTCTCTCGCTTGCCAAAGACACTCTTACATCCGTCCCGGAACAATCACAAAATCTGGTGAATTATCTTTCGGGCGGTACAATTACCGAAGATATCGGCACATGGTGGAATTCCTGGGAAAGTCTTGAAAGGGCAAAAAAATCAGACACGTACCAAGGTGCCTCCACACGGGCAGAAAAATTTTTACGGGCCCTTCCTTATGCGGCAAACGACTTGGCAGAAAAAGCAACCGATGTATTTATGCTGCCCTTGCGTGGGGTATTCAAGGTCTTGGAAAAACCTTCGGAAAGCGTGGCAGAGTCCATCCGCCAATATGGGATAGAAAGAGGCATCGATGGGAAAAAAGCCATATCAGAACGGCTTCAAAATTACTCTGAACTTCCCTATATGGCTGGCGGATTAGTTGCCTTCGGGATGAGCATCTGGATGGGGCCCCGATATTAGCCACAGTAGCAGCAGGCTCCATGTTCCTGACCGGCCTCTCCTATGCAGCATCGAATGCCTATCAAAGAAAGTCAGGGAACGTACCCGGCATGGATCTGGATTTACCTGTTTATCTTCATAAACCGGATGACATCGACAGCCATCTTCTACACGGCATTAATGAAGACATCCCCCAATACAAGGAGCTAACCGAGGCTATCAAAGTGGTTCTGGCTTCAGAGAAAGATTACATTCAATGGCTGCAAACAACGGCACAGGACAAACCCGGCGCGCTTTTCGAACTAAATCCTGACGGCAGTTATAAAGTTAATCAAAGGGATTACTTCCTTGATCTGGAAAAAACACTGAAGACAACCCCTGTAGATTTCGTATTTGAACCTCAGGCTGACGGCTCTTACAAAATCAATGAAAAATCATTCAGAGCGTGGCTAAAAGACAATGAAGGAAAAGTAGACTGGCCCAAAAAAGAGGATGACAGCTACAATCTGGACCGGCTCGGCGCCATGGGTTATACCCAAATCAAAGACCCATCCATGAAGCTGTCAGTCGCCCAGATCGTAGGGCTTCCTGATCTAAAAGATTGGCCGGAAAACGCTCTGCCGGCAGAAGCAGATGCCATCATTAAACGTGCCGAGGACATTAAAGCCGCAAGAGAGCGTGGAGAGGAAATCAAAGGCTCAATCCCCATTCCGGGCGAAATACGAACGACTATACCCGTGCCCAGCTATGCGGGAAGTAATGTCATCCTGCTGCAACCCCATTTTGTTAGCCTTAAACGTACAGAACAGGAAACGCTTCAGACTTTCTGGGATAAAGATGATAGAAGTTCAGCTTCCTGCTCACTCAAATGATCTGGCTCTGGCCTTAAAACGATGATGAGTTTTTCCAGCACAATAAAGCTAGCTTCCCCAAGGGATATGAAACCTTGCGCCGTCAAATTCATAGCCAGCGCGCCGAATGGGCAAATTTTGAAGATTTCGCCGAAGAAGCACGGGAGAGAGATAAAGCACGCTGGGCGCCCCTGATCTGGCAGCCAGCTAAAAAACCCGCTTCATTCTCTCGGCATCTAATCCAGCTTGTTTTAAAGCTCATACCGAATAAAATAAAATTATGCTGTCTTCCCTGTCCCGCATGCAGAAAGATTTGGCCCGTTACGCCCTGCTGGTTTTAGTGGTCGCAGGCTATTTCGGCTGGCTGTCCTGGCACTACGGCCTCACTTCAGGTGGTATTGTCGCTGCCTTGACATGGAGCTTTTTTGTGCTCTGCACACCGGTGGCAGATGCCGGGTTTTCTGCTCGATTTTCCCGTGCGGCTGCTGACCGGCATGCGTATGGTATTCACGGAATGATAGTATGGGTGCTGGCCTTTACGATCAACGGTGTTGCCATGATTTATAACCCTGATTCCTACCAAAAAACTGCGCTCACACGCCTGTTCTATGAAATTCTGACACAGCCCTGGCCCTATTGGAGCATTATTGTGCTGTGCTGTATCGGCACGTTTTTGTCCGTTATATTCGGTGATGAAATCTTCGATGCTGCCAGCAATCGTTACGCCGCCAAGCAATCAAAATGGCTGCATCTTGGCGGGGCAGCTCTGTTGATGGGTTTGATCGTATTGATTTATTATGATCTGGTTCAAACGCTGGGGATTGAAAAGATCATCCAAGGCAGGTAAAACCCCTTGGTAATGAGCAGCCTAACCAACATTCTTTCCGATATTGTCGGTTCCGCCTTTGAACGCCTTGGTCTTGATAAAAAGCTGGGCGCGGTGCGGGTGTCCGACCGCCTGATCTGGCGCAGTTTCAATGCAACGGCGCACTGGCAGCTGCCAAGCAGGCAGGCAAAAACCCACGTGAGGTGGCGCAGGCCGTTCTGGATACCCTGTCTTCCCGCGATGAGTTTGAAAAACTGGAGATTGCCGGACCAGGCTTCCTGAACATTACCCTTAAAGATTCATTTATATCCAATAACTTATCCAATTTTGTCCAAAAAGAAACCCTCACTGACCAACCCGGCAAGGGGCAAACAGTGGTGCTGGATTATGGCGGCCCCAACATCGCCAAAGCGATGCATGTGGGGCATTTAAGATCGTCAATTATTGGCGATGCGCTGCGCCGCATGTGCCTTTACGCAGGCTATAACGCGCTGGGTGATGTTCACATGGGCGATTGGGGTACGCCGATGGGGCAGATTATCAGCGAGCTGGAAATCAGAAACCCCGCATGGCCGTATTTCGATGCCGCCTTCACAGGGCCTTATCCTGAGGAAAGCCCTGTTTCCATGGCCGATCTGGAAGTGATTTATCCGGCGGCGTCCAACGCTTGCAAGGAAGATCCGGCCCGGCTGGATCTCGCCCGCAAAGCCACGCTGGAATTGCAGGATGGCCGCCCCGGCTACCGCGCGCTCTGGAACATTTCATTGCCGTATCAATCGCCGGGATGAAGGGTAATTTTGAGGCGCTCGGCGTGCAGTTTGATCTCTGGAAGGGCGAGGCGGATTCCCATCCTTTCATCGCTGCAATGGTGGATGATCTTAAAAAACGGGGCTTTGCTGTTGAAAGCGAAGGCGCTGTTGTGGTTCCCGTGGAACAGGAGAGCGACAAAAAAGAAATGCCGCCGCTCATCCTTTATAAATCCGATGGTGCGGTGATGTATGGCACGACTGATCTGGCGACCATTGTGGAGCGCATGCAGGAATTTAGCCCCGCCAAAATCCTCTACGTGGTGGATCAGCGTCAATCCTTA
This sequence comes from Alphaproteobacteria bacterium, assembly GCA_021208265.1. GTDB lineage: Bacteria > Pseudomonadota > Alphaproteobacteria > Micavibrionales > Micavibrionaceae > JAJOJU01. The sequence continues at coordinate 32,870 of JAJOJU010000024.1, read as the reverse complement.
CATTTTGAACAAGTGTTCCGCGCGGCGCGCAAATCAGGTATAGCCCCGGAAAGCACCGAGCTTACCCATGCCGGTTTCGGCACCATGAACGGGCCTGATGGCAAACCCTTCAAAACCCGCGCGGGCGGCGTGATGAAGCTGGAGGATTTAATCGCGATGGGCGTGGAAAAAGCCAATGCGCGGCTGGCCGAGGCCGATATCGCCAAGGGTTTCAGCGCTGAGGAAAAGGCCGATATCGCCGGGAAAGTGGCCATTGCCGCCATTAAATTTGCTGACTTGCAAAACAACCGCAGCGCCGATTACGTGTTTGATCTCGACCGCATGACCAGCTTTGAAGGCAAAACCGGGCCTTATTTGCTTTACCAAACCGTGCGGATCAAATCGCTGCTCAGGAAGGCGGAGTATGCGCCGCAAGCCGCCCCCGCCTTTATGTTGCAGGATGCTGACAGACCGCTCGCGCTTCTTCTCCTCGAATTCCCCGATCATTTCGCGGGGGCGCTCAATCATTACACCCCGCATATCATCTGTGATTACGTGTTCAAACTGGCGCAGGCCTTCAGCACATTCTATGGCCAGTGCCATATTTTATCGGAATCCGATGCGGCGCTTAAGGCCAGCCGCCTTAGCTTATGCGCCGCCACCGCGCGCATGATAGAAACCTGCCTTGACCTTCTTGGCATCAAGGTGCCGGAGCGGATGTAACCCCTCTGGCTAAAACGGCTATGTTCAGCTATAATCGGCCACGATGCTTAATATCCGCGCCCTCGCTATCTCGCAGAAATCCATCATTACGCTTGCCTCAATCGACCGCTTTCAAGGCCGCTGGGAAGCGCTGGAGGCTCATACCACCAGCCTGCAATTGCTGGGTGATGTCGCCGCGCATGGGAAGGATCTGCACGCCGTGTTCGAAGCCTTCCGCGCTATGCCCCTGGGCAGCGATATGGCCATGAAGCTCAATATGGTGCTGACCAAAGGGGCGGGCGGTGCCCGCGGGCAGGACGTGCCGGAAAGCTTTACGGATGGCGAAATGCTGCTCGGCACGCTGGAAACCCCGCCGCCTGATCAGGCCGCCGCGCTGTTTGAAAAGCTGATGCAGTGGCTGGCCAAAAATATAGAAGATAGCGAGCTGCACCCGCTCCTCACCATCGCCGTGTTTGCAGGCGTGTTTTACCAGCTGGCGCCATTTGCGGCGGATAACCAGCGCACGCTCCGCCAGCTCATCACGCTTCTTATGTTCCGCAAGGGCTATACTTATGCGCCCTTCGCGCTGCTGGACGCCCCCCAAGGGCACGGAAGCCGCGCTGTTTTACAGCGAGATTTACAAGCTGAAAGCCGGGGTGGAAAACGGCGATGCAGATTGGCCGGGCTGGATTGATTATATGCTGAATGTCTTGACAAGCCGGAAGGATGATCTGGCCGCGCGGCTGGAGAAAGACCGCAGCGGCGTAACATCCCTGCCCGAACTATCCCGCAAGGTCCTAAAGCTGTTCGATAAGCATGAGCGCCTTAGCATGAAGGATATCGAACGCCTCACCAAAGGCGCGCGCGCCACGCTGAAACTGCGGTTAGGGGAGCTGGTATCGGATGGCTACCTGATGCGCCACGGCCAAGCCCGCAGCACGTGGTATGCAAAAATCTGAACCGGCAATTTATAGATTACAGGCACAGGCGCGGCTATCCTCCTCAACCTCACATGTGGTTGCAGCTGTCGTATTACGACGCCAGTAATTGCCTGTTATGTAACACCCGGCTCCAGCAGTATGACTGCCGGCCCCTGCCGCGCTTGCCGTTTCACCTAAAGCCTGCAAAACAGCTACGCAGTTAGCGTTAGTACCCGAGCTGCCGACATAATTTCGTGTACCCGTCAGGTTACAGCCGCCATGGGGAGCACAGGTGGTATCACAGGACTTGTCACTACCGCCCAATAAATACCAGCAGTACCCACCGATTGATTGACCGGCCGTACAATCCCGTGTCGTATAGGTTCCACTTAAAACACCATCATTACAAGTACGGGTTTCGCTGGTGCATCCTTCCGCACAAGTACCCCCGTTTAAATAAGCCGTAAAAGATCCGCCAGGCGCCACGGTCGGGCCGGTTGGGTAAATACCCCATGGAGCACGGCAACCCATAGGTTGGCTTCGAGAATTGATAAGAGCGCACCTACCATACATGCCTGCTGTTTCAGCATTCAAACCACCACTGACTGGGGACATGGTATCATAGTATGTGTAGCTACCGCTTCCACTGGCGCAATAAATAGCACCATCGGTCCTTACGCCACAAAATTTTGATCCCGGTGAAATGCTTTTATATAAATGACCGCCAGCAATGACTGACGGTGTAGCACCCCCCGCAGAAGCAGTTGTTCCCCATTTGTAGGCTACCCCGGTGGTCTTAAGCCCACCCACGGCGGCATAGACCTCAAGCCACGTACCGCCACCGCTGATGGCTTTAGGGGAAGACACTGCCTTGTTGGCACCAGAAACGCCATCGCCGCGCTCACCACTATCGCCGCGGCCCCAGCACCATCCGGTTCCATCCGTTTTAACCCCACAACTTGTCCGGGATGCAACGGAAACGAACTTCCATGTACCCCCGCCCACGATGGCTACGGGCCCATGCTCGCGGGCGCCTGTTGTACAGCCGGAAGTTTGGTGACAAATACTGCCGATTCCGTTGCCAAGCTGACCATAGTAATTGTAACCCCAACACCATCCGGTATCATCTGTTTTGATACCGCAGGTTTGGTTATCCCCCCGCGCTACAAATTTCCAAGACCCCGCAACCTGCACCGGTGCTGTATGGGGCACGGTAGCCGTAGTACCCGCATTTCCATCACCACATTGACCATAATTATCAGGACCCCAGCACCACAAGGTGTTGTCGGTTTTAATGGCACATCCCTGGCTTTGACCATCTGCCGAAACGAACATCCAATCGTTGCCCGGAATCTGGGTAGGGGTTGTCGCGAGCGTATTGTCCCAGCACCAAAGCGTTCCATCGTCCTTCACGGCACAGGGACCGGTCTTGGACATATGAGTCCACACTTCACCGCAGCTCATTGGGGCCGGATAGGCGGCCTGGGTAGCCCAGCAATAGAGATTACTTTCACCACCACCACCAGCCGAACAGCTTGTGACTGCGCCGCAAGATGCTGAACATGCTGCTTTTGTAACGTTAGCTGGCAAAGCATTCAAGAATGCCGTTCCACCGCTGCTCCACTCTGTTGCTGTTTTCGTAGGCACCATAATATCGGAGCCTGAAGCATGGTTATTTGTAATCGACTGACATGTACTGTGCTCATCAATGTTATAGGTAGCACCGCTCGGCACTACGCAACTATCCAGCGCACTGGCGGTTAGAGGCCAGCTCAACAACAACAGCAAAGAAAAAAGAACGATCTTACGCATTGATCTATTCTTGCCCTTTAGATTTAAGCACGTCAATCTCGGCTTTCAGGGCTTCAATCTCTTTTTGCTGAGCTTTTACAGCTTCAATCAACGGGCCGATAACCTGGTCATATTCAACGGCTTTCATGCCCTGACCATCCGTATTTACGGCATCAGGCATTACTTTTTCAACTTCCTGAGCGATCAGACCGTAAGCAGGCTTATCGCTTTCCTTCCATTTATAATGTACACCGCGCAGGGAATTGATAAGCGCCAAGGGGTCATCGATATCCACGATATCTTTTTTGAGGCGTTCGTCCGAGGTATGAAGATAAGCCGCCGCGTTAACATTTCCGGCAAAGTAACCATCTTTCCAACGCACGGTGGAAGATCCCAAATCATTCAGATTGGTGGCGTAAGGACCAAAATATCCAACGTTAAAACGGTATTCCCACGTGCCCAGCAGGTTCACATAGATATTCCCGGCGGATGATGCGGGAGTACCGTCAAACCGCATATAAGCGCCTGTACTGCCGCCCTCACTACCGATATAGCCGTAGCCGGAGGCATTGCTGCTGTATAACGTACCTGTTGTGGTACCGCCCGCACCGAGGTTATCAGCACCGCTTACCCCGGTCAGGCCCGAACCATCGCCTACAAAAGCCCCCGCCGTTATGGTGCCGGGAACGGCGATCGCCCCGTTGCTGGCAATCGTCATGCGCGGCGTGAGCGCGGCGGCACTACCTGTGGCTTTGGTAGCATCAGCAGAGAAAACAATATTCCCCAGTGGGCTCAGTCTGATCTGCGAAGCACCCGTATTACCGTTAGCGCCGTATGATACCCACTGGTTGCTGGAGTTTCTATAGCCATTGGACGTAAGCGTTATTTCGTAGGCGCCATGTGTGTCAAGCTGACCGAGAGAGCCAACGCCATAAAAACCGCCTGTTGACCAGTGGTCGGATGATCTGTTGAAATGTCCGCTGGAGCCGTATATGGCTCCCCCATTCGTAATGTTGTTGTTACTCATATTCAGGGTGGCTGTCGCCGTATGATTCCCGAGATTATCCGCGCCGGAAGGCACGGCTTGCCACGCCCCATCATCACGCAGGAATTTTGAACCATCCGCCGTACCCGTAATCGAAAGCTTGGAAAGCGCGATTGACCCCGCCAGATGGCTGTTTGTGATGGAACCGGCGGAAATTTCAGGCCCCAGCAGGGCATCATTAGCGATGTTCAAAACACCGGTGTTCGAGAGCGTAGCATCGCCTGACATCGTCACAGCTGCGGCAGCGTTTGAGGCATCCCCCACTAATATCTGAGCGCTGTTCAAAGCCGGCAAGCTGCCGCCGCCGCCAAAATTGCCGGACATGGAAATCCAGTCCGTACCGTCGCAAAACTGAACGGCTTTATGATCCTTGTTGTAAACGATTGTGCCTTCAGCCCCGGCATCGCAGGTGGAGCGCCGCCAATGCGGGCTGTTGTATAATTGCCAGTATACCCAAAGCAAAAAGCAGCGCGCGAAACCGCATGGAAATCCCCCCGAAAAAATAAATCCTTCTAATAGATTAACAAATTTTTTCTTAAAGTTTAATGAATTATTGTGTAATTGCCCAAAAGAAAGGCGAAGGAAATACTACATCATGCTGGAGATTTTAATATCTTCGCCCGTATGATGAAGATGCCAGAGATAGCGAATGCGTTCCGGCAGCATGCCGGGGCTGAACGGCTTGTGAATGACACCGATAATGCCGAGGGATTTAAATTTATTTTCCATGATCAAATCACGGTACCCGGTCAGAACGATAATCAGAACACCCCTGAAGGCCGGGTCTTTACGCAGTTGCTCAAGCGCCGCCACACCATCAAGATTGGGCATAGACAGGTCAAGAAGTATCAAGTCCGGCATATTTTCGCGCACGGCCTGCAGTAATTCCTCACCATCGCCGCAGAAGGAAAGTTTTAGCCCTTTCATATCCCCCAGCATATCGCGCACAACGTCCCGTACGTCCGGATCGTCATCAGCATGGATTATGCTTTCAGGAAAAGGTTTCATCTTTTGATTGTATCAAAAATACGGCGTCATGCCACGCGCAATGAACAAATGCATATAACCGCATTTATCTAAAATTTTATGCAATTTTTAACTTTTTAGCTGATAACATGGTAGGAGAGGCGGTTTAAGCGCCTGTTTGCCTTTATTTGGCAGCGATAGAGTTTATAAACGGTGTGTAAAAAAAAATGAAAAAAATTCACTTTCTTCTCCTGTTGTCCGCTTTTGCGTTATCCGGCACGATAACCTTGATGAGCGAGCCTTCGCTGGCACAGACCCCCTCGCTCGAAGAATTAAAGGCTCAGGAAGAAGGTACTATCTCTGAAATAAGAGCAAAAATTGAAGATTTAAAAACCAAGGTTCCTAAAAATTACACGGCGGCGGATATCATCCTGAAAAAAAATAACGGGTCAAATCAGTCCCCCCGGTGAAACAAACCCCACCAAGCGTGCAAAATATTTTGACGAGCTTAAACGGGCGCTGGCCATACAGGACGAAGCCAAGCAGCTGGCCGCTTTAAGAGCATTAGCCCGTAAGATGAGCGGCAAACCCGATGATGAACCCAAAGATGACGACCCTGAGGACGATACGGATACAGGTGACGAGGATGATGAACAAGACTCTGCTGATTTAAGACAAAACATGCAAGACTGCCTGAACAGAGGCGGTAGCTGGGGCAGCAATGGATGTTCCGGCGGCAGCTCTTCCGGCTATGGCACACAAGGTAACGGCTCGCGTAATCAGCCCGCAAATAACAGCGGTTCCGGCGGCGGCCCCGGCAGTAGCATGGGCGGTGGCGGCGGCCCCGGCAGCAGCATGGGCGGCGGTGGCGGCGATACGAATGGGGGCGGCAGCTCAACCGATTACGGGAATGGCGGTACAGATGGTCCCCCACCCCCGAATAAAGAGCTGGCAGACGGTTCGGGAACGGAATGCGGTTATGCCAACGCCAAAGTTACAGCTTACGGCTACACAGGCGACCACACCCCCGACTCGGCCTCAAACTTCAGATGTACGGGCGGAAAATGCACTTCCGGCTGCGGCACCACAGGCCCCGAAGGGTTAAAAGGTGGCGCCTGCGGTATGGGCAACCGAAGCAATCTTTTAACGGACAACCACAGCTTTGCCGTTTCCAAAGATATTGTATCAGCTTGCGGCCTGAAAGTGGGCGATACAATTTGTGTTAACGTCAAGGAAGGTCAGATCTGCGGCATTTATGAAGATACATCGCCCCAGAAAAATAACGTTGACCGTTACCTTCCGAATGTAAAAGCCAAGGTGGGGAACAGCTATTTCCACAGAGCCACAGGGCGCATTCTTAAGCTGAAGAAAACAGCGCCCATCAAAAAACACCCTGCGGCAGCAGTGTTAAAAGATGCTAGTAAGCAGATATTTTTCTGATTAGCCGGCGTTTGACGTCAGCTTCAAGAACACATCTTCCAAATCGGCATCATTGGTAGATAGATCGGCGATGCCGTAGCCGGATTTTTGAATGAGTGCGATGATATCGCCCGCTTTCACCTCGCCCGGCGCATAGCGTGCCACGAGTGTGCGCCCCCCTTCTTTTTCCAGCGTGAAGCGGCCTTTGGTATCAGGGATGGCTTCAATCTTGCGGTCGATCACGAAGCGGATTTCCTTGTTATCAATGCCCGATAACAGCGTTTCCGTTTCCTCATTTGCCACCACTTTGCCGTGATTAATGATGGCAATGCGGTCGCACATTTCCTCAGCTTCTTCCAGATAATGAGTGGTGAGGAGGATGGTAACGCCTTGCTTGTTGAGCGCCTTCACATTCTTCCAGAGCATCTTTCTAAGCTCGATATCCACGCCTGCCGTGGGTTCATCCAGCACCAGAATAGGCGGCTGGTGGACGAAGGCTTTGGCCACCATAAGGCGGCGTTTCATACCGCCGGAAAGCGAGCGCGCATAGGCATCGGCCTTATCGAGAAGCCCCACCATATCCAAAAGTTTTTCAGTGATGCGCTCGGCTTTAGGCACACCATATAAACCCGCCATAAGTTCAAGCGACTGGCGCGGTGTGAAGAACGGGTCGATATTGACTTCCTGCGGCACCACGCCGATGGCGGCGCGGGCATTGCGGGGGTCAGCATCAATATCCCGCCCCCAGATTTTAACTGTGCCTTCGCTCTTGGTAACCAGCCCCGCCATGATATTGATGATGGTGGATTTCCCCGCGCCGTTCGGCCCGAGTAAACCAAAGATGGAACCCGCCGGGATATCGATATCAACACCGTGCAGCGCTGTTTTTTCAGGGCTTTTAGCGCTGGCGGCGTAGGTCTTTTTTTAGGCCACGGATTTCAATAGCATTCTGCATTACACGCCCTCAATTCTGTATTGGCCTTCGCCTTTCATATAATCCTGCACGCCGGGGCCGGTAAGCCATTCACGCGCAGCGGAATCATTTTTCAGCATCATATCCCAGTAAGCCAGTGCTGCAGCCTGAATGATTTCCTCATGTTTTTCGCGCTTGGGGTTCACCTCAAGCTTGCCGCGCGTGCCGTTATAAACCATGTGGTCGCCATCCTGCTTCACCAGCAAATGCCGGGGCGAGAGGGGCGAGTTTTCAAACACGGCTAGGCGCTGTTCATAGCCGAAATTCTCTAGCGGCGAGGCATCATCCGTTCCGGTTTGATGCTGCAAGGGGAGTGTAATGCCGCCATATAATTCTTCCGCCGGGGCTTCGGATAAATGGCGGATGGGCACGGGGCTGTAGAGGATGCCCGCTCTAAAGCGCGGCTCTTTAATCTGGATCAGATTTTCGTTTAAATCAGGCACGCGCATCCCGGCCATCACCTGCGTGGTCATCGCGCCGAAGGAATGGCCGGACATGCCGATGTTTTCGGTATCGATAAACGGGCCGATATCGGCGTGTTCTTTCACGAAAGCGGGCAATTGATCAAGCACGAAGGGGATATCATAGAAACGGTCGAGCGAGTTATGCCGCGTGACTTTCGTTTGGCGCAGAATATCCCACGGGTGACCGGGTTTGCCTTCCCAGAGGCTCGAATCCGTGCCGATATGCGTGGTGTGCAGCAATATATAACCGTGCCCCGCGAGGAAGCGCGACAAGAACGCGCGCCGTCGCGGTTGCCGCCGAAGCCGTGGCTCCAGATAATCAGCGGCACTTTTTCGGTGAGGCCTTCAGGGTAATAAAGCTTGTAAGGGATAATCCGCCCGCGCGCAGGGTCAGTGAATTCACCTTTCCGGATCATCACATTGGGAAGCGGCAGGGCATTTTCAGTGGCAAGGGACGCGTAGCTCATAACGCCAAGGAGTATAGGGCGAAAGCACCCAAAAGCCAGAGGAAAAGTGGAAGAGTTTAAGGACCGCAGGGAATAGGCATCAGGGTCACGGGATCAATACTCGCCGCACAAGCCACACCGGATGACGTCAAAAAGGCCGGGTTACGCGCAAATTCAGCCAATCCAAACGTGTTGCAAAAAAATCAAAGAAATTCAGAAGCGGGTCTTTCACAAGCTCAATCATGGCCTGCCCCAGCGGATGTTCATGAAAGAGAATAAAATCAACCATGCCGCCCGCCAGAAACATCCCCAGCCCCCAGGCCAAGGATTTCCAGTTAAACATACTCGACAAGCCACCGGCTTTTTCATTCATGATATATCCCCTTCGACAGGCCTTTATTGCGAATGATTATTAACATCAGTTTTTTGATCGTCAACTTCTTTTTGCGAATAATTCTTATTTACAAGTATATTTTTTTTGGATAAGACAAAGCAGGTTTGATTTTGAAAAATGGAGTTCCACGCAATGAAAAAGCTTAATGTTTCCGCTGCTTTAGCTGCCCCCCTTATGGCCCTGTCCTTTGCCACTGCCGCACCGGCTGATGCCGCCGTTGATATGAGCAAACGCTTTACCATGGAAATCAATAACCCTCATACGGGCCGCCCTGTTTCGGTGCCTGTTATGTGTTCAACACTTAACCCCGCCGCCCCGAACGACATTACATACGCCTTTGCCGACCAGTTCCACAGAGCCCTGAGTAATGGCGGAAATATGGGTGATTTTAAAGCGCCGACAAACACCAAATCCTCTGCCAATCCGCTGTTCGAGCACATGTATAAAGCTCACGGCTATGGACCGTTTTATTACAAAATCCTGCGCGGGCGCCCCTCTCAGTCGGACGTTCAAGCCTACGCAGCCGACCCGGTGGGTGACAACCCCGCTCTTGGGGCGCATCTATGGTGCAAGGGCGATTCAAGCCGTCTGGCCCCCACATTTAAACTGGATGACGCCGGAGATATCGTTCTGGACCGCTAAATCCAAGGTTTTTTTTTAAAGGGAATCAACGCGATGGAAACAGCTCACCGTCTGGGTGTACGGGGTAATGCCGGCCTGCCGGGCGTCTGATTGAGACGGCTTCGGCTTACGGGCTTTCCATCCGTAAGGGTAAGGGCAATGCGTATGAACTACGCCACCCTGCCGCGCAGAATCTTTTATTACCGGGCATGCAGGACGTACGCATCACAGCATGGCGGAGCTGAAAAAGGTGCTGGAATTCCTTGATCAACCCCTTGCCGTGCTCAGCCATGACCATGTTGCCAAACAGACAATGGCAGAGCTGACAAAGGATGAGAGCGATGAGGAGAGTGATTTCATTCTTGAAAAACTCTCTGACGGATATGTTTTTAACCAATTTAGAAGAGCACGTGAAACGGCTTATATCCGCGCGGGGAAAAAACAGGCGGAAAACCTGCGGCAGGATCTTCAGGCTGTCTTGCGCTTTGCTACGCGCGGCGCAGTACACCCCGTGAAAAAAGAAGCTGCCGAAGAAGAAGGCCATCACAACCATCATGACGGCTGCGAGCATGTGGCGGATGATATGCTGGAACAGGCCGCGCAGCTGACCGACAGCGAAGTTTTCAGCGGCATGATCCCCGGCTTTGGCTACAACGCCGAAAAGGGTCTGTTTCTGCTGGCCCTGCATGAAGGGTTTTTTGACGAAAATACCCCCCGCACACCCGGTAATGCCACACTGATAAAAATTATGTGGGATAGCCTGCACGCCGCCACAGGCGGGCGCTGCCAGAACCGATTGCGGGCAGAATTAAGTGCCGAAGAACTGAGCCGTTTTTGTAACGGCATTCTGGATGGCTTAACCGCAAGACCGGATCTGGTAAAACAGGTCTGGGCTGAAGAAACCGAACTGGCCTTGCATGAGCGGATCACTGCGCGCCGGGACGGTATCGTGCAATCAGACAGTTTTCAGGCACTGCAAGCCTTAAAGCCTGATTACGTATCCGGCACAAAAAGCAGACTGACCGCTCTGAACGGGGCCATCGACATCGTTGCCGGGCTGGTCGATAACCCGGAAATGAAGCGCATCTGGCGTAAATTCAGTATCACACAATATCAGGAAGCCGAAGGTATCGCCGAATTCAGTGAACATCTGCAAACACTGCGGGAAAAACTGGCTGACTGCCTGCAAGATGACAATATTGACCTTGCCCATGCGGAAGCGGTTCTGTCTGAATTTCGTGATACCATCGCCGCCGGACGCCATTTCATCGGGATTTTACAGGCCAGCCTTGTCAAAGCGGGGCCTTTTGTTGTCGATCTGGACCTGCAAAAACAAAACCTGACGATGTTGGATGAAATCCTGAAATCCGCCAGCATAAGCCCGATCAAGCTGGATGAGAGTTATATCGAGCATGATTTATGGTCCGTATCGCATTATCTGGCACGCCACACAGGTGTCGAGGGCGTTCATTATGGGCGCGCATTCCAGGAATTTGTCGATGATTTCGGCGGCGAAGTCATGGAATTCGTCCAGAAAAACCCGGCGCTGACCGCCATATCGGTCGTCGGGCTATATATGATGCTGAACAATAACGGCGGCGGTAATCAGGCGATTGATATTCTGCCGGAATATGCTGCCAGCACAAGCATTGATCCCGTTACCTTGATGCCGGTTCCCGTTACGCCGCCGGATGATCTGGCGATCCGCACCTGTCACCCGCATGTACCGCCGCAAATTTCTGCCGTGGTACCGGAAGATTTGTTGAAGGCTTATAAGCTTATTCACTGTCTTTCCTCCAACGAAGTGCTGGTGCAGCTTCAGGATGCTTATGCCATCGCCAAGGGGCCCTTAAACACCATTTTGCAGGCACCGGATCAGGCAACGGATGCACTTTCGGCCTTACGCCCTGCCGATGCACCGCCCTTTGCTTTCGGTAACAGCTTCCACGATTCCATTAAATTCTTTGGCGATTTTTACTTCGTTGCCAACGGTTATCAGAATCTGGCTCACGCGCCGTGGTTCGGCATTGCCGCCGCCATGGGCTGGAAACTGGGCGCCGTGCAGGCTCTGAAGAAAACCTCGGCCCTGATTTGCCCGCTGGTGGATGCCGTAGCGGCACTGGCCCGCACTAACCCGATGATACTGCCTGTCGTGATTGCCGCTGCAGCCTATGGCTACGTTCAGCCCGGCGAAGGTATGGCGCAGCAAGGCCTTTCCGGCGCCATTGCCGGCGGCGTTATGGGCGGTTTTGCCGGATGGGGTCTGCAAGGCGCTACGGATCTGCTGCGTAAAATTCCTGAACTAAAGGCATTTCAGGAAAACGGTATTGCACAATCCATCACCCCGTCGCAGGCTTCCGTTACCAAGGCGAAAACTTTGATCGCCCAGGGCTGCCCGGAAGGACTGGCCCATATGGTGGAAGACCTGCTGCAAAAAACATTTGAAGCACCCGTGCGCCCCCAACCCCTTACCTTGCAGCAGGATCAGAAAGTCTGGCTGAACATCGGCGGGGAACAGGTAAAAACAACCATTACCAATGAGAGCTTCCTGCCGCTTCTGACACGCTTGAGGAACTGAATTTCACCCTTGAAACCGCACCGGATAAAATCGGCATTGATGATCATGACGAAAAGTATCTGAACGCTCTTAAAAAAGCGGCAGCACGCGGCATACAAGCCTTGAGAGACAGTGCTTCATGGGACATATACGGCATAGCCGAACGTCTGCATCTGACGCATTCTTTGCGCGGTTCGCTCGAACTCCTGATCGGGGCAGAATTAAAGCATCTGGGAGAAACGTCAATCTATGGTGCTTTTGCCGGTAAGGATCTTTCCCGCCGCCAGAAGAAACAGCTGGAACTGCAGGCCGCACGTACGAAACGGGAATACGGTTTTCATCATGCCTCCGGCGTGGATGGCAAATCACTGGTAGACCTCTGCCAAAGCATGGCGGATAATTTCCCGGATATTACCGTACGCCCCCTCAAAATGCCTTTAAACGCACTCTACAAATTGGGCAGCGCGGCAAAAATCCTGCTCAAAATGGGTTTGCGTGCCAGCTGGTATGCCACGTTGCAGGGTCTTTCGCTGAGCGCACAGCAAATCAACAAGCTGGAGCCTAAAACCAAGGGCAATATTATCGGCGCAGGCCTTACCGTAGCCGCCGCGGCCGCCGGCGCTGATTTTTCAAACGCCATTCCTGATCAGCATGGTAGTCTGGCCCATACTGCACGCCATGTTTCTTCCGCCGCGGGGCATGCTGCCGGGGCCGCCACCGCCACCGGATTGTTCGCCGTTTACAACTTCGCAGAAGACCATCTGGTTATCCATGTGGGGCTTGGCTATGTTTTCATTATCACGGCATCCGGTGTGAAATTGCTGGCAGCACGACCGGCACAGAAAATAGCACGTACACTGCTAACCCCAGCCATAGACGCAGCGGAAGACTATTTACGCCTGCCTGTACGTGCCCCCGGCAGATGGGGCGGCCAGGGTGTACGCTTCCTGAAAAACTATTGGGATGATGTCGTTCATTACGATGAACGTTACACAAAACCAGCGGCAAAAGATAAAGAACACAGCTGCTGCGGACATGATCATCATCACGATCATGATCACAATCACCACGAACCGCGCTAAACGGCTTCAGTCCTTCTTATTGACCTCAACCGTGATATGCGCCACGCCGGGCAGATGCGCCAGATGGGCTTTATAGTCATCCGCCGTACGGGATGAGGATGTAGTGATGCTAATCACCAGCGCCACAAACCCCGGCGCTGTGGCCCAGAGGTGAAGATCGGCGATTTTGTCGCCCTTGTTTTCCGCGATAATGGCGCTGACCTTATCGGGCAGAGAGCCTTCTGGTACGCGGTCGAGCAGGATGCGGCTCGTAGCTTTGAGAAGACCGATCGACCACCATGCAATCACAAGGCTTCCCACAACACCCATCACGGGGTCCATCCAGTTCCAGCCAGATATTTGCCGAATAAAAGTGCAGCGATAGCAGTGACGGATGTTAAAGCATCGGCCAGCACATGCAGGTAAGCGGCTCTCAGGTTATGATCTTCATGCCCGTGATCGTGGTCATGATCATGTGTGTGAGCGGTATGGTGGTCGTGGGCGTGGCTGTGATCATGGCTATGGCCGTGGCAATCACCATGTCCACCATGCAGCAAAATGGCCGAAGCCAGATTAACGACCAAGCCTATAACGGCGATTAAAATCGCTTCGTTGAAATCAATAGTACCGGGATATAGAAGGCGCTCCACCGATTCAAAAGCAATCAGAAGCGCGACCACGCCCAGCACAACCGCGCTGGCAAAACCGCCCAGCGTTGTCACCTTGCCGGTGCCGAAGCTGTAAAGCGGGCTGTTTTGGTGTTTACGGGCAAAATAGTAGGCGAATAATGTTAGCCCCAAAGCTCCGGCATGCGTGCCCATGTGCCAGCCATCCGCCAGCAAGGCCATGGAGCCTGTAATCCACCCGCCGCCGATCTCTACCACCATCATGACAAAGGTAAGAATCACAACCGCCAGCGTCTTGCGCTCCGCCCCCTTTTGCGTTTCAGGAGTCGTATAAGCGTGAGAGCAATATAAGTTTTGTGAAGCCCGCATGTGCAACAGCATAGGCTGGTCGGGATAAAATAGGAAGAGTTTAGATAGAAACTTCGGGCGCGGATTCCTTGCCCCATGATTTCATGATCGCTTTAACAAGATTTTCCCGGCGTTTTGTATGATCCTTGTGATATGCTCTGGCCTGCAAGCGGGCCTCTTCCGCATGGGGCTGAATATGCTCAAGAATGGGCTCTACGACGTGCCCCGCAACCCACTCCACAGGCTTAAAACGGTGATAGTTGAAAAGAGGCGACAACGCCTTCTCCAACAGGTTCGACTCCGCCGGAGCCGCCGCAAGGGAAGCAACATCCGGGCTACCGACAACTGCGCTTGCCTCTTCTGTACGTGCTTGCTCTTTTTCATGCTGGTCAATACGGTGAAAGATTGAGCGCCACATATCTGATTTCAGAAGCTCTTCCTTGCTCTGTAAAGCCAGTCCAATAACTCCGAACTTAACGGTGGTCATCGTTGATGTTATGGCACCATGCACCACAGCCTGCTCTGCCGGCGGCAAAGCCAGTGCAGCAATATGAGCGCCCTTGGCTACGAAAGGCACGCCATATGCTACGGGCCGCAACAATATATGGGTAATCGGCGCTAAAGTAGAGCGCAATATGGTGTTCCACGCCTTGTTAATGGTGTCATGACCCAGCAACGGATAGCCCCCCGGCAGGCGTGGATCATATAACCACCCGAGCGTACCTTTTATAAGGCGTACACCGTAATGCCATAAAGGCTCCAGTCCGTTTAAAACGGCTCTTTTGAGATTATACCTTGTCTGCTTCCAGATTTTTTGAATGTCATTCTGTGATGCCTGCGATAGCTGAGTGAATCCATATTCTGCGGCTTTGTAGAGACCCCAGCTAGCGGCAGCCGCCGGAACAAGATATGTCGCGCCAAACATAGCGGCGCTCTGCAATGCAGCCGGACCCAACAACTCGTAAGCGGCAATCCCCAAAAGACCGGGAATCACAACCCGATTAACCATAGGGCCAAACTTGTCCCATAACTTAGGACCTATGCGCGCCAGCCATTCGTAACCGGTGAACAATTTATCAGCTATGAAACGATTAGGATGCCATGAGGGGATTTTCTCGAAACGGTCATGGGCTTGCTGATTGGCCTGCAGGTATGAAGCCTCGGCACGCGCCGCAAAAGTTTTATATACGTGACTTTCCAGAGACGAAGAATCTTTGCTCATACAGCTTTAATCCTAACACTAATACTCTTTCAGCAGTAATGTAATTTGGTTAACAATATGTTAAATTTCATCTTCTCTTTTCACATGACCACATTTCTGCTAAATCCTAGGGCATGAGCGCACAAACATCGACTAAGAAGAATAAATCCGTCTACGCCCTGGCGAAGGAATTCCGCACGGAAACCCATACGCTGGCTATTCTGGTGAACAACGAACCGGGTGTTTTGGCCCGGGTCATCGGTCTGTTCTCCGGGCGCGGATACAATATTGAAAGCCTGACAGTGGCGGAAACAAACCACACGGAAAACTCTCCCGCCATCACGATTGTTTGCTCCGGCACACCGGAAGTGATTGAGCAAATCAAAGCCCAGATTGAACGCCTTGTGCCCGTGCGCCGCGTCAGCGACCTGACCGTGGAAGGCCCGCATGTGGAGCGTGAGTTGGCGCTGGTCAAAGTGACTTCCAATGGAGACAAACGAATTGAAGCCCTGCGGATTGCTGATATTTTCCGTGCCCGCCCTGTGGATTCCACACTGGGTTCCTTTATTTTTGAAATTACCGGCCCCACACAGAAGATTGAGGCGTTTCTTGAGCTCATGGCACCGCTGGGGCTGGTTGACGTTTCCCGCACGGGTATTGCCGCCATATCGCGCGGTGCAAAAGCCATAGGAGAAGAATAAGACATGCGCTTTCAACAGATGATATCTTTATTTTTACCAAGCCTGACCATATTGCTGGTCTTAAGCCTTGGCGCTTGCGGGTTTGACCGAGATGCGCAGGACAAAAAGCTGACCAAGGGCTGCCAAGCCGCCATTAAAACGACCATGAATGCGCAGACCACCATTGAAAGCATCAATAAATCGACTTTCGGCTTTGTAGAAACGCTCGGTAATGGAAAAAATTACCGCAGTGTAAAACTTGATGTGACGCAAAAAGATGATGGCTGGCGCCAAAATGACCAGCAATACGAATGCATTTTCATTGAGAGCATTAATATGGCCGGAGGCGGTATGAAAGCCGAGATATACCAGCTTAAACATGGCGAAACCGTTTATGGTCGTGATGATAAAGGTAATGTCATCGGCAATTTAAATGACTGGCTGTCGTTGCAGGATGTTGTCAAACAAGCCCTTTATTAGTGTTTGGGACGGGGATAGTAATTTGTTTTTTATCGGGCGTTCTTATCTGGCCTATCTTTTTTCTTTGATTCCGGGGGCGTATAAGCTCTCATCCGCATTGCGTTTTCTATCAAAATGCCTTGCCAATGCCGAACATTATAACCAGAACCGCAATGGCGAACGCCGTGCCTCGGCTAACATACTATCCGCGCTCTCATCATCCAGCCCTGTCGTTTATGATATCGGCGCCAATATGGGCGAATGGTCGGAAGGTATCTTGCAGCTTTCCCCGGAAGCCGCCGTGCATGCATTCGAGATGATCCCTGATTTTGCCGAACGCGCCGCGGAACGTTTAAAACCTTGGCCTCAAGCCGTGCTGCACCCTTTGGGGCTATCCGATCACGACCAAACCATGACAGCTTACCGCGCGGGCGGCGGGGCCTCCATCACCGATCATGATTTTGGCACAAAGGAAAAAGTGCCTGTTACCATTCGCGCTGCCAAAGGTGACGATTATATCGCCGCGCAAAACCTGCCTGCACCCGGCTTTATCAAGATTGACGTTGAGGGGCATGAACTGAAAGTGCTGCATGGCCTTGAGCAAACCATAAGCAGTGCCCGGCCTTTCGTACAGTTCGAATACGGCAAGCATTACATCAATGAACGTATATACTTGAAAGATATCTATGCGTTTTTCGAAGGGCTGGATTACCAAATTTATCAGATCTTCCCCACCAAGCTGGTGAAACGTAAGTGGAGCCCGGCGCTTGAGAATTTCTGGACGGCTAATTTTATTGCCGTACCTGCCGAAAAAGCGAAATCTTTTTCTTGATTGTTCTGCCAAAAGCCTGTTTGATGCCGCGTATTAAGTCAATTTTTCTGCATATTATGAGGATTTATAGCCATGACCGCTGCCACTGCATCCAAGCTTCCTGAAAAAGCGCCTTTGAATGTTTATTATGATAAGGATTGTGATCTTTCCATTATCCAGAATATGAAAGTGGCTGTGGTGGGTTATGGTTCCCAAGGTCATGCCCATGCCCGCAACCTGAAAGATTCCGGCGTTAAGGATATTAAAGTGGCGCTGCGTAATGGGTCGCCTTCCCGCAGCAAGGCTGAAGACGCCGGTCTGGAATGCATGACACCTGCGGAAGCAGCTGGCTGGGCTGACCTTCTGATGATCCTGACCCCCGATGAAGTACAGGCGGATATCTACCGCGATGAAATTGCTCCCAACCTGAAAAAAGGTGCGGTTCTGGCATTTGCGCACGGCCTTAACATTCATTTCGGGCTGATCAAACCCCCGGCGGACGTTGATGTGATCATGATCGCTCCCAAGGGCCCCGGTCACACTGTACGCGGCGAATACACTAAAGGCGGCGGCGTACCTTGCCTGATTGCCATTCATCAGGATGCTTCCGGCAAGGCGCGCGATATTGCGCTGTCATACGCTTCAGCCGTTGGTGGTGGTCGTTCCGGCATCATCGAAACCAATTTCAAGGAAGAATGCGAAACCGATTTGTTCGGTGAACAGGCCGTTCTGTGCGGCGGGATTACATCCCTGATCAAGGCCGGATTTGAGACGCTGGTGGAGGCGGGCTATGCCCCGGAAATGGCGTATTTTGAATGCCTGCATGAAACCAAGTTGATTGTAGACCTGCTGTATGAAGGTGGTATTGCCAATATGCGCTACTCCATTTCCAACACGGCTGAATATGGTGACCTGACCCGCGGCCCGCGCGTGGTAACAGAAGAAACCAAGAAGGAAATGAAGAAGATCCTTCAGGAAATCCAGTCCGGCCAATTCGTTCAGGAATTCATGGGCGGCAACAAGGAAGGCCTTAACCGCATGCCCGAAATGCGTGAGCGCGAAGCCGCCCACCCAATCGAGGAAGTGGGTGATCGCCTGCGTACCATGATGCCGTGGATTGCCAAGGGCAAGCTGGTTGATAAGGCAAAGAACTAAAACAACCAATCAAAACCGCCGCAAGGCGGTTTTTTTTTATTTTGCCTCTTGTCGATCAGGCATGCCCGTGATTTTGTTATAAATAAAAATACAAAAACTATGCCTTCATCCGCCCCTGAGCATCGCACTATAACGCCTCCTGCCCACGCTACGAGAGCTATGCTCTACGCGTTTGTGGGAGCAGGCATGCTGGCAACGATGTCCCTTTTTGCCAAGCTTTTGGGCAGCACGTTCGGGCCGATTGAGGTCACATTTTTCCGCAACAGCGTGGGGCTTTTGTTTTTACTGCTGTTCTTTTTAGCCAGCGGCCAAATATCACATGTAAAAACGACTCGGCCTCTGGCGCATCTGGCGCGTTCAGCCCTCGGCACATTTGGGATTGTACTGGGTATATGGGCCTATATTGTCCTGCCTCTGAGCATTGCCACTGTATTTTTCTTTACCATGCCGCTTTATACGGTCGCACTTTCGGCCCCCCTGCTGGGGGAAAAAGTCGGCTGGCGGCGAATACTGGCTGTACTGGTCGGGTTTAGCGGCGTGGTGGTAATGGCTTATCCGGAGATGAATTTATCCATCTCCCCGCTTGGGCTTGTTTTGGGTCTTGTTTACCCCTTCGTAGCAGCGCTGGTAGATATCTGCCTGCGCTGGATGGGGCGCACCGAAAACCCGATGACGACGGTGTTTTATTTCTTATTTCTCGGCAGCATCATGACGGGCGTGTACTGGCCTTTTGCTGATTTATCTCAGTTTTCAGGCGTTACACCCGATTTAATTACTATCATCATAATTCTGGGCGGTAGCGGTGCTTTATTTCAGTTCCTGAAAACCCGTTCCCTGCAACTGGCCCCGGTGTACGTCACCGGGCCATTGACGTACACTATGATCATCTGGGCCAGTTTGTTTGATTACATTCTCTGGGACCGTGTGCCCACATGGAATATGGCGCTGGGCGCGATGATTATTATCGGCAGCAACCTGTTTATTCTGTGGCGCGAGAGACAAAAGCAACAAGAAACCCCGTCAGCGGAGGTTCTGAATGCCCCTTAAGAGCTATTTCGAAAAAAACCCTATAGCGCTTGGCATGCTGTATGCCTTCGGCCAGTCGCTCTGTTTTGCCGTTGTCAGCCTGTGCGTGAAGCTGGCGGGAACGGAACATGCCACGATTGAATCCCTTTTCTACCGCAATTTTCTGGGCCTGCTTATTATCGCCGCCATTCTGATCATGCAAGGCAACTTGCACAAGGTAAAAGGAGCGAACGTCAAATTACAATTCACGCGCGCCTTTGTGGGTTCGGCAGCGATGTACGTCACGTTTATGTCGTTCGAGTTATTACCGCTCTCAGAAGCGCAATCGCTTTTGTTTGCCGCGCCGCTTTTCGTGGTAGCCCTTTCTTACCCCGTACTGAAGGAAAAGGTAGGACCATGGCGTACCGGAGCGGCATTGGCAGGTTTTTTTTAGGCATATTGCTGATCGTGCAGCCGGGGAGCTATCAGCTCATCCCTGGGCGCTATCTGTGGCATTACAGCGGCGCTGGGCCATGCCGCCGTTATCCTGATCCTGCGGCATATTGGGAAAAGTGAAGAAGCCCTGGTAACGGTCTTTTATTTCTCCGGCTTTGGCACATTGATGGTATTGCCGTTTCTACCGTTTTTCTGGCATACGCCCAGCCTGTATATGGCGGGTATTTATGCTCTGCTCGGCGTCTCAGCCGTCATCCTGCAGATATTCCTGACCAAGGCGTACAAGCTGGCCCCGGCTTCGGCACTGGCCCCGATTACCTATCTCAACCTTTTATGGTCTTTAGCCCTCGATTTTTTCCTATGGGATTACATACCGGGCATATGGGTTTTTGCCGGCGCTGCCGTTGTAATCAGCAGCAATTTTGTAATCGTTTACAGGGAAACGATAAAAAACCAAAAGCAGATCCCCGCACCCAAGGTGTAAGTCAGAAAAGTCAGAGACATGCCTATCTTGCGCGCGGTGCCGTATCCCGGCGGGGTGAGCAGCGCATAGGCATGTATCAAACGGGAAAAAACCATCATAACACCCATACCGTAAACGGCGGCGAAGGGTGCCCCGCCCAGTTCCGCCAGCCCCATTAATATAAGCGCCATCGGCACGGTTTCCGTGAAATTACCATGTACACGCATCATCGATTGCAAATCTGGAACGCCGCCATCACCCAACGATACTTTGTGTTTCATACGCAGTCTTACAATCAGCAGGCTCAGAATTATCTGACCCAAAGCAAAAAGCGCCGCAAAAAGACCTGTCACCATAGGAATACACCCCCTTGTTTTCAGGGTGCTATGATCTCAAAAATTGGCGGGTATGACAACGGGTCTTAGGAGAGCAAAGAGCGTTTAGATTGAATCAGGCGCGAGGAGGGAAGCCTACGTCCGGTAGGTGACCGACGAAGCAACGCCATACAAGCTAAACGATCAAAGCTCTAATGCATCTGAAGACCGGATGGCGTGTAAACACCAATCACATCAGCTCGCCTGCGATATGTCAGGTAATAAGCGCCGCCCGAATTAGCGGATGTGATGCCGTAAGCGTAATCCATAAACGCCGCGATACGGTTTTGTTCGCGGTATGACAGGTGCAGGAATGGCTCGCCCACTTTCAGGGTCGGAATGCCGTCACAATTAACATCCTGTTCTTCCAAAAGCCCGGTACGGAAAAAACCATCAATCACATCTTCCGCGCTTTTACCGGGATGAACCCAGTTTTGCGGGCTCCAGCCATCGCTGTCCCATTGACGGTTTTGATGCAGCATAGGGTCTTGCATATAAGGGCGGAAATCCTGATCTTTAAAATGCCGGGCGGGCCAGAACATGTTGAAAAAATACTTCGATTCCGCGTGCGCCGGCAGCGGAAGAATGGTAAGGGCCAAAAGCGTAAGAACAAGATGTTTCATGATAGCAGTCCCGGAAGAAGGGCGGAAAATAAATACGTTCTTAATTAATCCCATGATACACTTAAAATATGATTAATGCACTCACCACGGCTTTGGGCGGTTTGCAGGCCGCTACGCAGAAGGTTAACGGGGCCGCCAATAATATTGCCGACCCGACGCAACAGGATCGTCTGGTACAGGATGTTGTGGACTTAAAAATCGGTGAGATTGCCTTCAAAGCCAATGCCGCCGTGATCCGCACGGCAGAAGAACTATCCGACGAACTGCTTCACATTTTCGATGAAAAAGTTTGATGCGCCGCAGGATGCGTTAAGGCTTTCCCAGCTTCCTAAATTCTTTCATACTATCCCTCATGAAATTTGTTTATTTCGGATACGACTTCATGCTGCCCACTGTGCAGCGGCTGATTGCCGAGGGACACGAGCTGCTCGGCCTTCTATCCTTCGAATGCGACAATGTATTCAATTTTAATACCGCCTGCCGTGACTTTGCCGAACATCTGGGCATCCCCTTCACATTCAGCAAGGCCGAGCCCGACCACATCACCGGCTTCATTGAAAAAGGGGCCGAAGTTTTTTTAGCCGCAGGCTACCCCTATAAAGTGCCGCCCGTACCGGAAGGAAAGGCCTACGGCATCAATCTGCATCCCTCATATCTGCCCAAGGGGCGCGGTATTATGCCAACCCCGCACATCATCATGGGGGCATTCGAGGCCGCCGGGATCACCATCCACAAAATGACGGACCGTTTTGATTACGGCGATATCCTTCTACAGGAAAAAATCAACATCACACCGCGTGAAGATGTTGAAACATATTCCGCCCGTATTGCGTTAAAAGCGCCCGATATGCTCTCAGCCGTGTTTCGTGACCTGCCGGCTTGTGGGAAAACGCGCAAGCACAAAGCGAAGCCACTGCCAGCCATTTCCGTGCCCCCACTGAAGAGATGCGCAGCTTCCACTTCAATATGAGCGTGGATGAGATAGACGCTGTCGCCCGTGCTTTCGGGCGTTATGGCTCACTCACGCAGCTAGGGGAAGACCGTCTGGTGGTTTATAACCTGAAAGCCTGGGCAGAAGCTCATACCATCCCCCCCCGGCACGATCGCCGCGCTGATGAGCCGCGAGCTGGTCGTTGCCGCTAAGGACGGGTTTGTGGTTTTAAAAGAATTCCAGAAGATATAATTTGTCATAGCGTTTGTTCTCTGCTATCCAGATGCCATAATCATTTTGGAGGTTTCACATGACAAATAAAACAATACGCCCCCTGAACGTTCGTGATGTTTCAGCGGCATATTACCGCGATCTGAAAACAACATTCGATAAGCAAGACCCACTGTATGAGAATATTGAACAAATCAAAGCTGATTTCCCCTATTTTATTGCCGCCCGCGATGGGCAGGACCCCCGCCGTACGGATGTTATGACACGTATCTATACATTTGCCGGTAAATTAACAGCCGAACATTCGGCTTTCGTTACCAAACTGGCGGAAAAAGAAGGCCTATGTGTTAATGTTCTCAGAAATATGGGCACAGAGGGCGATATTCTGGAACTGCGCGGTTTCCACCACGTAATCAGAGAAGATGATTTCAAAGATTTCGCCAAGGGCCTTGGCATCATGCTGCGCGCTGCTACTCAGCACAAACGCGAACAGGCTTTCCCTCAGCCGGGCGTTCTGGAAGATTATTTCCTGTAAGATGAAATAGTTTTAATTATCCGGGTCAGGCTCATGAGTCTGGCCCGTATTTTTTTCGATGTATTCGATCATCATGCCGGCGATATCGCTGCCCGTGGTGCGCTCAACGCCCTCAAGACCGGGGGATGCATTAACCTCCAGCACCTTCGGCCCGGTTTTGGAGCGAATAATATCCACCCCGCTTACCTTCAGCCCGATGCATTGCGCGGCATCGATCGCCATTTCGCGCTCTTCCGCCGTAATATCCGCCGGGTGGCCCGTACCGCCCAGATGAATATTGGCGCGGAATTCGCCCTTGGCGGCGTGGCGTTCCATGGCGGCAATCACTTCCCCGCCCACCACGAAACAACGTAAATCCACGCCCTTGGATTCCGATACGAATTCCTGCACCAAAATATTCGCGCCGAGTGATTTAAAAGCGTTAATCACGCTTTCCGCCGCCTTATCGGTTTCCGCCAGCACCACGCCCCGGCCTTGCGTGCCCTCCAGCAGCTTGATCACCAGCGGCGCGCGCCGACCATGCCGATCAGATCTTTCGTATCCAGCGGAGAATTAGCAAAGCCCGTCCGCGGAATATCAATATGCCGCGCACACAGCATTTGCAGCGTGCGCAGCTTGTCACGCGCCCGGCCAATGGCGATAGGGCCATTCAGCAAATACGCGCCCTGCATTTCAAACTGGCGCAACAAAGCACAAGCGTAGAACGTAACCGCCGGACGGATGCGCGGGATCACGGCATCGAATTTTTCTAAAATCTCGCTGCCCCGGTAGTGAATCTCCGGCTTACGAGCCGTGATGTCCATGTAACAATCGCGGATCGACACAAATTGCATGTCATGCCCACGCACGCGCCCCGCCTCCATCAAACGGCGGTTGGAATATAGATCGGGGTTGGATGCTAAAACGGCTATCTTCATATGAGTTTAATCCCGGTACAGTTTCTCGGCATCATCAAGGCGGCCCAGTTGAAAAGATTTTGACGGATCAACCACAAAACGCGCCTTGCGCATGGCATCACGCCCCAGCAGCATGCGGAACGTCATTTTATGCCGGGCTGTCAGGCTTAATTCGGCTTCAATCTCATGGGTTTTATTACCAAACACCATCTTTGTTAACACCACATAGCGCGTTTCGGTTTCACCATTGGAACTGGTAACATCGCGTTCCGCTACCAATGGCGCTACACATTCGCGCGTCAGTTTATTATTCCGCTGCACGGGGTGAATTTTAAACTTCACGAAATTTTGCCCATCTTTCTCAAAAGCACGGATATTATAGGCATGCAACGCTGAGCTTTTGGCCCCGGTATCAACCTTGGCCTTAATGGCAGGCAGGCCCAGATCAGGCATCGCCACCCATTCTTCCCAGCCAATCACGGTTTTGGCAGAGCTTTTCTTCAAAGCTTGAACTCCCTTATCTTCCATCTTCTTTTGCGAAGGTTTAAATATCAGGCATGGGGAGCAGATCTTCAACCAAAATATTGTGCAAAAAGCGGTAATAATTCGTAATCGCTTTTAAACCCGTGGTTTCGTGGCTGGTGTGGTACATTTGCGTCGGGATCTGCACTGTTGCGCCTGACCATTGCCGGTTCGTCCATTTCAAAAGACGCCCCAGCTCGGTTGAGCCGACTTGTTCCACGGTTTTACCCTGCGCCATCAAATATTCATCTTTTACCTGAAAAGGGATATCCAGCGCCGTTATACGCTCCTTCAGCCTTGCCACCAGCCGCGGGTTGAAGGTTTCGCTGAAATCCCGGTTACGCAGGATCACCCGGCCCGTTTCAATCGGCTCCGGATCGCTATAGGGGCTGGTATCCAGAATAATCAGGCTGCGGGTTTCGATGGTATGCGTTTTTAGATAATCTGCCAGCGGTATCCAGCTTTTGCCAATTTCTTCCTCGCATGCCAGCAGGGCCGTACCTTGAAACCCGCCTCGAAACAGGGCATGCACAATGCCAAGCGAGATGGCGTTATCGATTTGCCCTTCCAGTCTCTCGTTTTCAAACTGAGCTTTACGGGCATAGGCCACAGGAATTTCCGGCGGTAAATCCGGCATGCCGTCAATATGGAAGATATTTTCGCCGTCCTGAATTTCCGCCCCATCGGCGGTGATGATACCATCGCCCAGCCGCATGCCGGTAAAGGGGTCGTACGCGTACACGGCTTCGCCAACGAAGCGGCCCACAATGGATTCCAGCTCCGTACGTGCCTGTACGTGTTCTTCGCCATATTTAAATTCACGGATATGCCGGGCAGCGTAGACATATTCACCATTGCCGATACTAACCAGCCCATGGCGGTCAATATGGGCGCATATATAAGCGCTTTGAGGTGCCGAGCCGCTGATCGCCACCAGCCCCGGATACATTTGGATGGTAAGCCCCAGCCGTTCATAATCCCGTGCCAGCGCTTCCATGAAAAAGAACTCATGCCCGACAACAGCGGGCACGGTCAGATATTCTATCGTTTTGGTAATAACGGCTTCTGGATCAAACAAAAGACTGGCCTTTGCGGAAGTAAAAACGAACTTAACTTAAGCCGTTTTTACCCTACGCTTCTTGGTCAGTCCAGCCTTTTCAGCCTCGGGGTCAGTTACAACAACCTTTTGCACAGCGCCAAAACCGTTGAAATCCGTACGGGATACTTCGCCATACGCGCCCAGTTGACCAACGCGGATCCAGTCACCGGCCTGAATATCGGCAGGCAACATGAACGGACCCTTCATCATGTCAACGGAATCACATGTGGGACCCGCAAAACGGAAGGCTTTCAGATCGCCGTGATAATCACGCGCTTCACGGCGGATCAGGCGTACAGGGTATGGCAAACCGACATTACCGCCCGCTTCGAACATACCGCCATAGGTGCCGTCATTGATGTAAAGAAGATCGTCTTTACGGCCCTCCACGCGCACCACCAGCGAACCACCGCTGGCTACAAGACCGCGGCCTGCTTCACACAGGATTTCCTTGTGATCCAGCTCATTACGCTGAAGCGCCCCGCGAATGACATCACAGTAAGTTTCGATAGCCGGGGGCGGGTTATCAGGATCAAGGCATGCGGGGAAACCGCCGCCGAGATCAAGCGATTCCACTTCCACACCGCTGTCTTTAATCACTTTGGCAGTGTAATCAATGGCCTTAGAGTATACTTCAACATCCGTGCACTGCGTGCCCACATGGAAGCTGATCCCCAGACGCGCCGCATTGGCACGGCAAATACGCACCAGCTCAGCCGCCGTGTCAGGTTTCGCACCGAATTTGGTCGAGAAATCAGTCGCCACGTTACCTTTAGGAACAGCGATACGCACATATAGCTCCAGATCCGGCGCGGCGTTTGTCACATGCAGGATTTTATCCAGCTCTTCCGCGTGATCCAGCACAAAAGCGCGTACACCGTAATTCATGTAAGCTTCACGAATGGCTTCCGGGGTCTTGATCGGGTGCATGTAATAGCATTTGGCATCCGGGAACAGGCCTTTGATCAAGCGGATTTCCGCGATGGAAGCCACATCAAAGCGCTTCACGCCACCCTGATACAAAGCTTTCAGGAAAATCGGGTCCGGGTTACATTTCACGGCATACATAACATCGCCGGGGAAGGAAGCGCAAAAACGCATCGCGTTGCGGCGCGTGACTTCCGGGCGCAAAATCGGCATCGGCAGGCACGGAGCAATATCGCGAATCGCCAACTCATCCAGATCGCGCTCAAGATAAAGCGGATCAGAATCAAGTGACACGACTTGTTCTTCAGAAAGTGTAAAATTATGTATGGAAGCGTTAGCGCCCCCTTCAAGGTGGTCTACGGTCATCTTCTTCAGCAACCTCAAGCTACGTGGGACATTCCCACTAAGTTAACGAAAGATCGCGTCGTAGCATAACCTTAGCAGTGTTTCCAAAGGGCCATAGACACGTGCGCTATTCTCATCGTTACACACTCTGAAAAAGCTTTGCAATAAAAAAATTATTACAGATTGTTAAAGATTTTAAACGCAGCCAAACATAAGGTTTCCGGGGGTAAAACCCTTATTTTTTCCGGAATTTATCCAGCGAGATAACCTCACCGGTTTTGTCGCCACTGCCCCCCTTGGGACCATCGCCGTCCGGATCGTCCTCATCCTCATCCAGAGCATCAAGCTCAGCCAATGTCTCATCATCCGTAATCGGCTGAAATTGCAGGGCAAAGTTGACGGACGGATCAGCAAATATGCTGATCGCATTCAGCGGAATAACCAGACGTTCCGGAACGTTGTTGAAAGACAACGTCACAGACATTTTTTCAGCATCCACTTTTCAGCTCGGAAAAACTGGTATTGCAAAACGATTGTCATCTCACCGGGATAGCGTTCGCGCAAATACCCCGGAATCTGCACACCCGGATAATCCGTCAGAAACGTGATATAGAAATGGTGATCACCCGCCAGGCCGTGGTCAATAACTTCCTGCACGGCTTCACGCACAACACCGCGCAAGGCGGCTTCTACCATACGGTCATAGCGGAGAATATCGTCGTCGTCGTCACTCATTGATGCTGGGGATCCTGAAAAAGGCTCAAAGTTATTTTGTCAATTCTAACGAGTTTCGGGGGCCGAGCGCAAGACGCGATTTCTTATTGATTTTTGGAAGGCTCTCATTCACTAATATGAAAAAATAATAATCCGCACACCAAATGCTGCCAGACATGCAAAACAGGGGATAAATATGCAGACAAAATTCTCATTCAACGGCATGGCTGCTGACGCCATATCCGTTGATGATCTTCCCGAAGAAAACAGCCTTTATGCTTTTTTCAACGAAAATGCCGACCTGAAAGAAATGTGCGATGTTTTCATGGATTTTATCGACTATGCCTTGAAATCAGGTTCTTTTGGAGGCAACTCGGCGCAGCACCGGAATATAGCGATGATCTACCTCCCCCTGTTACCGGCACGGGTTTTAGCGCCAGAAGACCGGGATTTGGCACCTGATGCCGATATACTTGCTGAAAAACTGAATTGGGACCCTGCGCTCGTGCAGTCCGTTAATAACCAGATACACCAGAAACTTTGCCGTCTGGCGCCGGATTATTTCCATTCTCTGGATATGCCGATCCCGCCGCTTTTCCTTGAAAAACTCCCCGCCCCCAAAACAAGGGAAAAGCCGGTCCGCAAAGCGGATGTTATTGATCTGGAGATTTAGGTGAAAAAAAATGGCGGTTTCTGTTGCTAGGCACCCGGCAAAGCAACGCGCAGCGTTGTTGCATCTTAAAACTTTTGCGGTGCCTTGAGATAGTATAAGAAAAAATGGCGGTTTCTGTTGCTAGGCACGCCGGGCCCCACCTAAAAGGCATTAGTCTCGTAGGAATTTAAGTGTAACGTACTAAAGATACCATTAAGCAGCTTTAGCAACTACGCCAACGAAGTTATCGTTAACGGCTACGAATGCATTGTTATCGTTTGCATTTATAACGTTTATCCGGTAACGGCGGATTGCCGAACGCCGCAAGAAGCCTTTACTACGTGTGTCGATCCTGTTTCAGCCCCGCCGTCTTACACCAAAATATCAGATGTAAGATGGTGGAGCTGCCGGGTACTGCCCCCGGGTCCACGGTCGCTTATTCCGCAACCACGTTTAGCGTCATAACCGGACGAGCCGGTAATTCTTATTATAGGGCGGTACGGCTGAAATTCCAACAAATTTCCCCTGTAACTTATATGACCCCACCCACGAACTACATGACATAGGAGATATTAAGCATGAAATACACACGGCATATTATATTAGGGGGGTCAGCCCTTGTGCTGATTCTGGGGTACTGCCAACAACGATCACAGGCAACGGAGGCCGATATGATGAACAAACCATCTGAAACCAGACCCATGGATAGCATGGATACATCCCACCTGACCGAGGAACAGAAATACGTGATGATGGGCGACGGTACGGAAAAACCCTTCCAGAATAAATATTGGGATAACCATGACCCCGGCATTTATGTCGATGCCATCACGGGTGAACCGCTGTTTTCATCGACCGATAAGTTTGATTCCGGCACCGGCTGGCCCAGCTTTACCAAGCCGATTGATGATAATTTCACGACCACCAAAGACGACCACAAATTCGGCATGTCGCGTACGGAAGTGCGCTCCAGTTCATCCGGCGGGCATTTAGGCCATGTGTTTGATGATGGTCCGGCTGATAAAGGCGGCAAGCGTTACTGCATCAACTCGGCATCCTTACGCTTTGTACCCGTTGATCAACTGACGAAAGAAGGATACGGGCAGTACTTAACGCTGTTTGTCGGGCACGCTTCTAAATAAGCTTAATTCATAAAAGAAGGGGCCGGAGCGTCTTGCACATGGAAGCTTGTCAGAATTTCACTGACGGTTTGCGGGCCTTGTGTCTGTGCCCGCTTGATGAAAGCGTCATAGTCATCGGAATTCCGGTCGATAACCACGTGGCAGCTAAGGGCGTTGATGGGGGAACCTGACATATCGTCATCAAAGCCGATATCCGCTTTTGTACGGCCCAGCCATTGGCGTATCTGTAATTTGTCGCCGATATGAATAAGATCGCCCACCAGAAGTTCTGTCTGAACATATCTGACATCGTTGATAATAGAGGCGTTTTGTATCGTTATCTCCTTTAGAATCTCGGCAATATTCCGGCTGTCACCGGCGAAGTCATAGATATATTCCTTTGCCTGATCCGGGTTCCCGGTAAAGATTCCCACGCGGTGACCACTCAAAGCCATGGTCAGCAGATAGCGAAACAAATCACGGTCTATTTTGCCGTCAATTTCCAGCGTACCATTAAAATCGGAAACAATAATCATTACACACCCCATTACGTGAAGGGGGTAACGTACCGCAAAATTATAATTATGTCAAATAAAATTAGCCTCTGGACACGATAGGCTGACCGTTATCATCGAAATCGTGACTTGTGCAAATCGGCCAACGTGTCAGGAAGTAAGCCGACAGGCCCATCGCAACAGAAGTCGCAAACACAATCGCGGACGCCTTCACATCCGGAATTTCCATCGCCTTGTATATCTTTTCAAGAAAATCAGGGGCATTCTGGGTGACTTCGGGCGGAGCCTTCTGGAACCATTGTTGCAGAATTTCCCCGGCGGTCTGATGGCCCTGAATGTAGTTATTAAGCTGCTCACCGGCATTTCTGACGAGCTCGCTTTTCTGTGCGCCTGACTCTTTAAACGCCTGCCACCAGCCTTCATTTTCAGCAATGTTCTGCAAACGCTCCGGATTGAAATATTTGGAACCTGACAAAGCCTGCCCCACATAACGTTCGCCCAAAAGGAAGCTGAGTACGCCGGCAAAGCTTCCCGCACCTTCGCGCGCGAAAGTTCTGTGCAGATATCTTACCTTGCGCGACGGCAAGCTGTTTCTGATCACCTTGGCGCCCAGCGCCCCGGCAAAGCCGGCGACCAATATTTCGGCGCTGTGGTTAGCCGCATAATTAAGTGTGGATAGTAATATTGAGCCCCAGTCATGGGCCAAAACACCCACAGGATAATCCGTAGCCGCCGCGTAACCCATAATGGCAGCGCCGCCTGCGATATTATTGGCGGCGGAACGCTGCACCGGACGCGTAAAAAGCTTACGGACATTCTGAGACCCTGCCAAAAGGGTAATCCCCGCAAGGCCTGTCGCCACATAAACGGAGAGCCCCGCTGCAACCGAAGCAACAGCGACCGCCGCAGCAGCACCTGCTGCCCACATAAAACCTTTTGTTAAAGAACCTTTTGGATGTGTTTGCATACTCTAATCTCAACCCGATCTAAATTTCTTCTGTAAATTATTCATAACGGATTCCATTACTCTTGGTCAACTTTTAAGAATCGGCGTATGATGAAGCCATGAAGCAATATCACGATCTTATGACCCGCGTGCTGGAGACAGGCACGAAAAAGGAAGACCGGACGGGCACCGGAACCTTAAGCGTTTTCGGCCATCAGATGCGCTTTGATCTGGGTGAGGGATTCCCGCTGGTCACCACCAAGAAGCTGCACCTGAAATCCATTATTCACGAACTTCTGTGGTTCTTGAAGGGCGATACGAACATCGCTTACTTAAAGGAAAACGGCGTACGCATCTGGGATGAATGGGCGGATGAAGATGGTAATCTCGGCCCCGTTTACGGCGCGCAATGGCGTAAATGGATGAGTGCGGATGGCCACACAATCGACCAGATTTCCAACGTGATTGAGCGTATTAAAACCAACCCGGATGACCGCCGTTTGATTGTGAGCGCTTGGAATGTGGGGGAGATCCCCAAAATGGCGCTGCCGCCCTGCCATGCCTTTTTCCAGTTTTACGTGGCGGATGGCAAGCTTTCCTGCCAGCTGTATCAGCGCAGCGCTGATATTTTCCTCGGCGTGCCGTTTAACATCGCCTCTTATGCGCTCCTTACCATGATGGTAGCGCAGGTAACAGGTTTGAAACCCGGTGAGTTCATCCACACTCTAGGCGATGCGCATTTATATTCCAACCATCTGGAACAGGCGCGCGAGCAGCTTTCCCGGAAGCCCTATAAGCTGCCGGAAATGCACATGAACCCGCATGTGAAATCCATCTTCGATTTCAAGTTCGAGGATTTCGAGCTGGTGGGCTATGAGGCGCATCCGCATATCAAGGGTGCAGTTGCAGTATAAAATTTTCTGGCAAACGATGTTTCGCGCGATTATAAAAAATCTCCTGAGGTTTATAAAAAGGCGGAAACGGGGAAAAGCCATGAAAGCACTTATTCTCAATTTGGGCGGTACAATCGGCATGGTAAACAGCCCGGAAGGCCTGCGCCCGCCCGCGAGCGATTCCGAATTCCGCAAGGTTGTGGAAGGGATCACAGCACAATATCCTGATGTTGAGTTTGATTTTGAAACACCTTTCCCGCCGAAAGACAGCACTGATGTTACCCCTGCCGACTGGGAGAAATTTTCAAACCGCCTGATGGCGGCGCAAAGGGATTATGATTTTATTATCTGCACGCATGGCACTGATACCATGGCGCAAACAGCCATGGCGACAACATTCGGGTTTTTGGCTAAAAACGGGCAGGATGAGGTGGTAAACACGCAAACCACGCCGGTTATCTTCACAGGCGCGCAGCACCCTATTTTTGCAGAAAAATCAGATGCGCCGGATAATCTGGAATGCGCTATTGAAACTGGCATCAAGGCCGCGCAGGAAGGTGTTGCTGATGTTTTAGCTGTGTTCCACGGGCGTGTGATGCGCGGGGTGAATGCCAGAAAAGTTTCCGATGTGGCGCTGGATGCCTATCACAGCATTAACGGTGAATATGCCGGGCATTTCGATTCAAATGGCCTGCATTTCACAGGCGAAATGCGCCGGATAAAGCCAGCGGAAAAAGCGGAAATTACCGTACAGGCAGAAGCTCTTACGCCTTTGAACCGTTTTCAGCTGCCGAAAAAAACTTATATTGAACCCTGCTTGTCCAGCCGGGGGCATCTGCGGGCAGCCTGTGGAATATTGCCCGCGACAAAGCCTGCTTGGGTACCATTTTTGTGGTTTTTAGGCGCTGGAAACGTGCCTGATACGCTGACAAAGACAGTGAATGAGGCTGCCCATAATTATCACTTTCCAATGTTTGCCGTATCCCCCTTTCCCGGCGGGAATG
>JAJOJU010000028.1 GCA_021208265.1 Alphaproteobacteria bacterium | reverse complement strand
CGGTTACGCGCGGTGTGCGAGCCTGTTCCACTGACGCCAGCGTTTGCAGGGCCGTGCTGGCCCGGCCTGCCGCTTCCGCCAGCATAGCTGACACCTGGTCAGGCTGCGCCACAACCTGAGGCGCTTCATCGCTGAAAGCCTTGGGAAAATAGCCGCACCCCCCCCAACGAGAGGGCCAAAGATGCGGATAGCAGCGTAATCAGTACCGAACGAACCATAACGGGTTATAACCTTGGGTGTTTTTTAAAACTGCGGACAGCTCAAAAACGTAAATAAAGCGCTTCTCGAATCAAGTTTAGGAAGTCTATTCAGCCTTCGCAAGGAAGGCCAGCTTGTTTTCTAAAGCTATCAACGGGTTTTTTGCATTATCGGGCTGTGCGGACAAGACCGTTTTCTTTCATCACATTGATGACCTTGGCCTTGTATGTTTTGCCGTGCAACGGCGTACGGGAATGATAATGGGCGATAGCCTGGCTAAGACTGTCGGTTTCCTTCAGGTGATTGCCTAAAATCCACGCCGCCACACCGACATTGGTACAGGCATCATCCCTAACCCAGCGGCGCGCGGTTTCCGTGGTAACGCCCCAACGCTCCGCCAGATCCGGCATCCAGATGGTGTTGATCTGCATGGGGCCGAGGTCGTAACTGCCGTTGGTGTTGCGCACTTCCTGACCGACCTTACCGCCTTCCACCTTATAGATGCCCACCAGCACCGCCGGTGGAACCTGATAGGTTTGTGCGGCGAGCATTAAACATGCGGCTAAAACTTTACTGGCGACCATATTTTATTGTGGGGGGCAAAAGGTTAATTTTTCCAGAAAAATAGCCAGAATCGCAGCGTTTGTGAAGCTTTTTCATCATTTCTTGAAAAATGACATGGGGTTATCTGATCCACCGCCCGAATCACCCCCTTCACCGGAGTCATCGGACGAGCCTTCATCATCCGGTTTTTGTGCGCCCGCATCACCTGAACCCTCGGCGGGCGGCGTTGCCGGGGGGGGTGTTTCCGGCATGGGTGGGGCTGCCTCTTCAGCAGGCGGAGCTGCAGGTGGAACCTCAGGAGGGGGAGGCGGTAACGCACCACTTTCTTCCGAATCCTTCTTGGCAAACATCGACATCGGGTTAAAACCGCCTGGCGGGGCAGCAGCAGATTCATCTGCAGGCGGGGCTGATATCTCCTCAGCCGCCGACCTGTCAGCAGCAGTGGGACCCCCGAATATCGCCGGTTTTGCAGGAGCATCCTCCGCCGGTGCTTCAGGGGCAGATGGTGCTTGCGAGGGTGGCTCAGAAACAGGTGCCGCCGGAGCCGAGACAGGCGATGCCGCACCCGCGCCAGATTTTCTGCCAAGGCTTCCAACATCGCCACACGCATATTGAACCGTATCCAGACATTATCGAGGCCCTGCTGCACATCCGGGTCTTCCTGCCCCTTGGATAACACTCAGGCGCATTTCTTCAGCTATGGCTTTCGGCATAAATTTCCGCCAGCGTTTTCACCAATAACAGCTTGTCGCGTCCGTGGCCCCCGCCGGCAAAAGGCTTTCCGCCAGATCATCCACACGCGCTGTAATCCGGGCGGAAACATCCTGTATCAGCTTTTTCTCCGGCTGCCCGAACGGAAACGCGCCGATGGCGTTAATAACCGGTGTGAAATGGCGCATCGCGCGCACCATATCCGACCCGGCGGGAGAAGAAGCATCAGCAGAACCCGCCAGTTCCGCTGCGTTGGCAGCGCTGGGTGAGAAATTTTGGGAAAAAGCCAACACGGCCTCCAGCCCCGTCATAATTTTCTTTTGCTCGGCATCGCCGGGAACACGCCCGTCATGGCGGTATTGCGCCGCGATCAAAGGCCCCGCCATCACCATCAGCGACAAACGCAGGCGGTCGGCCGTTTCCGGATCGCTCATATCCAGTTCCATCATGCCGCCGATATCGATACTCATCTGCACGCAGCGCGCCAGAAGCTGGGCAATGGCTTGTGCTTCCTCGCGGGCGGATGCCTCGGGGTTCAGGCTTTGCGAATCATCGCCGCGGTCGCCATGCGCCAGCGCCGCGACCAAAGGGCCGCCGATTTTATCGAGTATTTGAATCAGGTAATCTGCTCTGGAATCCATCGGGCGTTAAGAAAAGCGGTAAATTACAAATCCATCTCCATTATACGCCGGATCACCGGGCCAGAACAACCCGGTGTTTAAAAACGCGCGGCGAAAGCATTAACTCCGCGCGCCCAGATCGGAAATCATTCCGGCTTTGTCCTGCGGACGACCGCGCACGATCTTCACGCTGCCGTCCTTGGCGCGGTAGATAATCATGGGCGTGGCAGTAAATTTCCAGCTTTGCATCACAGCCAGATTACGCTGCACGCCCTGCTGGTTGATCTCCGGCACCACGGGCAGCGCTTGGATATCGCCCTCCAGATGCTTCCACCAGCGCCTTGCGGGTCAGGCGTTGCCAGCAAATAAGCCGCCTGCGAAAGTGTTTCCGGTCGAAAACCCACCATCACCATACGCAGCTGCACTTTCCCGGCTTCAATCTCCGGCTTTAAATCCTTGATAAATTCATGACAGTGTGGGCATTGCGGATCGATAAACGCGTACACAACCGGCGCACCGGGCTGGCCCAAGGGCACCCAGTTGGCATTTTCGACATCGTAATACATTTGTTCGGACGGGGTTTTGAATTCCAGCGATGCCTTGCTGTCCCGTGCCTCGGCGGGGTCAAACCCGAAATCATCGGTCAGGGCGTCCAGCGTGGCGCCCTCTTTTTCGCGCAGTTTTTGCACCTGTTCCACCGTTACCAGCTTGCCCGTGTCATCAAACATCACACCCATAAAGAACACTTTGCTACTGCCTTCCGGCACGTAAAAATACTGTTCCTGCCCGTTCTTGATGGTGATCCATGAATCGAAGCCTTGTTCTTTGCCCAGGTACCTGATCTGCGCTCCTTCATTGACCAGATTCTGGATCGGTTCGGGCAGGGCGGGCAGCGCCGCCGGGTTCTGAGCAAAGGCTGGAACAGCCATCATGGAAACAAAAATCAGAGAGAGAATAGCGCGCATGGCAAACCTTTACGTTGGTTGGAAGGCAAGTGTAGCATTATAAAAACAGCGTTAAAACCCCTGTGTATCCATACAAGCGGGCGTTGCTGATTTCCCCGCCCGCGTAAAACCCGACCATCGGGATATCGCCAATTACTTCACGAACCAGCGCCATTTCACCAGTTTGCCCTTCGGGCTTGAGCCCGCCGGGGCTAAAATCGCACAAAGCGCGGGCAAGACAAGACACATAAAGCGCGGCCTTGGGAGCAAAGATCCCATGTTCACGTTCCACCCGCTGGCGCAAATTCACCAACATGCGCGATAATTCCGCGCGCACGGTTTCATCATCACGGTATACGAATAACATCCGCTCGCCCACCGCCACGGGCTCAGAAACGCTGATCGTGCCTTCTTCGTCATCCATGCCGATAATATTGCGGACCAGGTAATCAGCCTGATCGGATTCCGAAACCGGCAACGCCACATGAATTTCTCCTTTAAAAAGCCCTTGCAGGTCTTCGGGTAAATTCTCCAACTCCTCGCCGGGAAGCGTATCCAGCAGAATTTCATTAGGGTCGCGCCCCAGCCGGGTCATGACCATGGCATGCATATCGCGCTCGAATATTTTCGTGGCAACATCATCTTCCAACTCCGCCACGATATGCCCATGGGCCTTGGTAATGCGCCGGGCGGGGCCGATCGGTTTGCAGCCTTGCGTCAAGGCCGAAGCCACCGGAACAGCGTCCGAAAACACAATCCCGCTGATCCCGCCTTCATAATGCACAGCTTCCGATTTTTTATCGCGGCAGACTTGCGCGTATTTCATGCGCGATGTCGAAAGCCCGCCTACAACAAATCCGTTCGTTAGATCATCCAGCTTTTGCAGCATGCGCGATGGCTCCTCAACCCCTGTGGGATCGCCATGCGCCAGCACCAGCATGGGGGAATTCTCTTTCTTCCATGCTTGAATAACATCCTCTGCCTCTCCCGGCTCCAGCCGCACGGGCGGAAAATTACAGAAGCTGCCTGCTGAAAAATCACCAATCATCGCAGCGACAGCCGGCTTATCAAAATACTCCTCACCCGCGCCGCACACGCCGATGCCCACGCAACCCGTCCAGCGGTCAATCCCCAGCACGGAGCGGAATAAATTGACGATACTGCCGACATCCTGCGCCAGATAGTCCGAAACATAGACAAAGCCCAGCGTATGCTTCCCGCCTTCGGGGGCGGGGGCTCTCTGCAACTGCTCCAATACGGCTTTCGACGTATCGCGCCAGTCAGTCCCCGCCGCAATGGCTGAGGCAAAATGTGCATTCGAAATCAGCGTCATAATCTGGTCTACAGTATTCCCGTTTTCCTTGCAGGGCAATCTTTGGTAAGATTGAGGCAGAAAAACTCCAAATCAAGGGCTAAAGGAAAAGAAGATCATGGATTTTGCTGTTATTCTGGGCGCTTTAGGCGTTGCCGTTGTTATCGTCATTACGATATATAACCGCCTTGTCGCGCTGCGTCAGGCACGGGAACAGGCCTTTGCCGACATTGATGTACAGCTGAAACAGCGCTTTGATTTGATTCCCAATTTACTGGAAACGGTAAAAGGTTACGCCGCGCATGAAAAAGATGTGCTGGCGGAAGTCACCGAAGCTCGCGCCAGCGTGGGCCGCGCCGGAAATACCGATTCCCGCATCCGCGCCGAAGGGGCGCTCACCGGGGCACTTATGGGGCTTTTTGCTGTCGCGGAAAATTATCCCGATTTGAAAGCCGATGCCAATTTCCGTCAGTTCATGGCTGAATTATCAGATATTGAAAACAAGCTGGCCGCCGCGCGGCGTTTCTTCAACAACGCCACATCCGAATTCAATACAGCTATTGAACAATTCCCCGCCGTGCTGTTCGCCGGGGCGCTGGGATTTAAAAAGGCTGAGTTTTTTGAAGTAAGTGCCGATGCCCGCTCCGCCATGGAACAGGCACCGGATGTGAATTTCGGGTAATCGCGCCGATTACAGATCGTAATCGAACGCCCGGACGATGGTTTCATCCTTGCCGATACGGCGCTTGCCGGTATCAAAACTTTGAATGCTGTTGATAATGGCCTCGGCCTCATGCGCCAGCAGGCTGGTTTTAATCGTTATCATATCCAGCGGTTTGTTAAGCGTAACCTCAAACCCGCGTTCTGCCGCGTTATGGGCGCTTTCAATCTGCAACAACGCAGCATTCAGCCATTTCTCGCCGTAAGATGTCATGGCCTGATCATTGCCGAGATAATTCTCCGGGA
This sequence comes from Alphaproteobacteria bacterium, assembly GCA_021208265.1. GTDB lineage: Bacteria > Pseudomonadota > Alphaproteobacteria > Micavibrionales > Micavibrionaceae > JAJOJU01. The sequence goes on along the minus strand of JAJOJU010000028.1, from coordinate 47,850 downwards.
TCTCCACATCGACCTCGACAATATTCCAGACCCCCTGCTTTTCGGTTCTTTCAATCAGATTGATCTGCGCAAAGGGGTTGCCATCAACAACCCGGCTGATTCCGCGTTCTACCGCAGCGGCTGCTTGATATAATTTATCGGTGAGATCCATAAGTTACCCTTCCCTCTCTGAAAACCTCAGCTAATCTACCTCATAAAATATATTATGTCAAATAATAACGAAGGTAATTTCATCCGGGTCAGAAAACGGTTAGGATGAAAAAATCATGGCACTCGCTTCATCCGGCCTCAAAACCCATATTTGGAACAATAATTTGAAATCGCTGGCTTTGCTGGCGGGCTATCCCTTCCTGATCATGGGTATTGTTTGGGCCTGCGGTTTTGTGATGGGCATGGCGGGGGATAATGTCGATCTGGCCTATGCCGCCGCCAACGCACACGGGCTTATCGCGGGCTTCTGGCCGCTGATCGTGACAGGAATTTTGATATGGTTTGTGATCGCCTGGTTTTCCCACACCAAAATGGTCCGCAACCTTGCTCACTCCCACCCCGTGACACGGAAAGAAGAACTGGAGCTTTATAACCTGCTTGAAAATCTCTGCATATCACAGGGCATGGTAACACCGCGGCTGGAAATCATAGAAACCCACGCCCGCAACGCCTTTGCCAGTGGCGTGAATGATAAAACCTATACCGTCACCGTCACACGCGGCCTCATGAATTCGCTGGCCAAGGATGAGCTGGAAGGCGTTTTGGCCCATGAACTCACCCATATCATCAACCGCGATGTCCGCCTGCTGATTGTCACCATCATCTTTACCGGCATGGTGGGGTTTGCGGCGCAGATGGTCTGGTCATCCTTGCGCCACGGTTTTGTCTATTCCCGCAATGACCGTAAAAAGGGCGGCGGCGCGCTGATTATGCTCGGCATATTGATTGTGCTCTGGATTGGTTATCTGGCCACGCTGCTCATGCGTTTTGCCTTATCGCGCTCCCGCGAATATATGGCTGACGCCGGGGCGATTGAAATGACCAAAAACCCGGATGCCATGATGCGGGCATTATTACGGATCGCAGGCAAAGATAAAATCCCCGCCGCGCCCGCCGATATCGGCCTGATGTGCATTGAAAACCGTACGCCGTTTCTGGGGCTTTTCGCCACGCATCCGCCGATTGAATCGCGCATCAAGGCCTTGTCAAACCTGACCGGGGCGCCCGTGCCGGATACCAATTCCTTGCCGCCGGTCCCGGCGGATGAACGCGGCATCCCGTCATCTACCCCAAACCCCTGGCTTATGGCCAAGCGTCACAATCAAAAATGCTAAACCGATTCCCGGTTGCATTCCATAAAGCAACCGTCTACAAATCGGATATATAACCATAAAACAGGGAGTAACTATTAACATGACCGCTGATTCTCAGAATTTTAACGCCACAGCTTCAAGCAACCCCCTGATTAATCCACCCGCGCTGCCTTACGGCGCGTTCGCGTTCGATAAAGTTGAGCTGGAACATCTGGCTCCGGCACTGGAATATGCTTTGGCCGAAGCACAAAAAGAAATTGATGCCATTAAAAACAACCCGGAAGCCCCCAGCTTTGAAAACACGATCGAAGCGCTGGAATTCTCCGGCGAGGCGCTGGGCCGCGTGCTGACCGTATTCGGCGTTCTCGGCAGCAATAATTCAAGCGATGAAATCCGGGCGCTGGAACCTGAATTCGATGCCAAAACATCGGCGTTCGGCAGCGCCGTTTCCATGGATGACGTTCTGTTCGCCCGCATCAAAGCCGTTTATGACGCGAAAGATACGCTGGGCCTTGACCCGGAACAGATGATGCTGCTGGAAAAAACATATAAAAGCCGGGTACGCAGCGGCGCACTTCTGGATGACGCCGGCAAGGCACGTATGAAAGAGATCAATTCCGAACTGGCCCGCCTGACAACTACGTACAAGCAGAACACCCTTAGACATTCCGGGTCTTATGAGCGGATCACCACGCTGGAGGAACTTCCCGGCGTGCCGGAACGCACGCTGAAGGTCCTGAAAGCAGCAGCGGAAAACGCTGTAAAAGCTGCTGAGAAGAACCGCGATCGCACACAAATTGCTTTTGAAACGATGGAAACCATCGACCCGCGCAGCTTCAAAACCCCGCAAATTGCATCTGATCTAGTGGCGACAGCCCGCCGTGCAGCAGAAGCCGCCCAGAAACATTTTCTGGAGCGCCAGGCCGCACTGGATGGCAAATACCTGATCCGGCTTCAACCGCCGCCGACTGAAATTCTGGTCTATTGTGAAAACCGCGACCTGCGGAAAGAATTGAGCGAAGCGTCCTCGAAAATCGGCGATGTCGCTCCCTACGACAACAGCCAGATCACTCTGGATATTGTAAAACTGCGCCATGAAAAAGCCCAACTTCTGGGCTTTGAAAACCATGCCGCCTTTATTCTGGCGGACCGCATGGCGGGATCGCAGCAAACGGTGATGGATTTCCTGCATAAAAATCTTGCCGCCTATAAGCCGGAGGGGGAAGCTTACTTTAACTCTGTCAAAGAGTACGCTGCCAAGCAGGGGCATACGGATTTCCAACCCTGGGATTTTGGTTTCTATAGCAAAAAATTGCAGAAGGAACTGTTTGATTTCGACACGGAAAAACTGCGCCCCTATTTCGAGCTAAGCCGTGTGTTTGATGGCTTCCGCGCCCATATCGAAAAACTGTTCGGTGTGGAGATGGTTGAAGCTACGGATAAATATCCGGTGTACCGCGATGATGCCAAGGTCTATGAAGTGCGTGATCAGCAAACGGGCGAAACTCGCGCTCTGTTCTACGCCGACTACTTTGCAGAAGCCGGTGTTAAGCGCGGCGGGGCGTGGATGAATAATCTGCGTGATGCCGGGCTTGATAAGAACGGTAATCAACAAATCCCCATCGTCACTAACAGCTGCAACTATCAAAAACCGCCGGAAGGGGAACCCTGCCTTCTGTCCATGGATGATGTCCGCACACTTTATCATGAAGGCGGACACGGCTTCCACGGCGCTCTGGGCCGGGGCAAATACCCCTCTCTTACCGGGACAAATGTGAAATGGGACTTTGTGGAACTGCCGTCCCAGTTGCAAGAAAACTGGATGAGCGAGAAGGAAGTTCTGGATACCTTCGCCGTGCATTACAAAGAAGACACTGCATTCCCGGCGGAATATCTCGCCAAGCTGGAAGAGATGAAGCACTATGGCTCCGCCTATTTCGGCTTGCGCCAAACAGCGCTGGGGCTGACAGATATGCTCTGGCATACGCAAGATCCGGCTGATATTGCTTCGGTTGACCAGATTGAAGATCAGGTGCATGCCCTCACCAGCTTCTGGCCCGAACGCACCTCGACCATGTCCACCAATTTCGGGCATTTGTTTAGTGACCCGGTTGGCTATTCATCGGGCTATTACAGCTATAAATGGGCAGAAGTTCTGGAAGCTGATGTGTTTGAAGAATTCAAGAAAAACGGTCTTTATCACCCCGAAACCGCCAAGCGCCTGCGCGAAACTATTTACGAACAAGGTGGTACGGCAGAGCCAATGGATATCTTCAAGGCTATGATGGGCAGGGAACCCGATACGGGCGCCTGCTGCGCCGCGAAGGGCTGAACACCGCCTCAGCTACTCCCGCAACCACAGCGGCAGCAGAAGCCTTGCCGGATACCCAGCCATCCTGAACCCTCTAACTTTATACAAAAAACCGGCTCCCCTCAGGGCCGGTTTTACTTTTGGTTTCCCTTGAATTGCCTTAAAATAGGACTTATATAGTTCTGTAATGGTTTTGCTATTTAAACCGTTAGTTTGTAAGGAGAAACGAAAACAATGGAAAACAGACAATACACCGCTGCCCCCAGCCGCGAAGGCACGATTGATCGCGGGCTGCAGGCGTATATGCAAAAAGTCTACAACATGATGGCCCTTGGCCTTGTGGTCACGGGCCTTGTGTCATGGGTCACCTACCAGACCCCGGCGCTATTTCAGGTCATCCACGGTTCCTGGATCGGGCTTGTGGTGGCGCTATCGCCGCTGGCCGTAATATTCTTTGGCCTGACGCCGGGTAAAGTCGCCCGCATGAGCGTAAATGGTGTTGCTGCCGTCTATATTCTGCTGACAGCCCTGATCGGTCTTTCGCTTTCCTATATCTTTGCCGTTTATTCCGGTGAAAGTATTGCGCGCGTGTTCTTCATCACCGCGGGTATGTTTACCGCAACTTCTATATACGGCTACACAACCAAGAAAGATCTCTCCAGCATGGGGTCGATGATGATCATGGCGGTGATCGGTATTATTATTGCCTCGCTGGTTAATATCTTCCTGCAATCAAGCGCCATGTCCTTTGCCATTTCCGTGATCGGCGTGATCGCCTTTACGGGCCTGACCGCCTGGGATACACAGCGCATCAAGGAAACATACAGCTATGCCATGGGGCAGACCGAAGCCATGAAACTGGCAATCATGGGCGCACTCAGCCTGTATCTGGACTTCATCAACCTGTTCCAGTTTTTGCTGCACCTTCTGGGTAACCGCGAATAGATATTGATATCTTTACTAAGCTTCATAAAAGCGCTTGACCAAAGCGGCTTTTTTTATGACCCTAGATAAATCACACCTTTGCCTTTCGGCAGGGACGACAATCAAAAAACAAAACCAAGAAAAAACCCAAGGGGAAAAGAATGTTCAAAGAATTTCGTGATTTCATCGCGCGCGGCAATGTCATGGATATGGCGGTCGGTATCATTATGGGCGCAGCATTTACCGCTATCGTTAATTCAATGGTGGGTGATCTGATCATGCCCATCATTGGCGTCATGACCAGCGGCGTTGATTTTGCCGATAAATTCGTGGCACTGGACGCACAAGTTTATGACTCACTCAAAGCCGCAAAAGATGCCGGCGCCCCCGTCATCACATACGGCGTTTTCATCAATGCCGTCATCAACTTCCTGATCGTATCTTTCGTGGTGTTCCTGCTGGTCAAGAATGTAAACAAGATCAAAGCCATGGCTATCAAGGAAGCGGCTAAAGGGGGCAAGGCTTCTGCGCCGCCTCCGGCTGATATCCAGCTCTTGAGCGAAATTCGTGATCTTTTGGCAAAAGGCGGCACCAGCAAACCTCTGCTGACAACCCCGGCAGCATCAAAAGTAGCAACCCCTGCGAAAAAGAAACCTGCGGCCAAGAAGAAAAAAACAGCAGCTAAAAAAACAACTACCGTTAAGAAAACCGCTCCTAAAAAGGCGGTGAAGAAAAAAGCGCCCACAAAACCGCTAAAGCCAAAACAGTGAAAACAGCGGCTAAAACAGTTGCAAAAGCAGCGCCAAAAACAGCGGTTAAAGCGGATACAAAACCCACAACGCCGCCCGTTAAAAAGTAACAGGCGTTTAAACACAAATATCTCTCACGCCGGGCCGCCATACCCGGCGTGCCCTCCCGGCGAAGACCGGGCTTTTTTGTTTTTTGAAGATTCCTCTTGAAATCTTATCCATCACCAATTACTGATTACCCACTATTTAGCAAACAACGTTTTGCCTGAAGCAACATATTTCAGGGGGAACGATGAAAGCTTGAGGGCCCTTAGCTCAGCTGGGAGAGCGCTACGATGGCATTGTAGAGGTCAGCGGTTCGATCCCGCTAGGGTCCACCAATTCTCTGTTATGATTAAAAAAAAAATCAGGGGGCCGTTAAGCCCCCTTTTTTTCTTTTATGCGTGCCTGATAAGCATCCATGTAACAGCTCGACCGCTATATGGTGGCATCACATTTCCAAAAGCAATTGGAGCTGTAGTGGATGGCTCTCCAACTACTCTCCAAACACCACTTTCGGGGCATTTTTCGCCCGTTCTAGCCGTTGTGCCAATGGGTCTTCTAACTAACGTAGTAAACATTTTTTAGTCTCTTTCATTTTTGATTCTCATCGAAACAAAAGACAGAATGAGAAAGAGTTTGATATGCCCAAAGAACCTGTCTACACTGCGATTTGCTATATGGAGCAGCGTTTTCGTTCTCCAGGTAAAGGTGTCTTTGCGAATGCATTGACACCTTTACTTTAGAAAGACACATTTTTTTGGTCTATTTTAAAATCTCAAGCCCCCACGGTTATCCACAGGATAAGATTTTTTTTCTTATCCACTGATTCGCGATTCCAGAGTCAATAACAGGAATCAATCCACATTTTTTTCCACAGATATTAACCGCTTATGGAATCTGTAAATAGTTGGCATATTGAAAAGTAACTCAGTTTCACTTATTGCTAGGCCATGCAAGCACCCCAATCCCTTATCCAGAATCTTGCCCGCCCGGCGATTGTGTTTTACACGCTGCCGGCGCTGATGGCGCTTTTGATTGTGGGCACGCTGGTGCAGGGTCATATCGGCATTTATGAAGCCCAGAAGCAATATTTCGCGAGCTTCATTTTATGGGTGGGGCCGGAAGGGTTCCAAATTCCGCTGCCCGGCGGGTTCGCGCTTTTGGGGTTTATTGCCCTCAACCTTACACTCAAATTTATTCTCTACAGCGAATGGCGCTGGGACAAAGCCGGAATTATTCTGGCGCATCTGGGCGCGCTCACGCTTTTAATCGGCGGGCTTTTGACAGCGCTTTTTGCCCGCGAAGGTTATATGGCGCTTACCGAAGGGCAAACATCGCCCTTCGTTTATGATTATCATGCGCGGGAATTTTCCATCTTCCGTGATGACGGCGCCACCTTCAAAGTCCCGTTTACGGATCTGGCCGAAAACAAAGCGATCCCCCTGCCGGATGCCCCTTTTTCTATCACGCCGCTTTCCCTGTGCCGCAGTTGCGCCATTACCATGCGCGCGGAAACGGCGCAGGATTTTATGAAAGGCACACCCAAAGATCTCGCCGAAAAAATGGCGCTTTCCACCACCGCGCCGGATAAGGATGATGAGAAAAATCTGGCCGGGATCACCTTTGCGATTGAGGGGGCGGGAGGTGATCAGGACGGCAGTTACATCGCGTTTGAGGCCATGCCGCGCCCGGTCGTCATCGCCGCCGGGGAACACGAATATAAAATCATTCTCGGCAAGGCGCAGCGCCTGTTGCCCTTTGCGCTGAGCTTGCAGGATTTCAGAAAAACCGACCACCCCGGCACGGCAATGGCTCGCGCCTATGAATCTGATGTGCGTGTGGAAGACGGCGCCCTGAAATGGGAAGCGGAAATATCAATGAACGCGCCGCTGCGTTACCGCGGTTACACGTTTTATCAATCATCCTTCGATACGGATGCGGATGGAAAGAATATCAGCGTTTTAAGTGTTGTCGAAAACAAGGGCGGCTGGTGCCTTATATCGGCACGATCATCATCGCCGCGGGGCTGATTTTGCATCTGGCCCTGATATTACGGCGCAAGCTGGCTTTGGCGGTTTTGCTGGCGCTAATCTCCCTCATACCCGGCACGAACGCCCATGCGGCAGGTCTTGACCTTGATGATTTCAGAACGCTCCCTATCCAGCATGAAGGACGCGTCAAGCCGGTCGAAAGCTTTGCCCGTATTTTGTTATCGCGCCTTTCGGGCACTCCGGCACCGGATGATAAAGCCGCGCATGAATGGCTGGCGGAAAGCCTGTTCGACCCCGCCAGCGCCGCCGAAAAACCGGTATTCAAAATAAACCCGGCCCTTTATGAAACCCTGAACATCAAGGGGGACGGCCCGGTTCTTTTATCATATACCGATCTCAGCCCCCGCCTTGCCGGGCAGCGCGAAAAGCTGATCGCCTATGCCGCCATTCCGCCGGAAAAACAAAGCGCCGCTCAAACGGCTTTATTAGATTTGCAGGAAAACTTTTTACCTACGGGCAAGTCCTGCGCGCCCTTACCCCGGTGCTGCCGCTGGATGTTGAGCCGCCGGAAAACTTCGAAGAATGGGGCCATAAAAAAATACACGCTGTCCTATGTTGATTTTGCGCGGCTGCGCCCGGAAATCGATGCGCTGGTGAAGGATGTTTTAAGCCGCAAGGGCGATAACCTGAAAGCCTATACGGAAGAAGAAATGCGTACCGTTCAGCTGTCTTTCGCGCTGGATCAAATCCGCGAAGGGGCGGTCCCCAACACCGTCTTTGCCGTTATTCCCCCGTTATGGGACGGCAAGGCAACGCCGGAATGGCAAACCCCGTGGCAAACATTACTCTCCGGCAGCGGGTCACCGGAAGGGGTAGAGATACTTAAGCAATGGCAATCCATGGCGCTGGCCTGGCAAATGGATGATGCCAAAGACTGGGACGCATCCTTATCCCGTCTTAACGCCCTTCTGCTCGATAAGCCTCGCCCCGGTCTGCGCCCGGCAGCTTTGCACGCGGAAATGATTTATCAGATCTACCAGCCTTATCACTGGGCGATGGCGTTTTTATGCGGGTGCTTTGCTTTTCCTGCTGCTGTCTTTTTATAAACCCGGCTTGCCCCTCGCAGGCTCCGCTGCCGCTATATCCCTCTCCACAGCCCTGCTTTTGCACATGGTGGCAATAGGTACGCGGATGATCATCCTCGAACGCCCACCTGTGGGCACGCTTTATGAGTCCGTTTTATTTGTGGCGCTGATTGCCGCGCTGGCGGGCATCATGGCGGCGTTACGTTTAAAAAACAAAACTGCCTGCCGGGGCGGGGTCCTTTGCGGCACTTGCCTTGCTGGCTGTGGCGCTGTGACCATTCCAGATTCATCGAATTTCGATGTGCTGGGCGCGGTACTCAACACCAATTTCTGGCTCGCCACCCATGTGCTGATCATCACGGCGGGATATGGTTTTTGTGTCATTACGGCGCTGCTGGTCTCATATGCAGCTGATGAAAGGCGGCAAACGGCTTTATGATTTGTGCTATCGCCTCTCCATCGCCGCCCTTTTGTTTACCTGCGTGGGCACGATATTAGGGGGCATCTGGGCCATCAAAGCTGGGGCCGTTTCTGGGGCTGGGACCCGAAAGAAAACGGCGCGCTTCTGATCGTTCTCTGGCTGATCTGGCTGCAACACGGGCGGCTTTCCGGCCACTTGCCGGACCGGGCCTTTATGGCGGGGCTGGCCTTCCTGAACGTGGTGGTGGCGCTGTCATGGTTCGGGGTTAATCTGCTGGGGGTCGGGCTTCATTCTTACGGCTTTACATCGGGCCTCGCTGCCGGGCTGGGCACATTCTGCGCCGCTGAAATTTTACTCATCGGCACTTTATGGTACAGGGCGCGCGCATGCTGAAAAATCTTCTTATCATCACAATTATCGCGCTACTGACCGCCGGGCTTACGATCTATTTTGACCATAGCGCTCCCGGTGTTTCTGCACCCATTTCCGCGCCGGAAGAACAAGCGGAAGGCATGCCCGCCCCTGACTTCACAATCACCGACCGCGCGGGAAAACGCACAAGCTTTCTGATTTTAAAGGGTAAAAAAGTCATCCTTAATTTCTGGGCCAGCTGGTGCCCCCCTTGCATCAAGGAATTCCCGGACCTACTGAGTGTTGCCACCGCGGACCCTGATAATACAATCCTGCTGGCGCTCTCATCTGATATTGATGATGCTGCCATGAACCGTTTCCTGAGCCGCATGGAAAAGGAACACCCGGATGCCATGTCACTGCCCGGTGTTATTATCGCGCTGGATGACGGGGCCGCCGTTACGCAAGGCCTGTTCCAGACATATCAGCTGCCGGAAACCATCCTGATCGATACAGGCGGCATCATGCGCCATAAAATTCCCGGCGCAAACTGGACTAAGGATGACATGGAAAAGCTGCTTAGCGGGCTTTAAATTGCCGGGAACTCAATAATATCGGCCTCGTGCTGAGCCTGACTGTCAAAATCGAAACGCTTTTTCATTATGCGGCGTTTGTCATCGGCAAAGCAGATAAACCGCAAGACCGCATCCGGGGGCATATCCCCGCGATATGTATCAAGCTCCAGCCGCCGGATAACATCCAGCGCTTCATCCGATAAACCTGTGGCAATCGCCAGCAGGCGGTCACGGGCTTCACTTACCTGCCTGTCAGCTGTTTCCGCTTGCACCTGTTTCATGAGCGTATAGATGGCAAAAAACATCTCTTCCCCGTTCACACCAAAGGGGCGGCTGCCGGTTTCAAATGTCTTGTTAATGGCATCCATCCGGTATCCGTCAAGGGGGTCTTTCTCATGAATAGGCGGCAGATACAGTAAAACAGCCGCTTTTTCGACCAAAAGCTGCCGCGCGGCCAAAATGATCCGATGGAACTGATTTATGTTTTTGTAATGTTATAACCCTGCTCACATTGTCATAATGATAAAATTGTAGACTTCTGTCAACGGGTCTTTGTTTTTCACGAAATGTCTTGACGAACAATCTTTTTTTACCATAATCTTTTTTCATGAAAATTGAGAAGACACTATATACTCTGTTTGATGATGCGCAGCGCCGTGTGATCATGACGCTGAAGGACCGGAACCATAGCGTGATCTTCCTGCAAGACGGTGACAAAGGCCCAGCCCTTTATACGCAAGAACAAGACCGCAAGTCAGTCCTGCGCGGGCATTTCGGTGTTGCGGGACTCGATGGTGCGGACCTGTATACCTTTACACCTGCTCACGGTGGTATGATTGCCGGTCACAGCGTGCCGGAGCTGGTCGCCCGTGTAAGCCGCCATCTTGACGGCAAAAGCGATGTTCTTCCCGAACCCCCCTATCGCTAAAGCCTTACCTTATAAAACTTGCCCCCAGCGAACCGGGGGTGATTTGGATTGCTGCCTTGCACAAAAATGTCAAACCGGGTGATACTGGACTGGTGATTCGCATTAGCCGCCCTATATGGTTTAGCGGTTTTAATGCAAACAGGAAGGTTAGCCCATGCCTCAGACTGCTGTCTCATCAACCAGCCCCAAAGTCACAATACGGGGAACGGAAAATCCGCTCACGGCTGCAATCCTGACGCCAGAAGCCCTTGCCTTTCTGGCCGCGCTTCACACAAATTTTAACGCCCGCCGCCTTGAACTTTTGAAGGCCCGCACCGCCCGCCAGAAGGAATTCGATGCCGGAAAGCTGCCGGATTTCCTGCCTGAAACAAAGTCTGTACGCGAAGGTGATTGGAAGGTTTCCCCCCCGCCTGCCGACCTGCAAGACCGCCGCGTGGAAATCACCGGACCGGTTGATGCCAAAATGATCATCAACGCCCTTAATTCAGGCGCGAAATGCTTCATGGCGGATTTTGAGGATGCGTCATCCCCCACCTGGGCGAATATGATCGAGGGACAGAAAAATGTGCAAAGCGCCCTGCGCCGCACCCTTACCTGCACTGTGGGCGGTAAGGCTTATGCTCTGGACCCCGATGAATCAAAACTTGCCAAGCTGCTGGTGCGTCCGCGTGGGCTGCATCTGCCGGAAAAACATCTGGAATGTGAGGGCGAGGCGCTCTCCGGCTCGTTCACCGATTTCGGCCTTTTCATCTTCCACAACCTCGATGAATTCAAAACGCGCGCCAAGGGGCTTTATTTCTACATTCCGAAACTGGAGTCACATCTGGAAGCCCGCCTGTGGAATGACGTTTTCACCTTCGCGGAAGATGCTTTATCTCTCCCTCGTGGGACCATCCGATGCACGGTACTGATCGAAACCATTACGGCCGCCTTTGAGATGGATGAAATCCTCTATGAACTCCGCGATCATTCGGTGGGCCTTAATGCCGGGCGCTGGGATTATATTTTCTCCGCCATCAAGAAATTCCGCAAACATCCCGGCATGGTTCTGCCTGACCGCGGCTTTGTGAATATGACCGTACCCTTTATGAAAGCGTATGCCGAACTTCTGGTCAAAACCTGCCACAAGCGCGGCACGTTCGCGATGGGCGGCATGGCGGCCTTTATCCCTTCCCGGAGAGACCCTGCCATCAATGAAAAAGCCTTCGCGGCCGTGACCGCTGATAAAAAGCGGGAATCGGAAGCCGGGTTTGACGGCACATGGGTCGCCCATCCTGATCTGATTCCGCTGGCGCAAGAACAATTCGATAAGGTTTTGGGCGATCAACCCAACCAGATTTCCAAACAGCGCCCGGATGTCAGCGCCACCGCCGCTGATCTTCTCAACCTATCCGCCACGCCGGGGCAGGTAACGCTGGAAGGCGCGCGCCTTAACGTGAATGTCGCCATCCAATACATCACTTACTGGCTGCACGGCACGGGCGCTGCCGCCATCCACAATTTGATGGAAGATGCCGCCACCGCTGAAATCTCCCGCGCCCAGCTTTGGCAATGGCGGGTGAATGGCGTGAAGCTCTCGAACGGCGAAATTTTCACCGCCGATATTTATAAGCAGTTGGCGGATGAAGAACTGAACACGCTCCGCAATGAATACAACCCTCAAACCGTCAATTTCGACAAGCTGGAACAAGCCAAGGCCATTCTGGATGATCTGGTTTTGAGTGATGACTTCGAAGAGTTTTTAACCCTGCCTGCGTATCAAACCCTTTAACCCTTAACAGGAGACAAAGCCATGCACGGAATGCCGGAAACCAAAGTGAAGAAACCCCTTCCCGCCGATTTGCAAAAGGAAGCCGATGCACTGAAGAAGGACTGGGCAACCAATCCGCGTTGGAAGGGTATTGAGCGCCCCTATAGCGCTGAGGATGTCATACGTCTGCGCCCCTCCATCGAGGCCCATCACGCGCTGGCGAAATATGGTGCGGAACGGCTCTGGAATCTGGTGAGCGAAACGCCGTATGTGAACTCCCTTGGCTGCCTGACCGGCACCATGGCGATGCAGATGGTCAAAGCCGGGATGAAAGCCATTTACTGTTCCGGCTGGCAGGTGGCGGCGGATGCCAATTTGTCATCCGAAACCTATCCCGACCAATCGCTTTACCCCTCAAACTCCGTGCCGCATCTGGTCAAGCGTATCAATAATGCCCTGACCCGCGCCGATCAGATCGACCGCGTGGAAGGCAACTATAACGGCGTTCACTGGCACGCACCAATCGTTGCTGACGCGGAAGCCGGGTTCGGCGGGCCCTTACATGCGTATGAGCTTATGAAATCGATGATTGAGGCAGGCGCTTCCGGCGTTCACTTCGAAGACCAGCTGGCGGCGGAAAAGAAATGCGGTCACTTGGGCGGCAAGGTTCTGATCCCCACCAAAAACTTCGTAAAAACACTTACGGGCGCAAGGCTGGCGGCAGATGTTCTGGGCGTGCCCACCGTACTTATCGCACGGACAGACAGCCTCGCCGCAACACTTCTGACATCCGATGCCGATGAATATGATCATCCATTCTTGACCGGGCAACGCTCACCGGAAGGATATTTCTACGTCAAATCCGGTATGGAAAGTTCCGTCAAGCGCGCGCTGGCCTATGCGCCTTATGCTGATATGCTCTGGCTGGAAACCTCCACACCCGATCTGGGTGAGGCCAAGGAATTCGCCGATGAAGTGCACAAGAAATTCCCCGGCAAGATGCTGGCCTATAACTGCTCACCTTCGTTCAACTGGAAAAAAAATCTGGACGATGCCACCATCGCGAAATTTCAGGTGGAGCTGGGCGAACTTGGTTACAAATTCCAGTTCATCACACTGGCAGGCTGGCACTTGCTCAACCTGCATTCCTTTGAACTCGCTAAAGGCTATATGGAGCGCGGCATGAGCGCGTATGTGGAAACGCAGGAACGCGAGTTTAGCCGTGAAGTTGACGGCTACACCGCCACCCGCCACCAGCGCGAAGTGGGAACAGGCTATTTTGATGAAGTGCTGATGACGATCACGGGCGGAGAATCCTCCACCACCGCGCTCTCCGGCTCTACGGAAAGCGAACAGTTTAAGCATTGAATTTTTATGCAGTGCGGCTATTCTTTTAGCGAAGTATTGTAAGGAGAATAGCCCATGCGCTTTTTAACAGTTTTAATCCTGGCGAGTCTGGCCCTGACCAATCTTTCGGCGTGCAGCAACACCGCTGACGGGTTTGGGCGCGACATGGAAAAAGCCGGGGAAAAAATTCAGAAAACCTTCTGAAGTTTTATTTGCCATAAATTCAAGGCTTTGCTAGAGTGCTCTTAATAATAAGGATAGATCCGATGAAAAAATCTTTTGCCATTTTAAGTTTTCTGGTTCTGGCAGGCTGCTGCTCCGATGCGCTGGCCGCTGACGAATTCGGTTCCCGTTTCGGTAACGCCTCACCTTACGCCCTCGGCAATACAATGGGCAAAGCCTCCGACAGCGCTTCCGGCATGGGGATGGATGACCTGAATACCATCACCCCCGCCGCGGGGGATGAACTCGACCCGGAAGCCACATCCGATATGGAAGAAATTGATCATATCGATATGGGCCCGCAAGAATCAGAAATGGTCGACCCCGCACAATCCGCCCCGGAAGATCAGGAACAGTAATTAAAAATTATTATGGCTGTCTCCGCCGCTAAAAAATCCACCAAGGCACCCACCACCACTCCGCCCGCCATTATACCGGACGAAGAAGGCCGCTGGGCCGCCGTTTTGCGTGGGCAAATTCTAGGGACAACCACACATAAATTCTTTAACTATGTCAGTCTCGCCGATCAAAAAGCGCAGGTGCTGATCATCCTGAATTCCGTTTTGATCCCGGTGGCAATTAACGGCATGTCGATCCCGTTTCTGCATGACGCCGCCATCGTTTCCATGCTGACGGGAATTATCAGCATTTACATGGCGATTGTCTGCATCTTCCCCAAGCGCCGCAGTGGCGGAAACCTGACGGCACATTGAACCTGCTGCATTTTGGTGATATCGCCCCGCTAAAGGAACACGAGTTTCTGGCTGAGTTTCTGCCGCATTATAACGACCCCGGCAAACTGGCCGAGATTGTCGCCAAGGATTTACACGACATCGCCCGCCGGGTAATCCGCCCTAAATTTTTCTGGCTTAAATTTTCTTATATTACCTTTTTCATCGGAAACCTGATTGCCGTGGGCCTTATGCTTTGGGCCTTCTGGATGAATGGCGCTCCGGTCGACATTCCTCAATAAAATACTTCTTGCAACAATACTTTAGTCCCTATACATCTTCGAGCGCTATGACACTTGCTGCACCCGCACACACAAAAATTATCGCTGCCGGCGAACAATTAAAAACCCCGCTTTGGATCATGCTGATGGGCTTTGCCCCGGTGATCGCTGCGCTGGGCCCCCGCGCATTATCTTTTCTGCCCGCGATAATTCTGGTGCTGGGCGTCAGCGGCTTTTTCCTAAGCACGCGGAAACGTCCGCTGCTTTCGGTAAAACCACTTATTTATATGGCCTGCGTTTCCGTGCTGTGCCTGATTAGCTCGCTATGGTCCCCTTACATGCCGGATGCGCTGGAACGGGGTGGAAAAATTGCGCTTGTTCTTATGGGGAACGGGCTTTTGCTGGCCTATATTCTGGCTCGCCCGATTGAACGCCTGCGCTTTTTCCCATCGATTTTTCTGGCGTCGTTCATTGCCGCCCTTTTGCTGCTGGCAAGTGAACTTTATTGGGAGGGGCCACTAACCCGCGCTTTCTTGTCCCTGACCGGCAAGCCTGCCGAATTCAAATATTCCGATCTTAACCGCGGCATTGTGGCGGCTGTTTTATGCATCCCCGCCGCGCTGGCGCTAGCCGGTTTTACGATCACCGATTCCTTGAAGCGCCGCGCCGTATACGGCCTAATTTTTGCCCTGATCACCACCATCTGTCTTTTGACATTCAGCCAGTCATCGCATCTGGCGCTAGCGGTTATGGGCTTCTTTTTCTTCTTCTTCCCTTACAAGCGCGAATGGGCGTGGCTGGCACTGGCGATGACATTATCCGCCCTGATGTTTGCCACACCTTTCATGGTACAGTTTTTCTTCCAGGCTCTGCCACCTTTGATCGAAAACGTAAGCTGGTTCCAATACAGTTACGCGCTGGAACGGCTTGAGATCTGGGACTATGTCAGCCGCTATGCGATGCAACAGCCCATGACAGGTTATGGCGTTGAGGCCACGCGCTATACCGTGTTCGATACAGCGGAATTGTATCAGCCGGGCAATACCGTTCTGCACCCGCATAACTTCGCCGTGCAGATCTGGATGGAATTTGGCGTGCTGGGCGCTACGCTGGGGTCATTATTCCTGCTTTATCTGCTGGATGCCATGCGCACGCTGCCGGAACTTCCGGCGCGCGTTTGCCTTGCCAGTTTGATGGGCTCACTCGCCGTGGCCTCCACCGGGTACGGCATCTGGCAAGGCTGGTGGCTCGGCACATTTATTCTGGTGGCGGGGTACTGCCTGATCGTGATCAAAATTTATGCGGCGCGCGTTACGAATTCTGATTCCACAGCGGCTCTTTAATCTTCTCTAACATGGCAGCATGCGCCTCCTGCTCGGTGGCAGGAACCTCAAAAACGCGCGGCTCACGAAACGGCTTTTCTTTAGTTGGTTTTGCCTGATCGCCGCTACCGTTTTTGTCAGATACACCGCTTCCGCTACTCAATAGCGACAAACCGTGTTGCCGTCCGCCGAGCAATTCCAGATAAACTTCCGCCAGCAATTCGGAGTCAAGCAAAGCGCCGTGATATTCGCGGCCTGTATTATCCACGCCGAAACGGCGGCACAGCGCATCCAGATTGGCTGGGCTTCCTGGAAATTTCCGCCGCGCCATCGCCAACGTGTCAACAACATCACTCCATGGCACGGGCGCTTCACCCACATCTTTCAGCTGGTAATTGATAAATTTCATATCGAATTCAGCGTTATGAATGACCAGCTTCGCGCCGCGAATGAAGGTCACAAATTCCGCATATACTTGCGAAAAGATCGGCTTGTCTTTCAGGAATTCATTGGTAATCCCGTGAACGGCAATCGCTTCGGCGGGCACTTCGCGTTCGGGGTTGATATAAAGCTGCAACGTCTTTCCGGTCGGGATGTGATTTTCCAGCTCGACACAACCGATCTCAACGATTCTATCACCTGCTTCCGGGTCCATGCCTGTGGTTTCGGTATCCAGAACAATCTCACGCATTTTTTGCCAAAATCTCCGTCACAATTTTTTTTGATTTGTGCAAACGTATCATCCAGATGAACGCCTGTCTGCACCACATAATTGCTGCGCGCCGTTTTTTTCCGCGCTCGGCATCTGAGTTTTCAATATAGTCTTAAACCGCTCCGCTGTCATGCCGGGCCGGGCCAGAACGCGCGCGCGCTGCACGTCAGGGGGGGCTTCCACCGTAACCGTCACATCGACATTTTTATCCGCGCCCGTTTCAAACAGCAGCGGAATATCCAGCACCACCGCTGTGCGGCCTGCCGCTTGTTCACCCTTGATAAAGGCCTGCTGACTTTCCCGCACCAGCGGATGAAGAATGTCTTCCAGCGCGCGGCGTTTATCAGGGTCGTTAAAGACCAGCGCGCCTAAAACTTTGCGGTCAATCGCATCACCCTGAACCGCTTCCGGGAATTTTGCTGCCACCGCATCAAACCCTTTGCCGCCGGGCGCCAGCAATTCATGTACCGCCGTGTCGGAATTGTGGCAAGGAATGCCAAGTTCTTCGAACATGCCCGCGGCGGTGGATTTTCCCATCCCGATTGATCCCGTAAGGCCGATGATAATCATCTATACCGTACCGCTTTCATCGTAAAAGGATAGCCCCGCACCCTCTTCACCCCACAGCACAAGCTCTTCCAGCCTGTCATCAACATCGGGCAGGATATTAAACCATTTCTCAAACGCAGGGCGGGCTTGGTGCAGCAACATACCGATGCCCGTTACAATCCGTAAGTCATAATCCCGCGCCTGTTTTAAAAGGTCGGTCAGAAGCGGGGTGTAGACGATATCAGCTACCAGCATATTTTCCGGCGCAGCTCTTAAATCAATCTCGAGCGCATCCTTACCGTCCATCCCCAGCGATGTTGTGTTGACCAAGAAATTAGCGCCTTCCAAAACTGCCGACCGTTGATCCCACTCCGCCACGCGGATGGCCGCCGGGTGGTTTTTCGCCAGTGCTTCCGCCTTTTCTTTACTGCGGTTCACAAGAATAATTTCCGGCACGCCTTCTTCCAGCAACCCGTAAACAACGGCCTTGGCTGCGCCACCCGCCCCCAGCACCACCGCCGGGCCGTTTTGCAGCGTATAGGAAAACCCGAAATGACGTATCGCCACATTCAAATTTTCCATGAACCCGAACGCATCGGTATTGGTGCCGATAATGCGGCCCTCATCTTTATAAAGCGTATTCACCGCCCCAATGCGCGCCGCGACATCGGTCACATCATCGCATAAATCCATCACCGCTTCCTTATGCGGTATGGTGACGTTAAACCCGGCATAGCCTTCATCAAACAGCTGGGGCAATTTTTTAGAAAGATCATCCGGCGCGATATCAATCGCTTCATACGAACCCGAAAGCCCGTAACGCTTGATCCAGTGGTTATGGATGAGCGGGCTTTTGCTGTGTGCAATCGGGTGACCAATAACCCCGGCACGTATGGCTTCGCGTGTGTTCATACTCTAAGTATTAAAGCCTTTTAAAAAACCCAGCAACGGCAAAAGGGGCAAACCCTGAATGGTGAAATTATCGCCCTCAATTTTTTCGAACAGCCACGCACCCAAACCTTCAATCGCATAAGCCCCGACACATGTGGTCAGAACGTTGCCCGCCGCGTCTGTATAGGCTGCGATATCGTCTTCCGAAAGTGTGCGCATGGTAAGCTGGGCCGATGTAACGCCGCGCCATAAAATACCGCCATCCTGCGCTACGGCCGCACCGGAATGCAGCGCATGGGTTTTACCGGAAAGCTTACGCAGTTTGTCTTTGGCCTCTTCCACACTTCCCGCTTTGTGCAGCATTTCACCTTCGCATTCCAGCACCTGATCACCGCCGATTACCAGAGCTTCGGGATGCCGCGTTGAAACTTCCGCCGCTTTTACTTCCGCCAGTTTCATGGCGAGCGTTTTTGATTCCGCCACGCTGATGCTGCGTTCATCCACATCCGCCGGGATCACATTAAAATCAAGCCCCGCTGCCCGCAGCATATTGGCCCGCGCCGCACTTTTGGATGCCAGTATGATGTCAGGAAAAGGGAACATCCGGCGTGTCCTTATCCTTGTCATGACGGCTTTGCAGAATGCTCATAATCTCCGCCGATGTCTCTTCAATGGATCGTTTCGTCACATCAATCACGGGCCAGCCGTGCTTGGCAAACAGGCGTTTGGCCTCGCGCATCTCTTCCTCGATTTTTTCTAAATCAAGATAGGCATTTTCATCCAGCTTGCTGCGTGCTTCTTCATCGGCTTTCAAGCGCGAACGGCGCATCTGATACAGCCGCTCCGGCGTTACTTTCAAGCCTACATAAAGCGGGCGTTCCAGTTGCAAATATTCCGGCGGCACGGAAACACCCGGCACCAGCGGAATATTCGCCGCCTTCACCCCGCGCCGGGCAAGGAATAAACAGGTCGGCGTTTTGGATGTGCGGGACACGCCGACCAGAATAACATCGGCTTCTTTCAGCCCATCCAGCATGCGGCCGTCATCGAAATGCATCGCGAAATCCAGCGCCGCCACGCGTTTGAAATAATCCTCATCCATCGTGTGCTGCGCGCCGGGAACACTTTTGGCATGCTGACCCAAATGGGCGGAAAGCGCCTTCATGATCGGCTCCAGCACCGGAACGCATGGAATGCCGAGGTGATTACATCGTTCCATCAACCGTTCGCGCATCTTGGGATCAACAAAAGTGAAAATAACCGGGCCGGGCATTTCTTCAATTTTTTGCAAAACGGCATCGAGCTGGCGCTGCGTGCGTACAAGCGGCCAAAACTTTTGATTCGGCTCAATCCCCTCAAACTGCGCCAGGCACGCGCGCGCCAGACCCAAAAGGGTTGTGCCTGTAGCATCAGATACAAGGTGAAGATTAAACTGGCGCGAGGATTTATTCATCAGGCGCCCAGAATAGCAGGGAATTACAGACGCGTCACTTCCTCTTCCAGAGGTTCGCTCACGCCGCCTTCCGGGAAAATCATCGATGCCAGATCGGCGCTGCGGAACGCCACGCCACCCGCATAATGGGCCTCGGCATCATGCATGATCTGCATCAAATGCGTCTGGTTTACCGGATCGCCCAGCCCGCAGAAATACGGATTCCGGAGAATCTCCGTCCCATCGCCGCGCAAATACGCCGTACGGTCGGGCAGGCAGGAAAATAATTCTACGCAAATATGGGTGGGTGATTTCTTGCCGAAGATATGCGGCTTTTCCTGCGCCAGCAGGTTATCCATCATATCCAGTGTTTCATGATCACACGCCGCCACGCGTTCTTCATCGCGGAACCATTGCTGGAATGTCAGCGCCAAAGCATGCTGCGTAAACGCGCTCGCGGGCTCGCGCTCCAGCGTGCCGGAAAAGGTGAGGGCCAGATCGCCGTAGTCGGATCCGATCATCGTGCGCCACAGGCCTGCGTGATCTTCTGATCTCAACTCCCATGCCACCAGCACCGCCAGCACACAAGCATCCGCCGCGCGTACGCGCTCCAGCAACAAAACGGATTCAGGATTAAACAGGTTTTCATACCCGCTATTGCGTTTTTGCTGCCAGACATCGCGCAGGGCTTTTACCAGCGAAATCATGAGCGCCGACAAGAAATGTCCGGATGACGCCAGCGATTGCGGCTCCAGATCGGCATGATCCAGCGCAATAATTTTTTCATCGAGGTTTGAGTGTAAAATCAAAAGCGTTTTTGTGCCTGTAACGCGACCGTCCAGCCGCTCGCCGCCGCATCACGCACCAGCGCTCCGGCACTGGGGGATTGCATTAAAATGGAGAGCGCATAGCGGATAACATCGGCATAGCTCTCACAATCCTCAGCATTTGTAATTTCCAGCACGTCCAGATCATGATCCTTCATGAACTCAGCAACGGGCAAAAGATAATCGCCCACATCATCCGCGCAATCGATAAACATCTGACGGGATTCACCTGACGCAGTATCTTCTGCCGCCGTCAGGTCGATCGTCTTTTTGAAGCGAAGCTTGCTCAGGGCATATCCGGGCTTCACGATACACCTCGCTTTTTTATCATCGTCATGCCGTGCCTGTTTGCCGGGCGCATGATAAACCTCTTTTTCTTGTCTGCTGCCGGTATGCAGCGTGAAGGTGCGAACGCGCCCTTCTATTGAGTTATTCGGCTGACCAACGTCCCAGGTAGACGATATTGTCGCCTGTGCCTGTATTCTTCTGTGGATGATTCTCTTTGCGCTGTTTCGGCGGCTGGAGAATCTTTGACCCTTTGCCGGATTTTCCATCGGATTCTCCGGTTTCCTGATCGGGCCACAGCTGTATGATCTGCGCTGATTGCTTCTCATGCGTTCCATCCTTTTTGTCTGTGCGGGAGGAAGCCTGAACTGACTTCCCATCGGCGGGATGGACGGATGTTTGCAAGACCTGTTCCGTTTCGCGGAAAGAACGCTCGAACTTGATAAACCAAAGGAAATTGGCGTTTGAACGGTCACGCACATCGGTGAAAATCGGGTCGGACAGAATCGTCCCGGCATGAACGGCCAGGTAATTTTTGCCGAATGGCAGACTGCCCAGCGCCGCAATTAATTCCGGCGTCAAACCTTTGGAAACACTGTCCAGATCAAACACATATCCTTGGTGATCGGACAACATATTCTGAATCAGGCGCTTGTCCTGTGACTGACAACGCTCGGATAAAAACCATGCTTCGAACACAGCCGCGCAGGCTACGCCGTTATTAATGGTACGGAAATCCAGAAACGCTTCACGGGCAAACGCGCGGCCCAAATCGGAAAGCGGTGAGGATTCGATGCGCTGCCAGACATCCTTATGGCCAGACAGCTGTAATTCCCACGCCACGCGGATCATCGAAACAGCCTGATCGGCCACCTGCGCCCGGTTCACCAGAACCGCGCTGTCCGGGTGAAACATAAGCGGATTAATCAGCGTGCCCTGACGGTGCTGCCAGTGCTGACGCAGCTCGCGCGTTGCCATCAGAATTTGTGAGGGCAGGTCGATATTGGTATTGAGCAAAATTGTCCCGGCACGGCGGTCATAGAAAGAATATTCAATGCTGTCGGAACTTTGGATCGACACATTATATTGTTCCGCCAGATCCAGATAGGCTGATGCCAGACGGCTTTCACGCAGAATTTTCTTCAGGCGCTGAATGTGGAAGCTGTCATCGGATTCTTCGGTCGCATGCACATCACCGATATCGGCAGCATTGGCGCTTAAATCTTCATACAGTCTGTGGCTGTCGTCTTCGAAGCCGGCGGCAAATTTTTCCAGCGCTTTTACTTCTTTTTCCAAAGCGGTGATTTCCGTTTCCAGCGGACCGAACTCCAGACCGTCCAAAGCCAGCGCCTCATCATCCATCGCTTCATCGAAATCCATATAAAACAGCGGGCGCTCACCAATAATGGTCGAGCTGACCGGCTGGCTGTTATTCAGCGTATAGGCCACGCGGCACGCTTTTCCTCGTTTATTACCCACTGTGGTCTTCCCCCCGGAAGTATGTCCTTGTTTGTCACGCATCTTTTTAAACCCAACGTTTTTATTTTTTATTTTTGTCCCTAACTGATGAATCAGAACCCCAAAATGCGAACCCGAACGGCGATATGAGAATCACCTCTTGATCCGCATCTTTCTCATTATGGGGGTAAAGAGCTTAAAACTTTCCTACTGAACTATGGAAAATATGAAGTTTTTGCGTATGTCATGGCCCGAAGGCGGCGGGGCAAGTAATTTATTCCTTTATTAATCAAAATTTATTAGACTGAAACGATAGCTGAGGTTTTTTGTTCGGGTTTACGATTTAAATATTTTTGGGGGAATCTGATGCGTTTTCTGGCTGTTCTGGCTTTGGGTCTTGTTTCACTATCTATCTCTGCGCCGTCTTATGCCGCGCCGCCTGCTTGTGATGCCGGGGCGGAAGGCACGATCATTTATAACAAGGATCAAAAACTGGTGCAGTTTTGTAACGGCACGCAGTGGATCGGCATGGTCGCCAAGATCGGCGGCACGGGCGACACGCTGGGCGATCTTGCCTGTGATGAAGATGAAGTTCCCGTCTGGAACGGCGCCGCGTGGGACTGCGGTGAAGGCGGCGGGGCGGCCTCTGGACCGATTCAGGCAGCGGATACCTGACCTATACCGGCACCGATGTCGGCGTGAAACTGCAATCCATCACCGGCATGGCCCCACCCACCAACACGCTGGCCGATCTGGGTTGTACCAATAATCAAATCCTGAAATGGGACGGCGATAGCTGGGAATGCGCGGCGGATGCTGCGGGCAGCGGCGGGGTTACCGCTTTGACAGGTGACGTTACGGCCTCCGGCACGGGGTCAGTGGCCGCCACGATTGCCAATAATGCTGTCACAAATACCAAGATTGCCAATACCACAATTGTTGCGACCGACAAGCTAAGCGCTACCGGCACCAAGAACAGCACCACTTTCCTGCGCGGCGATAATACTTGGGCCGCACCGCCGAGTGGGGGTATCTCCACTACTACGAGACTAAGTTGTACTGGCTCATGCACAGTAACTTGCACTGCTGGATGGCTCAGGACAGGGTGCGGCGCTGCAGCTACCAATTACCTTTGCTATCCGAACACAGCGAACGGGTGCCAAGGAAATGGTTCCGGTACCTGTTACGCAGTATGTGCACAGTAGAACATTGGCCCGCATACCAAACTTGGCAGATTTTGGATTGGATACTAACGTAATCCTCGTAGAGCCTTAGTGTCTAGGCGTGGAATTAGAGATAAAAGCGTACCCATTTGCGGATAATACCTCAATGCCCCAGCACATCATCCAGCACGGGCATATCTTCGATCAGAAGTTCCTCGCCGGATATCGTCACATGTCCGTCCGGCGCCACCAGAACATCGGCCTTGAACAGGGAATCGCGGAACATCATGCAGGCTTTGGTATGATAGGCACCATCCTTGGCATGATCGTGTAATGTAATCGGGGAAATCATCTTGCTGATGGCCCGGCGGGCGGCGGGCGGCGGGTCTTCGCGCCAGTTGATATCATCAACATTTTCCACCGGGATAAACCGGCCGTGCTTACCGCGCACGTAAGACAGGAAAAACCGTACATAATCGCAAACATTTTTTTTCAGACAGGGCAATGGGGGCGTCTTTGTTCAGCGCGTAAATCGGCTCATTCGACCAGTTTAAAAGCCGCACATCGGATGTCTTGGGGTTATAGACAATAAACACGCGCACGGCGGGCACCTGGCTGTAATCGGAAATATCCAGAAAATGGTAATCCTTGTAAAAAGGCAGTTTCACACCCAGCACCACGGTTTGCGCGGTATCAAGCGCCCCCAGATCCAAATGCGGGTTAACCGCATTTAATATGGCGGATGTTTTATCGGCTTCGTATTTTTTGAATTGCTCGGCGAACATGGCCTTTATGGTATATTTTTCGCCGGAAAAGTCACGCGTAAATGATTCGGACGCGATTCGGTCTTGACGAAGAATGTTATCCCGAGGGGTCTGTGCCCGAATCCGTGACAGCTTTGTGGGTAAATCCGGGATTAAAATACCCCCATTTCATGAGATTTTCTAAAGGTGATTCGTCCCCATGTGTAAAAGCGGATTTAGGATAAAAGACAAAACAGGGGGCGTTTTAGCGAATCGAAATATTCCTCGCGATTCGCAGGGACATGACAGCTGTGGGTAAATGTCCGGGTAAAACTTATCCCCGATACACCTCTATACAACATCTATCAAAATCCTTTTTTTAAAAAATATTCTTTTTAAGATCAGGGAAACTAACGAGAAAGATTCGGGGAAGGTTCCCCATAGGCATGACATGACCGAAAAACTGTTATTGAAAGCGTTGCAGGGCAAGAGAACCGCACGAACCCCCTTTTGGTTCATGCGTCAGGCAGGGCGTTATCTGCCGGAATACAGGGAATTACGTGCTAAAAAGGGCGGTTTTCTGGACATGGTTTATGATCCGGCGGCGGCCTGCGAAATTACGCTGCAACCCATTCGCCGCTTCGGGATGGATGGTGCCATATTGTTTTCCGATATTCTGGTAATACCGCAAGCGTTAGGGCAAAAGCTTGAATTTGTTGCCGGGGAAGGACCGAAACTGGGCAAGCTGGATATCGATGCGCTGGATGTTTCAGCCATTCATGAAACTCTGAATCCTGTTTACGAAAGCGTGCGCCAAATTCGGTCAGGTTTGAAAAACGAAGGGTTTGATCACACCGCTTTGATTGGCTTTGCCGGGGCGCCGTGGACCGTTGCCTGTTACATGGTGGAAGGGCAAGGTTCAAAAGATTTTGGCCGGGCGAAGGCTTTTGCCTGCGCGCAGCCTGATCAATTCCAAAAGCTGCTGGATATACTTTGCACGGCAACGGCTGATTATTTATCCCGGCAGGTGGAAGCCGGGGCCGAAGTCTTACAAATATTCGAAAGCTGGGCTGGGCAAGCGGATAACCAAGGTTTTTATGACTGGATTATTGCCCCCACCAAAAAAATCGTGGCAACCCTGAAAGCCCGCCATCCGGATATCCCGATCATTGGTTTCCCCAAGGGGGCGGGGTCTTTGCTACCTGTTTATGCTGCCGAAACGGGTGTCGATGGTGTGGGGCTCGATTCCCTGACATCACCCGCATGGGTCAAAGGCCAGGTGCCAGGCAAAACCTTGCAGGGGAATCTCGATCCTTTCGCGCTTCTGGCGGGGGGCAAGGCTTTGGAGAAACGTGCCCGCGCCATTCTGCAAGCCATGCACGGCACACCCTTTATTTTCAACCTCGGTCACGGTATCGATAAAGAAACACCCATCGCCCATGTGGAAGCATTGGTTAAGATATTAAGAAATAAAGAAAGTTAAGATCATGCAGGAATTTTTAGGCGCCTATTATCTCTGGATCAAGGCCGTGCACGTAATCGCCGTTATTTCATGGATGGCGGCCATGCTGTACCTGCCGCGGCTTTTTGTTTATCATGCGTCTGCCGTGCCGGGGTCCGAACTTTCGGAAACACTGAAAATCATGGAACGCCGTCTGCTTAAATTCATCTGCAACCCTGCTATGATCGCGGCGTGGATATTCGGGCTTTTGATGCTGTATGCGAACCCTGAAATTCTGCAAGGGCAGGGGTGGATGCATGCCAAGTTGTTATTTGTTGTGCTGCTGTCCGGCGTTCATGGTGTGCTGGCTAAAAACACGCGTCTGTTCGCGCAGGATAAAAATGCGAAAAGTGCTAAATATTTCCGCATCTTAAACGAAATCCCGACCGTGCTTATGATCGGGATCGTTGTTTTTGTGATTGCCCGGCCTTTTTAATGTGCGGGGATTACTGAATTAACGGCACGGGCTCGATTAAAGGCGTGGCCTGGAAAGGCGGCGGCGGTACAGGGTCCCGGCCCGTGTTCAACACATCAATAATGTCTTTGAACGAATAAGGCAGCCGCGGCGGGTGGTATCCGTCTATGTCCGCGGCGCGCATGAAAGGCTTGATATCACCGATGACATGGGGACCGTAAAACCCGCTCGGCTGATAGGCAAAAAGCTGGTCTCGCGCCCATCCGTGGCGGGTGACCGGGTACAGGCCGGTGTGAAACCCGTGCTGTGTTGCCAGAATAGCCAAAGCATAGGCAAGGGCTCGCGTGTCTTTCGCGGCAATTGAAAATTTGGTGCTGCTCTGTTTTTCGATCAATATGTTATCGGCTTTCGGTAAAGATTCTGCCGTCAGGCGCAGGTGATACAGGAAATCACTCAAAGCCACGCTGGCGGCTTCCCGGCGCTCAATGATGTCATCGCCAGCAACGCTGTCTTTGCCATCGTGATTTTCAAAATAGATAAGATCGCTGCAATCCTTATAGGCAGCCGGAATATCCCCACGGGGAATAACCAGACAGTATTGGTCGTTCGCGCCGTAAATTTCCTCCAGCATGAAACAGATATTT
This sequence comes from Alphaproteobacteria bacterium, assembly GCA_021208265.1. Taxonomy (GTDB): domain Bacteria; phylum Pseudomonadota; class Alphaproteobacteria; order Micavibrionales; family Micavibrionaceae; genus JAJOJU01. Next base: position 20,956 of record JAJOJU010000028.1, on the reverse strand, counting down.
TCCAGCAGCGCTGTATACGCTCCCTTGATCGTGGACGATTGGTCGCGTGCCAGATGAAAATAATCCTGTCCGTCAAAAATGAAGATATTCGCGTATTGCTCACCGCCGTCAGACGGTGGGCTATCGTGTTCCGCACTCATAATTATGAACCCCTGTTCGTATTTATTGTTTTCTTTCAGGAATACGAAATGCCGGGGCGGGGTGTCAAAGCATTATTATTCTTGACAGAACCTGACCGAATGGTTATACGAAGACTGATCTTATAAAAATCCATAAAATTTTGGGTGAATGATTTTCGGCTGTGACCCGCCTCCTTGGTTAAAAGGTTGCCGTCAGGGACAAGACTAAAGGCTTGAAAATCGATAAGAGTTTTCACAACCGTAAGAAGAGATAACACGCGTAACGCTTTTTATTTTACCGGGCAAGACGCCCTTCATATCTGAACTTTCTTTCAACCCCCCACGCACATATAGAACGATCATGAATTTACAGGACCTCAAAACCAGATCCCCCGCAGAACTACTGGCTTTTGCTGAAGAGCTTGAAATCGAAAACTGCTCCGCCATGCGTAAGCAGGACATGATGTTCGCCATCCTGAAAAGTCTGGCTGAAGAAGATGTGCCGATTTCAGGCTCCGGGGTTTTGGAAGTGCTGCAAGATGGTTTTGGATTCTTACGCGCCCCGGAAGAAAACTACCTGCCCGGCCCTGACGATATTTACATTTCCCCCAGCCAGGTGCGCCGCTTTGGCCTCCGCACCGGGGATATCGTGGAAGGTGAAATTCGTGCCCCCAAGGACTCCGAGCGTTATTTCGCGCTTCTGAAAGTGGGCTCCATCAACGGCGAAACGCCGGAGAAAATTCGCCACCGCATCAACTTCGATAACTTAACGCCCCTTTATCCTGAGCGCAAAATCAAGCTGGAGATCGATGATCCCACGAAGAAGCACAACGTGCAGCGCGTGATGGAACTCACAGCCCCCATCGGTTTCGGCCAGCGGGCGCTTATCGTGGCGCCGCCACGTACCGGTAAAACCGTGATGCTGCAGGAAATTGCGAAATCTATCGCATCCAACCACCCGGATGCGTATCTGATCGTTCTTCTGATTGATGAGCGCCCGGAAGAGGTGACCGACATGGCCCGCACCGTGCGCGGCGAAGTTATTTCCTCCACCTTCGATGAACCCGCTTCCCGCCACGTGCAGGTGGCTGAAATGGTGATGGAAAAAGCCAAGCGCCTTGTCGAACACAAGCGCGATGTGGTGGTGCTGCTGGATTCGATTACGCGCCTGGCCCGGGCTTACAACACCGTTGTGCCTTCATCCGGTAAGGTTCTTACCGGCGGGGTGGATGCCAACGCGCTTCAGCGCCCGAAGCGTTTCTTCGGTGCGGCTCGTAACATTGAACAAGGCGGCTCGCTCACTATTATTGCAACAGCCCTGATCGATACAGGCTCCCGTATGGATGAAGTTATCTTCGAAGAATTCAAAGGTACGGGTAACTCCGAAATCGTGCTTGATCGTAAGATCGCCGATAAACGCGTCTTCCCCGCGATCGACATTCAAAAATCCGGTACACGTAAGGAAGAGCTTCTGGTTAATAAAGACACACTTCAGAAGATGTGGGTTCTGCGCCGTATCCTCAACCCGATGGGTACTGTGGACGCCGTTGAATTCCTGCTGGATAAGATGAAAACCTCGAAGAACAATGACGAGTTCTTCAACGGCATGAATCAGTAAATTCTTTTTTGCTATATCCTGAACAAAATCAGGCTCACCGCTAGTATCGCCATCCCGGATATAAGGCCGTAAACGGTTTCATGGCCTTGGGCATACCTTTTAGCGGCGGGGAGCAGCTCATCCAGCGCCAGAAACACCATCACGCCCGCGATAATCCCGAACACCGCGCCGAATACGGCATCGCTCAAGAACGGCGCCAGAAGGCCGTAACCGATCGCGGCGCCCACAGGTTCCGCCAGCCCCGATAAAAATGACGCGCCAATCGCCAGTCCCTTATTATTCGTTGCCACATAAACGGGCACGGCGATGGAGATGCCTTCCGGAATGTTATGAAGTGCGATTGCCACCGCCAAAGGCAATCCCAGCTCCGGGCTATCCAGCATCGCGAAAAATGTGGCAAGCCCTTCCGGGAAGTTATGCGCGGTAATGGCGAGCGCCGCCATAAGGCCAACTCGCTTGATATAATCCTGACTTTTCTGGCTGGCCTCCATTTCATCCACGCTTAACTTGGTATGCGGATTAGGGATCAGAAGATCGATGAGTGCAATCAGGCACAGCCCGCCTAAAAACGCCAGCGTTCCGCCGGTAAACCCCCAAGGCTCGCCCCATGCTGTGTCAAAGGCGATAATCGATTTTTGCAGGATTTCCGCCAGCGATACATAAACCATCGCGCCGCCGGCAAAGGCTAACCCAAAGGCTAGCAGGCGGGGGTTGGGAGGCGCTGTAAACACCAAAAGGCTTCCCGCCACGGTAGCGAGTCCGGCAGCAGCGGTGGCGCCGAAGGCAATTAATATATCCTGGAGTGAGGGGTCGATCATGGGAATGCGCCGTTGTTATTCTACGTCCCAAGTATGGCAGAACGCAGGCTTAAAGGAAACTGCCCTATACTTTGGGCGTAATTCCCTAGAATTTTAGGAAAAAGTATAAGAAATTCGAAACGAAAGTATTTGCCATAATAATTTATCCGTGCTGAAATAAGAGTATAGGGTTCATAAAAAGCCGCGGGTTTTGGGTAAGCGGCATTATCAAAAATTTGAAATGTATCAGAAGGCCTCTTTCGGGTTGGGGCTTGCTTTGTCTGAAAAGCGAAAAGGGTGGAATTATGAGATTAGATGGATCAAACCGCACGCGGTTCGCGGCGCGTCCCTGCATGGTTAAGCTGGTGCTGGGTTTTTCAGGATTTATATTGGCAATTTCTTTGGCTGCGGGCTCAGCATGGTCGCTGGAGCCTGAGCATACGCATGCGTCTGATATGACCGCTGTAACGCTCGCCAACACATTGCAGCCGGAAGCGGGCGATGACGCCGCTTCGGCTTCTCTTAACAAGAATTCATCTGCAGGCTGTGCTTACACGCTCGAAGCTGTCCGTCACACTCCTCTCAAGCGGTCTGTTGATGATACCCGGCGTTCCGCCGGGGCTGCTGCGGCCCTTGGGTTTGCATTCGGTATGCGGTATGCCCTCACACCGCCCGGAAATGCGTCCCTCTCCAAGGATCGCGGATCACAAGCCTGCTCCTGAAATCCCTGCCTAGGGGAAAAGGGAGGGGTTATTTTTGTCCCTCAAATGAGCTGGTCGTTCCCGTTTGCTTTTCCACACAAAAGCAGACCGGGGGCGACCCTCTTTTTGCTTCTTAATGGGCGTATTTAGCGACCTTGCCGCCATCCAAGTATGTTTGTAGAAATGTTGCTGTGCGCTCATTTGCCAGCTTGGCGGCTTCTACGTTGTAATGCATGCCGTTTTGGCGCGCGAAAGCGTGATCCATGCCGGGGTAGTGGAAAGTTTCGGCTGTGTCGTGATCTTTCAGCGTTTCGATGATTTTATCTTGCGCGTCTTTGGGCACGAACTGGTCGTTCCCGGCGATGTGCAGCAAAATGGGCTCTTTAATTTGCCCTGCCTTGTCCAGCATGGCTTCCAGCCCCACGCCGTAATAGCTGACGGCGGCATCAAGGTCGGAGGCTGCGGCCAGCATGTATGCCAGCTTGCCGCCCAGACAGTACCCCACCGTTCCGACATGACCGTTGCAATCCGGGTGCTTGCGAATGAATTCAAGTGTGGATTGCAGATCCTTGATACCCAGATCGACATTAAATTCACCAAAAAGCTGGAAAGCGCGTTGCAGCTGCTCCGGATTGGAATCATACAGTTCAATCCCCGGCTTGATCCGCCAGAACAAATCAGGGGCAATTCCGATAAACCCCAGGTCTGCCATTTCCTCGCATTTTGTGCGGACATCGCGGTTGATGCCGAAAATTTCCTGAATAACAATCACGGCGCCGGCCGGGGTTTTGTCGGGCATTACGATATGGGCGTTGAACTTGCCCCCATCGTGGGCTTGAATTTCTACGGTGCTCATGCTTTTCTCCTTAGGTATTTTTCCAACACCTTAAAACCGCAAGGCCGGGAGGGCAAGCGCCATGAAAGTAACTGTTAATATTGAATGCACCCCCGAAGAGGCCCGCGCATTTATGGGTCTTCCGGATGTCGCCCCGTTGCAGGAGCGCATGATGGAAGAGATCGAGAAGAAAATGCAGGAAAATATCCGCAGCCTTGATCCCGAAACATGGTCAAAACATGGCTGCCACTGACAATCCAGAGCTGGAGCGAGATGCAAAAACTGTTCTGGCAGCAAATGGGGCACATGGCCCCCGGTGATAAAGACCCCGATTAATGGATACAATCTACGCGCTATCAACGGCGCCGGGCCGGGCCGGTTTGGCTGTTATCCGGGCTTCCGGTCCACATGTGTTACAGGGCCTGAAGGCGCTGACAGGCCGCTCCAAAATTGAGCCGCGCAAGGCGATTTTTGCCCGGCTGGCAGATAGTGTTTCACGTGAAACAATTGATCACGGTATCGTCATTTTCTTCGAAGGCCCCGCCAGTTTCACGGGCGAAGATAGTGTGGAATATACCGTTCACGGCGGGCGGGCGGTGGTGCAATCTCTGCTCTCCGCCCTTGCCGCTCTGCCGGACCACCGTTTGGCGGAGCCCGGCGAATTCACCCGCCGCGCCTTTGAAAACGGCAAGCTTGACCTCACCGAAGCGGAAGCGGTGGCTGACCTCATCCATGCCGAAACCGAGCTGCAAAAACAGCAGGCCCTCTCACAGCTCTCCGGCAGCTTAAGCACACTTTATCAAGGCTGGACGGATCGACTGAAAGCGACGCTGGCCCACATGGAAGCCGAAATCGAATTCCCGGATGAAGATTACCGGAAGATCTCGCCCAGAAATTCGCCCCTGAAATCCAAGCCCTGCACCATGATATCGCCGCCCATCTTGCCGATAACCGCCGCGGCGAAAGATTAAGGGACGGCATTCAAATCGCCGTGGTGGGCGCGCCCAATGCCGGGAAGTCTTCGCTCGTAAACGCTCTCGCCCAGCGCGATGTGGCGATCGTGTCTGACATGGCAGGCACCACGCGCGATGTGATTGAAGTGCATCTGGATATTGCAGGCTATCCCGTGATTTTGGCGGATACGGCCGGGCTGCGCCCTGATCAGATTGGAGCGGAAGGCCATGAAGCCATTGAATCCGAAGGCATTCGCCGCGCTCTGGCCCGGGCTGAATCGGCCGATATCAAACTTCTGGTGTTTGACGGCACGGAAAAAACGCCCGACCCGCATACGCTGAATTTGCTGGACGATACGGCGCTGGCCGTCAGCAATAAATCCGACTCCGGCGGCGGTTCTGCTCCCGGCATCGCCGTTTCCGCCAAAACCGGGGCGGGGCTGGATGAACTTCTCAAGGTCATTGAATCCCGCCTGCATGATTTAATGGGCGTCCGCACCGATAACCCCTCTCTTACCCGTCAGCGCCACCGCACAGCGCTGGAGGAGGCGCTCGTTTGCTTGGCCCGCGCGCCTACCGCGCCCTTGCCCGAACTGATAGCCGAGGATTTGCGCCTCGCCATCCGCGCCTTGGGCCGCATCACTGGCCGCGTGGATGTGGAGGATTTGCTGGATGTTATCTTCCGCGACTTCTGTATCGGGAAATAATCACTAATTTCTGGCATTTTTCGGGCCTTTTCCTGTATAAAGCTTCCCCATGGGCAAAAGCTTTGACGTCATTGTTATCGGTGGAGGGCACGCGGGCTGTGAAGCGGCAGCAGCGAGCGCGCGCATGGGCGCGAAAACAGCACTTCTGACGCATAAACTGGAAACGGTGGGCGTCATGTCCTGCAATCCTGCCATTGGTGGTCTCGGCAAGGGCCATCTGGTGCGTGAGATTGATGCGCTGGACGGCATTATGGGCCGGGTGATTGATCAGGCGGGCATACAGTTCCGTATGTTAAACGCTTCGAAAGGCCCGGCGGTGCGTGGCCCGCGCGCGCAGGCTGACCGCAAGTTATACCGCGAGGCGATGCAGGCGCTTTTGAATGATTATCCCAACTTGACGATGCTGGAGGGCGGTGCAGAGGATTTGATCATCGGGGATGATGGCTCCGTGCAGGGCGTTATCACGAATTCCGGCGAGGAAATAAAGGCGGGCGCGGTGGTAATTACCACGGGCACGTTCTTGCGCGGGCTGATTCACCGCGGCGAAGAGAAAATCCCGGCAGGGCGCGTGGGCGAAAAACCTTCCGTGGGCCTCGCGCAAACGCTGGAAAAGCTGCAATTTCCCTTGGGCCGCCTTAAAACCGGAACTCCGGCACGGCTAGATGGCCGCACGATCAACTGGGGCATTTTAGAGGAGCAAAAAGGGGATGATCCGCCGCTGCCTTTCTCCGATTTAACCGAAAAAATTACCGTGCCGCAGATTTCCTGCCACATTACCTATACGAACGAGCGGACCCACAAGATTATCGCCGATAATATTCACCGATCAGCCATGTATTCCGGCGCGATCAAGGGTACGGGGCCACGTTATTGCCCCTCGATCGAAGACAAAATCAAGCGTTTTGAAGGCAAAGACCGCCATCAGGTGTTCCTGGAGCCGGAGGGGCTGGATGATCCCACCGTATACCCCAATGGCATTTCAACATCGTTGCCCATCGAAGTGCAGGATGAGTATATAAGAAGCATCGAAGGCCTTGAGAACGTAAAGGTTTTGGAATGGGGCTATGCCATCGAATATGATTATTGCGACCCGCGCGACCTTAAAGACACGCTGGAAAGCAAGCGCATAGGCGGATTGTTTCTGGCGGGACAGATTAATGGGACAACTGGGTATGAAGAGGCCGCGGCGCAAGGGTTGATGGCGGGGCTGAATGCCGCCCTGAAAGCGGATTCCGGGGGTAAAACCTTTACGCTTGACCGGGCGGATGCCTATATCGGTGTGTTGATTGATGATCTCATCACGCGCGGCGCACCGGAGCCTTACCGGATGTTTACATCACGTGCGGAATATCGTTTAAAACTGCGTGCGGATAATGCCGATCAGCGCCTGACAAATCTGGGTCTTGGTGTTGGCTGTATTGGCAGCGCGCGCAAAAAACACTGGCTTTCCAAGGCGGTACAGCTGGAAACCGCCCGCCAGCTGGTCAAAAACCTGGTTGCTACACCGAATGAGCTGGAAAAGCAGGGGATTAACGTCAATAAGGATGGTGTGCGCCGGAATGTTTCTGATCTGCTGGCCTACCCGCATATCGGTTGGGAGCAGCTGCAAACCATCTGGCCTGCGTTAGGTGGTGTAACGGGCGCTATCCGTGAGCAGGTAGAAATTGATGCGCTTTACGCCGGTTATGTCGGGCGCCATGACGCGGATATTGAGGCGTTTAGAAAAGACGAGGCGCTGAAAATACCTGATAATCTGGACTACAAAGCCGTGGGCAGTCTGTCCAATGAGGTGCGCGCAAAACTGGAGCAGGCGCGGCCCGCCACGCTGGGGGCGGCATCCCGTATTCCCGGCGTGACCCCGGCGGCGGTGGTGGCGCTGCTCCGCTACGTTAAGCGCGGCGGCAAGGCAGCGGCGTAGATGATCTCCGTTGATATCGAAGCAAAACTGAAAGCTTATCAGGCGTTGCTGCTCAAGTGGCAGAAAGCTGTAAATTTGGTCAGTCCCGGCACGCTGGAGGCGGCGTGGGAGCGGCATTTTCTCGATTCGGCGCAAGTGGCGGATTATCTGCCTGATGGCGCTTTCACGCTGGCGGATCTGGGGTCCGGTGCAGGTTTCCGGGGCTGGTGCTTGCAATATTGCGACCCGATGTTGATGTGCATCTGATAGAATCGGACGATAAAAAGGGGCAATTCCTCAAAAATGTTTCACGTGAAACATTGTCACCTGTGACCGTTCATACCGCCCGCATCGAAGACGCCTATGATGTTGTGACACCGGATATTATTACGGCACGCGCCTTGGCGTCGCTTGATAAATTGTTGACGCTGTGCTGGCCGTGGGCGGAAGAAAATCCGGCTTTGCAGATGGTGTTTATGAAGGGTGAAAAGGCCGAAGAGGAGATCGCGGCCGCACGCACAGCATTTGATTTTGACTGTGAAACCTTTCCCAGTGTTACGGATGGCAAGGCCCGCATACTCAGAATTTCATCCCTGAAAAAACGCCCCCTAAAAAACGATGGGCAAAACCCCATTTAACTTGACGAATCGTGCGGGTTTTCCCATGATCGATTCCATGCAAAACATCACCTCAAAACCCGTGGGCAGCCCCCGCATTCTGGCTATTGCTAATCAAAAAGGCGGTGTGGGAAAGACCACAACGGCTGTGAATCTGGCGACCGCATTGGCGGCTGTGGGGAAGAAGGTTTTGTTGATCGACCTTGATCCGCAGGGCAACGCCTCAACCGGTTTGGGTGTTAAGCGCTCCGGTATGGCGTATAGCGCCTATGATTTATTTTTCGAAGATGATGCTTTCCGGGCATCCGTGCAGCCCACCAAGGTGCCGGGCCTTTCGATTGTGCCGTCATCAATGCATCTGGCGGGCGCGGAGATTGAGCTGGTAACGGCAGAAATGCGCGAATCGCGCTTGAAGTCGGCGCTGAGCAATGCCAGTGGTTTCGATTATGTTTTGATGGATTGTCCGCCATCCTTGAGCTTGATTACGCTGAACGCTTTTGTGGCGGCGGATGCGGTTCTGGTGCCGCTGCAATGTGAATTTTACGCGCTGGAAGGGCTTTCGCAGCTGGTGAAGACCATTGAGCGTGTGAAGGGTAAGTTCAATCCCGCCCTTGAAATTCAGGGGTTGGTGCTGACCATGGTGGACCGCCGCAATAACCTGTCCGGCGCGGTGGAGGCTGATGTGCGCGGTCACTTTGGCGACAAGGTTTATAAAACGATTATCCCGCGTAACGTGCGGCTTTCTGAAGCACCATCATACGGATTGCCCGCGATTGTGTATGACATGAAATGCGTGGGATCCAAGGCCTATATCAATCTGGCGAAAGAGGTCATTCGCCGCGAACGCGAACATGTAAGAAAGGCCGCTTGATATGGATGAGACATTGAACCCCAAAAATCGCGGGCTGGGCCGGGGCTTAAATGCCCTGTTTGAGGATGATGGTGACTCATTGCCCCCAGTGGCAACGGAAGAGGTTAGTGGTAGCGGAAAAAAGCGCCAGAGCTTGCCGATCGAGCAAATCGCCCCGCATTTAAACCAGCCGCGCCAGCATTTCGATGAAACGGCCTTGGCGGAATTGACGGCGTCAATTAAAGAGCATGGAATTCTGCAGCCCATTATCGTACGCCCGCTTTCGGAAGGTAAAGATGCGCGCTATGAGATCATCGCCGGGGAACGCCGCTGGCGCGCCGCCCAGAAAGCCATGTTGCACGAAGTGCCGGTGGTCGTCCTGGATGCCGGGGAGGAAGAGTCATACAAGATTGCGCTGATTGAAAACCTGCAGCGCGAAGATCTGGACCCCATTGATGAAGCGCATGGCTATGACCACATGATGGCAAGCTTTGGCTATACGCAGGAAAAAGTGGCGGAAGCCGTAGGTAAAAGCCGCCCGCATGTGGCGAATATGCTGAGATTGCTGGGGCTTTCCCCGAATATTCAGCAAATGGTGCGCGATGGTAAATTATCAGCCGGGCATGCGCGGGCGATTGCGACATCTGACAATCCTGAAGCGCTGGCGGCGGATATTATCGCGGGTTCCATGTCGGTGCGGCAGGCGGAGGCGCTGGCGGGCTCCGGCAAATCCAGCAGCGGCAAGAGCAAGAACCCGCGCGAGGATAAAGGCCATGTGCAATCCTTCGGGAATAAAGACCCGGACACGATTTTGCTGGAGGCGGATTTATCCGCGGCGCCGGGCATGAGCGTCGATATTGACAGCCGTGACGGCAAAAAAGGCAGGCTGACCATTGAATTCAAGGATCTTGATCAGCTGGATGAGCTTTTACAGCGGCTTTCCACCCGCCCGGCATCACAGCGCTTGATGGGCTAATCTTAAAAAACTAACGCCGTGCGGCGGAAAGACCCAATATAGCCTGAGCGGTCAGGGTTTCTGCCGGGATTCCCGTTTTTTTGGCTGACCTTCCAGTTCCGACAGGCGGGACAGCACATGCGCCAGATGATCCATCGGCCAGTCGGGAAATCTGGTTTTTGAAGGCGGCTTCCTGTTTGAAGAATATAGGCGGGGAGAGTTTTTTCATTGCCTCTTCCACCCGCATACCTTCCGCCATGTGGGCCTGCGTCAGATGTAATTTCCGGAATGGTTTTGCAGCGCGCGCAAGATTGCAATCAAAGCCACGCCTTCCTGTTGCAGGGTTTCGAATGATTTAAATGCACGGCCTGAATCGCGGTTTGCTACGGCGTAAACCAGATCATCCAGCCCTTGCGCCCCGGCATCGGCGCATGTGGCCATAATGTCATCCAGCGTGATGGGTGATTTTTGCGGCCCCTTATAGGTGATCAGCTTTTCCAGTTCCGACCGGGCCTTGGCGCGGTTCCCGGTAATGGCGGAAGCCAGAGCCGTGACGGCATCGGGTTCAGCAGTCAGGCCAGCGCCTTGCAGTGTTTCACGGATCAGGCGGCCCATATCGCGCTCATCCTCCACATAACAGGGGACGGCAGCGGCATTGGCGGCTTTTTCGCACAAGGCGCGTAGGGATGATTTAGGGCCAAGCTCCCCCGCCTCCAGCACGATCAACGCAGACGGGTTAGGGCTTGCGAGATATTCCTTGATAAGGGGGGCCAGCTTGTCAGCCGCATTTTCAACGCGCACCAACCGGTCGCGCCCATCATCGACATGGCGGAAGCTTCATCGGAAAGCCGGGCGGGGTCTTCCGCAAGATCATCGGCATTTAGTACCGCAACGTTAAAGGGGTCATTGAGGTCAGCCACCACGCTTTTGCCGATCAGGGCGGCACGTTCTTTCATCAGCCCGGAATCGGGGCCGTAAACCAGTACCACCCGCGCCGCAGGGTCCGGTTTTTTCACGAAAGGTTCAATGTCACGAAAGGCGAGTTTCATAGGGCCAGACTAGCAGGCCGCGGCGGAACTTCTCAAGCGGCTTCTTTAGAAGTTTTTCTTCGTCAGGCGAAGTCTTTAATGGTCAAAGATTCGTTTTGCGGCGTGAGGTTTGTGATCTGACAGTTTTTTATCGTGTCTTCGCGTTCCAGAATCCAGTTTTCATCATGCCCGTCAGTGTAAGCCTGCGCGCATAGATAGGGCAGGCCATGCGTAACGAGAATATAGATGGCTGGTTTGTCCTTAATTTCCTGCAGGAGTGAGGCTGTGCGGTCAAATACATCGGAAATGCTCTCGCCTTGTGGCGGGCGGGTGTAAAACGGGCCCAGATTTTTAAGATCAAGCTCATAGCGCGCGTAGGCTTCGGGATCGGCGGCCCGGCGCTCATCTGTGCTGAACAACCCGTTAAATAACCCGAATTTCTGTTTATCCAGGCGTTCATCCGCAGCAATTTGTGCCCCGGCAAAGGATTTAAGAATGCCTTCTGCGGTTTGAGTGGCGCGCTTGCAGGTGCTGTGCAGGATAACGATCGGGCGGCCTTCTTCTGCGGCGGCAGCCGCAAATTTTTGTGACAAGATAAGCCCCGTTTCATCGGCTTGTTCATGGCCCAGATCTGTCAGGGGTATCAGCTGATCGCCGGGTGATAAATAAGCGGAACGGTCCACCTGACCTAAAGATTGAGCGTGGCGTACGGCATATATCTCTGCCTGGGGAAGATGGAAATGGTTATAAGCGCCTGTCATAATGCCTCCTCTGTGCCTGTTCGGCGTTCGTCTGTGGTTTAAGGGGAACCACAGCGCGAGGGATTATGCTCTTAACTGTGGCGCTTTAGCTTTGGTAACGCGGTGCAAGCTGGTCCTTCAAATGCCGCGATCATCGTAAAGACGATAAAATGTTATAAGTGATGGTTACGGAAGATGTCAAACTTTATCGAGGCTGGCAATCATGATGACATTTTCAACAGCGGCGCCGGTCTTGAAATTTGTATAGATTCCGGGGGCGCGCAAGATTTTTTTGACGGAAAAACCATGGGCCGCGAATTGCGATTTTAATATATCTTCGTTGTGAGAAATGGTTTTGTGCCCCGGCCCGGCGGCGTTATCGGGCTCGAATATAATGCCGCATAGCCCGCCCTGCTTCAGAACGCGGGCGGCTTCAGAAAGCAGCTTATCCGTGTTGCCGATGAAATCCAGAACCCCGGCGGAGGTGACGATATCGAATGAGCGGGCGGCTTCCGGCGGCAGGGCCGTGACATCGCCCACCAGCGAAATATCAATGCGGCTTTTTTGCCGGGCGATTTCCAGCATGTTTTCAGAGATATCAACGCCCGTCACATGCGTGGCGGCATGAAAAATGTTTGAAAAGCTGCCCGACCCGGCCTGTTCCGGCGCCTAAATCTATTCAGGCTGAGAGATGCTTGTTTGGAATATAGGGTTTTAGCTCATCGAAAAGTACTTCCGGGCCGACCCAGCCGACCTTGCCGCAGCCGTCTTCGTAATCAGGCGCGATGCGGTCAAAATGCCGGGCAACATCAGCATAGGTAACGTTTGCGGCACTATTATTATTGCCATTCGGCTTTGTCATGATAACCCCTCAAGAGTTTATTTTACGAAAGAAACCTCACTAATCCGTTAAGCTGTGCGGATCAGGGACTCGTTTGCTTTTCATTACGCTGGAAAAATAGCGCCAATTGCGTTTCTATCTGGCTGGCAAGACCCAGGAGCGCATTTTCCTTGGCTTCCTGACGGGATACGCGCGTGGCGAATTCGCTTTCCAGGATGTTGTAGCTGGATGTGCTTGAAAGGCGGCGCGTAAGCAGCGTTTCCCCGGTGACTTTGTCGACCAGCGCCAAATCAGCCTTCAGGCGCATTTGTTCGCGGGTGGTGGATGATGTCTGGGTGATGTCGAGATCGGTCCGGCGTACATCAAGCTCGGTGATTTTCAGTGTATATTGTGGGTTTACGGGGCGCCCATGCGGATAAAAGCGGTCAATCAGCGCATTGCGCAGATACTGCCCTTCGCGGTTGGGAATGCTGTCGATATACACATATTCCAGCAGCGCTTCATTGCCGAAGCTTTCATGCCCCTGTTGCCCGTAAAGCGGGGTGAAGCCGCAGGCGCCCAGAAACAGGCAGGAAAAGAGCAGCAGGTATTTCATCTAACCCGCCACCACATTGACGATTTTACCGGGTACGTAGATGAATTTACGCAAGGACTTGCCGTCCATGGCTTTTTGCACGTTATCCTGAGCCAGTGCGGCTGTACGGGCTTCTTCTTCGGAGGCTGTGGGCGCAAGAGTAATGGAAGCGCGTACCTTGCCGTTGACCTGTACGCCGATGGTAACTGTGTCTTCTATGAGGAGAGTGTGGTCAACTTCGGGCCAGCGCTCGTCAACCAGCAGGGTTTTGTGACCGAGCATTTGCCAAAGCTCTTCCGCCAGATGCGGCATCATGGGATTAAATACACGAATGAGTATCTCAATACTCTCACGTAAAGCCCATCTCTCTCCATCATCCCACTCTTGTGCTTCAGGTTTGAAACCTTTCAGGTCGTTTGAGAAGGTGCGAAATCTGGCAACCGCCTTGTTCATGTGAAAGGCCTCTATATCTTGCGACATACCATGGATCATTTTATGGGCCTGCTTTAACAGGTCGGTCGCGTGTCGCGAGAGGGCCTCGGGTTTTTCTGTGCCAACGGGGGGCAGAAAATCTTTGACGTCATAAATAATAAATCCGTAAATTTGTCGAATATAATTATAAGCGCCCCCAATCCCGGCTTCCGTCCATTCCAGATCGCGCTCAGGCGGCGAGTCAGAAAGGATGAAGAGGCGCGCCGCATCCGCGCCGTAAGTGCCCAAGATATCTTCCGGGTCAACCACGTTGCGCTTGGATTTGGACATCTTGATCGTGGCGCCCACTTTCACGGCGGAGCCGTCATCGATTTTTACAAACTTACCGGAATCATCCTTGGCGATTTCGCTGGGGAAGAGCCATTTTCCGGCGGTGTCTTGATATGTTTCATGCGTGACCATGCCTTGGGTGAACAGGCCCATGAAGGGCTCATCACAATCCACATAGCCGCAGGTTTTCATGGCGCGGGTGAAGAAGCGGGCGTAAAGGAGGTGCAAAACGGCATGTTCCACCCCGCCGATATATTGCTCCACCGTGTGGCCTTTCGGCATCCAGTAGGCAGCTTTATCCTTGGCGAGGGGAAGCGTTTCGTTGTGCGGGTCACAGTAGCGGAACTGATACCAGCTCGATTCGAAGAAGGTGTCGAACGTATCGGTTTCGCGCGTGGCGGGCTTGCCGCAAGTGGGGCAGCTACAGTTCTTCCATGTGGGGTGATGGACGAGCGGATTGCCGGGCTTATCGAAGGAGACATCTTCGGGCAGTGTGACGGGCAGATCCTTTTCCGGAACCGGAACGGCCCCGCAATCCTCGCAATAAATAATCGGAATGGGGCAGCCCCAGTAACGCTGGCGGGAAATACCCCAATCGCGCAGGCGATATTGCGTGGTGCCAAAGCCTGTGCCGTTTTCTTCGCAGCGCTTGATGATTTCGGCCTTGGCGGCTTCAATATCCATGCCGTCCAGATAATGGGAATTCACCAGCTTGCCGGGGCCGGTATAGGCTTCTGCCGTGCAATCATGCCCGCTGTCATCGGAAATAACCTGACGGATCGGCAGGTGGTATTTTTTGGCAAAATCAAAGTCGCGCTGGTCGTGCGCGGGCACGCCGAAAATGGCGCCTGTGCCGTAATCCATCAAGATGAAATTGGCTATATAGACCGGAATTTCATGGCCCAAAAGCGGGTGGGTCGCCATATAACCGGTATCAAAGCCCAGTTTTTCCGCCTTTTCGATGGCTTCTTCCGAGGTGCCGACCTGCTGGCACTCCCTGATAAAATCATCAAAACCGGGTTTGCCGCCCGCCAGCTGCGTTGCCAAGGGGTGATCGGGCGAAAGGCCGATAAAGGCCGCGCCGAACAACGTGTCAGGCCGTGTAGTAAAGACTTCTATCTGTTGATCTGTGCCGACCAGATTCCATTTGAATTGCAGGCCCTGGCTTTTGCCAATCCATTTTTCCTGCATGATGCGGACCTTTTCCGGCCAGCGGTCCAATGTTTTAAGGCCTTCCAGAAGATCATCGGCGTAATCGGTAATTTTCAGGAACCACTGATTTAATTTGCGGCGCTCAACAGGTGCGCCGGTGCGCCAGCCCTTGCCATCCACCACCTGTTCATTCGCCAGAACCGTGTTATCGACCGGGTCCCAGTTCACGACAGATTCCTTGCGATAGGCAATGCCGTTTTTGAGGAAATCCAGAAACATCTTTTGTTCGTGGCGGTAATAATCCGGCTCGCAGGTGGCGACCTCGCGGCTCCAGTCGATGGAAAGCCCCATGGATTTAAGCTGCTCGCGCATGGCGGCGATGTTTTCGCGCGTCCATTTACCGGGGTGAAGGCCGCGCTCCATGGCGGCATTTTCGGCAGGAAGGCCAAAAGCATCCCAACCCATGGGGTGGAGGACGTTAAAGCCCTGCGCTTTTCTATAGCGGGCCACAACATCGCCCAGCGTGTAATTCCGCACGTGGCCGACATGGATGCGCCCTGACGGATAAGGGAACATCTCCAGCACGTAATATTTCTTTTTGGCGGGATCTTCCGAAACGGCAAAAGCATTGCGCTTGGCCCATGCTGTGCGCCATTTTTCTTCCGTTTCGCGGATGTTGTAGCGTTCGTTACTCATTTACGGGTGATCGCTTATTTGCTTTCCAGTTGCGCCACGCGGAGCTGGCGGGCGCGGGTCAGGATGGCATCTTCCAGCTTGCGGGCCGTGTCGGGTTCCACAGCCATATCGCGCCATGTACCTTTTTTCAGTTCCTGCTTGTAAACGCGGACGCTAATGCCGTCTGAGCGCAATTCGCGGGTGAGGATGAACACATCCACCTTGAAGCGCTCATTCTCTTTTTCGGGGGAAGTATACCAGTCGGTAAGGATTACGCCGCCGAACGGATCGGCACTGGCAAGCGGCATGAAGGACACTGTATCCAGCGCGGCGCGCCACAGAAAAGAGTTCACGCCGATGCCTGTTTGGGCATCTTCTTTCTTTTTGTTTGTGCCAAAGAGGTCAAGACCTTCGGGGCCGAAAATGCTGGGTTCGTCAGCATAAATATCACTGCCTGTGGCGGCGCGGTCGGCACCTGTCGGGTACCGGGCTTCGGTCTCAATCGGGCCGCTGCCGCAACTTGCCAGCAGCAAAGCGGTCAGGCCAAGGGATAAAGATGAAACAAGAAGGCGCGTTTTCATGTGAGTAAAAAATCCTTTTAATGAACGATGTAACAAAAATTTCGTGAATTTGCTTCTTAGCACGGTAGCATGAGCAATCTCAAGGCCGATTTGGCTATAACAGAAAAGCTGTGAAAATCAGGGGCTTTTGGGATGATGTTGCAAATATGACACTCTTTGCAAAAATTGTTGCAACTATGCAGGGGAGTGCCGTTGACCCTGTAAGTAAACACTGGCTTACTAGGCAGTATCAGGTGCAAATGCACCCGATATGTCTTTGCGCCTTGGTATTAAATATAAATTTAGGCTAAGGCATTTCAATGAATATCATCAATAACTTTTGATTGGAGGAAGATGATGAAAAAACTACTACTGAGCAGCGCTGCAGTTTGCGGCCTCGTACTGGCTGCCGGTCAAGCTCAGGCTGCTGACGGCCTGAAGCTGGACATTGGCGGTTGGTTTAAGGGCTATGGCGCTTATGTTGACCAGGACACTGTTGAAGATGATCCTGCCACAGTTGCTAACGAAGATCAGGAAGAGCGTAATTTCGACATCCTGAGAAACACAGAAATTCACTTCACAGGTGAAACAACTCTGGATAACGGCCTGACTGTTGGTATGCACTTCGAAACAGAAGCTGATAACAACGACAGCCTTGATGTTGAAGAAAGCTATGCTTACTTCACAGGTACATGGGGTCGTGTAAACTTTGGTGCCGAGAACGGCGCTTCCTACCTGTTGCAGGTTGAAGCTCCTTCTGCTGACTCCAACGTTGACGGTATCCGCCAGTTCATCGATGGTACTAACTACAGCATCGCACCTGGTACAATGGGTACATTCTTCAACACAGGCCTGACAGCTGTTCAAATCAGCAACGGTGCTAACGGTGTTAACAACACAGGTGGCGACGATATCATTCGTAACGCAGCTGTGAACTTCAACACATCCGGCTCCGGCGCAGCATTTGACCTGTTCTCCTTCGACTACGATGATGATGTAACAGGCTACGCTAACAAGATCACTTACCTGACCCCGATTTTCGCGGGCTTCCAGGCCGGTGTTTCTTATACGCCTGAAAACAACGACACAACAGCTTCCGACGACACAACAGGCGTTGGTATTGATGATCAAGCCGGCACATACGGCAGCTCCTACGAAGTGGCTGTTCGTTATGAAGGTCAGTTCGATCAGGTTGGTGTGATCGCTGGTGTTGGTTTCACACATTCCAACGTAGAAGAATCACAAGTCCTTATTTATGAAGATAATGACAACGACAACGTTCTGGATGATTCCGATGACGTGCTGTCCAAGCGCGATGATCGTCAATCCTGGAATGCCGGTCTTGACCTTGACTTCGGTCCGTTCGGTCTGGGCGTTGCCTATGTTCATGACGATCTGGGTATCGATGGTCTCGATGCTGATCGCGAAACTTTCGTAGTCGGAGCCGACTACACAACTGGTCCCTTCAAGTTGGGTGCCAGCTACTACAATCAGGATCAAGAGCTTGATGGCTTCCTCGGTGCAGGCGGCGGCGACCTTGAAACTGATCGCTACACAGGCGGTGTTGTTTACACCTACGGCCCTGGAATGACCTTCCGTGGTTCCGTAAGCTTCATCGACCACGACCTTCCGAACTCTAACGATGTTGATTCCACCAACGTTCTGCTTGGTACACAAATCAACTTCTAAGAGTTCTTAGGAATACTACTCGAGTAATTTGTATAGAGATATTTGACTTCGGGCGCGTGCTGTAATCAGCCGCGCCCCTTTTTTATTTTAGAGCTTTCATCGTTCCCTTTGGGCGGTGTTGCTTTGTCGGTCGCCTACCGGAACGTAGGCTTCCCTCCTCGCGCCTAGCCCAAAAGAAACGTTGTTTGCTCTATTGAGCGGTCCAAAATTAATTTGTTAGGCCGTGGTTCCCGCTTCATAATGGCGTCATGAACCAGATTGCCCAGAATATCGAAATCATACAAAAAACAATCGCCAAGGCGGCCAAGCGTGCAGGCCGTAAGGCAGAAGACGTTCATCTGGTGGCGGTCAGTAAGGTACAGCCGGATGATAAAATTGAGGCCGCACTGTCCGCCGGTCATCGCCTGTTCGGGGAAAACCGGGTGCAGGAAGCACAAAGCCGCTGGCACGAACGCCGAGCGCACTATCCAGATTTAAAGCTTCACCTGATCGGCCCCTTACAAACCAATAAAGCAAAAGATGCGGTGGCGCTGTTTGATGTGATTGAAACGCTGGACCGGGAAAAGCTGGCGCGCGGGCTGGCTGCGGAAATGCAGAAGCAGGGCCGGAAGCTGCCCTGTTTCATTCAAATCAATACCGGGGATGAAGATCAAAAAGCCGGTATTAACCCCCGTAATTTGCCGGAATTTCTAGAGCTTTGCCGCGATGAATGCGGTTTGGATATACGGGGGTTAATGTGTATTCCTCCGGTGGACGAACCACCCGCCCTGCACTTTGCGCTGCTTAAAAAGCTGGCTAAGGAACACGGCTTGCCTGGGCTTTCCATGGGTATGAGCGCCGATTTCGAAAAAGCCATTCCGCTCGGCGCCACTTACGTGCGGGTGGGAACAGGCGTGTTTGGCGCGCGCGGGCTATAACAACAATAGCGCCCCATTTCCCCGTTTAATCATTATACCGTTCGCGTTGCCGCCAGCTGGCCGGTGATGGGGGGTTGCGGTTCCGGCGGGCGGGGTTGTACGGCAGCTCTGGTGTCGGCGAAGCCTAACATCGAGGCTGGGAGATCGCGGTAGGCAGCAGTCTCAATCTCCTGCACGGCGCGGGTCAGGCGCTGTTCCGGCGGCTCATAAGGGGATGGCGGCGCGGCTGCAACGCTTGCGATACGTGTCGCTGGGGGGCGTTCGCTGCGCCAGGCAATCTTTTCCCCTTCCGCCAGTGCCATGGCATTGGCGGTAATATCACGGCCTGTTTCTTCCTTGATAATGGTGTTCACAAGACCGCCTGCGGCACCCAAAGGGCCGCCAAAAACGGCGCCGCCGACAATCTGGGCGATGGGTTTAATGGTGTCGCCCGTTAGTTCGCGGTATACATGGCCCACAATGGGAATGTGCTGGAGGGGGTTAACCATGTCGATAACATCACCAAAACCAAATTCCTGTAGCGGTTCCCCTTGATTTTGCCCCTGCACGGTATGGTAAGCCAGCGCCGTTTCAAACCGGGCACTGCGGCTTTCATCACCCGTGACGGCAGCGGTCAGGCGCTGTTCGATGTGTTGCTGCTGTTGGTGCGGAGTTTCCCAAACAGGAACAGACCCCCCCATGCGGTCGGATTCACCCATGCGAAAGACCTTCCGGGCGGCGGGCGCGCGGGCGAAGCTTTGCGAAAAATCGGGATTGGTGGCGGGTTCGATCATAACCCCCCTGACTTTGCAAGCGCCGTGCCATCTTCGAAAAGCGCGGTTGCGGCGGCGGCGCCCGCGTAATAGAGTGAAAATCATGTCAGAACAGTCATTAGAATTCATTATTCATGCCCCATCCGCCCAGGCGGGGGACGCTTTACTGAAGGCCTTGACGGGGCGGGGGTATAGGGCTGTTGTCAGTGCTGATTTATCAGCTGATGCTTCGTTACAGCTGGAACTGGCGGCCCGCAAAATTTCAGTTTCATGCCCGGCCCGGTTGGGAAAAGTGATTGAAAAGGCGGAAGAGCTTTTACACGGTGGACGTCAGCCGCAAGTATTTGAGATAAGCGGATATACGCTGGATTGTTTGGCCCGTTGTTGGCAAACTCCTTCGGGGCAAAGCACGGACTTAACCGACCGGGAGGTTGATTTACTGGCCGCGCTGATACAGGCGCCGGATCATAGCCTGAGCCGGGCGGGTATTCTGGAGAAGGTTTGGGGGTATCATCAGGATGCCGAAACCCATACGCTGGAAACACATATATACCGCTTGCGCCGGAAGATAGAGAAGGATGCGGCAAACCCGCAAATTCTGGTTACGGATGGGGCCGGCTATAAATTGGTGCCCGGCATCAGCCGTTAAGCGCTTTCTGCGTTGAATCAACAAGGCTGATCAGGAAAGTTTCCCCCCGCTGGATGGAAAGATTCTGAACACCCAATTGTGACAAGGCGGCAAGATTTTCCTTTATAACGGCGATCTGCGCTTTTTCAGTAGTGTTCAGGCGTGGGCGCGGTGCTGATGCGGGGGTTATAATAGCCGTTTCCATGTCCGGTTCAGCCATAACCCGGCGGCGCGCGGTGCGGGACGCATTGGCATAAGCCTTGGCTGCCAGGGCCGAAGGGCTGGCAGCATTGGCGGGAATGGCTGTTTTTAGGATGGTTTCGGATGGTGCGGCGCTGTTAATGGCTTTGGCATTATCCTGCCGGGCGGTATCGGCGCGCAGCAGATTTTCAAGAAAAACTTCAAGTGCTTCTACCGATACGCTGGCTTCATCGTTTTGCAGATTATTTTTGGTGCGGCGCTGTTGCGATCCGCCGCGGCGGTTTTCTTCTTCACGGCGGCGCAGGGTCATGCGGGCATCGCCTGCTTCTGCGTGGCGGGCGGCTGTTTGCCCCGGCGTTTGTGGTGTTGTTGCCTGAAACATCGTTCC
>JAJOJU010000009.1 GCA_021208265.1 Alphaproteobacteria bacterium | reverse complement strand
CGCCAGAACCCACACCGGAACCCGTAAAAATGGCATCCGCCAAACCGGCACCGCGCGCCATAAAAAACCCGCCGGTCAATCTGCTGGCCGCACGCAAACCGCAGCGTGCGGAACTCATTCCCGCTTCAGCCCCGGCTGAGCCTGCACCAGCCCCGGAACCCGAAGCTACCCCCGCACCAGTTGAACAACCGGCTGAAGCTGTTGATATCCCCAGCGGTTCATCAGTCGTTGTACCCACGGAAACAGCTCCTGCCCCTGCGCCGGAACCGGCTGCTGACCCGGCGGCTATGATGCCCGCCCCCGGTTGAACCTGTGGCTCCCGTTGCCCCCACACCGATTGATCCTGCTATGGAACCTGCACCAGCGCCAGCCGCTGAGCCCGTGGCTCCCACCCCGCCATCAGAGCCTGAAGCAGCCCCGGCGGAAGAAGAACACGGATCGCTTGACAATAAAGCGATTGAAGTTGAGCAGTTGGCCCCCGCCGCCGGTGAAGAGGCGAGCGGTGCTGCTGCCATCGACCTGACAGCACCGATGGAATAAGGCACATTACGCCCGACCGGGAATAAATGAGAACGACTAGATGGTTGATCTGAAGACCAAGAAACCCGAATTTCATCCGCCCAAAACGCCTGTGGATGCTCTGGCCTATTGGCAAAAAACCCGCGATAGTCATATTGCCAGCGCCGAAGCTTTATTCGCAACACAGTTTGAAGCCTTTGAAAAATGGGTCACGGCGGCGGAAGAATCCATCAAGCGGGGCAA
Organism: Alphaproteobacteria bacterium; assembly: GCA_021208265.1. Taxonomy (GTDB): domain Bacteria; phylum Pseudomonadota; class Alphaproteobacteria; order Micavibrionales; family Micavibrionaceae; genus JAJOJU01. Next base: position 11,661 of record JAJOJU010000009.1, on the reverse strand, counting down.
TAAAATCATCATGTTCGGCAATGGCGGCAGTGCAGCAGATTCCCAGCACATTGTCGCCGAAATGTCGATCAAGCTGCACAAGGAACGATCCCCCATTGCGGCGCTCTCCTTAAGCCTTGATGCCTCTGCCATCACAGCCTGCGCTAACGACTATGGTTTTTCGGAAATTTTCTCCCGCCAGATCCGCACGCTGGGTTATGAGGGTGATATTGCCGTGGGCCTGTCCACATCCGGCAATAGTGAAAATGTGCTCAAGGGCCTCAAAAAAGCCAAGCGCATGGGCATGACCACCGTGGGGCTTACCGGAAAATCAGGCGGCAAAATGCCGCCGCTCTGCGATATCATGCTGCATGTTGATCATACCGACCCGGGCCGCATTCAGGAAATGCATATCATGCTGGGGCATATGTTTGTGGGCGTGCTGGAACAACGTCTGGGATTAGTCTAGCCCCTTTTATTACCATATATCATCATATACTTTGACATTTTGTGCATTTTTTATTAAAAGAATGACTGAAAAAATTCAAAGGAACAACTCATGTCAGACGATAGCAGCTCTACATACGATGCGCAGGATCAGCACCAGCCGCCTGAGGGCAAGACAGCTGACGCATCTTCTGCAGCAAACGCTTCCGAACAAAAAGAAGTCGCAAGCCCGATTGAAGCCGCTATTGCCTCCATACAGGAAATTTTAACTGAACTGGCCAAGCACCAGAAGGAAGCAGACAATGCTGACAAACATCACGATGAAGTCGATGCGCAGCAAGACGAAAAGATCAACAAACTCAGTAAGGAATTCAAAGCATCGAAAAAGTTTAACCGACGTGCGGTGATGGCGGCTATCGGCCTTGCGATACTTTATAAAACAGGTGATGCCCTGTGGGAAAATGTTGTGGGCTCGGTTTACGAAGGCTTTGTTACCTTTAATGCGGAAGGTGTTGTCGTTCTGGAAGATTATAAAACCGGGCGTTGTTCTTTTGCCGGAAAAGGTACAAAAACCCCTTATGACCTCACCATCACCAACAGTCTGGCGCAGGCCCAACACGCTATGGATGGTCAAAAACACGGGCATTGTTTCGATGCCGGCGGCTCGATCGGTAACCTGATCGCGGCAACGGCTGACGGATTTGAGTTTGCCACAGCCGCCGCACAGCCGGACGTTCATGCGTCCTTCAAAAACAAGGCAAAATCGACTCTCTGGAAGTCATTATCGGCCCTGATGAGGACCGGTTTGAAAGCGCCCTGCTGGCCACAGCCGACAACACTGTAAAATCCCTGAGCGATATCCGCGCACGGATCAAAAACGCGACACCTGAAAATCCCTTCATCATTGCCTATGAAACTTCGGGCTCCCTGTTTACCGGGCATATTATCATTGAAAACGCCGTTGTACGCGGTGACCCCTCGCTCAAAGGGAAATACAAATTTGTGCAGCACAAAAGCGGCGATGATGTAAGTGATAATTTCATGAAAGCACTTCACACACCGGGCAAAGGGCATGCCGATCTTGCGATTGCCGTACAATACCCCGGTCTGGTAGATGGAAAATACCGCGGTTCACGCGCCTATATTGCTGAAAATCTGAACACACACATGGTCAGCGTTACCCCGGAAGAATTCGAAAGTTCACTGGCGGAAAGCGTGTATGATCTACGCCGCACCTATACCATCAACGGCAAAAACCTTCATCTGATCAGCATGAACACGCTGATTGCCGCCAGAAAACCCGAAAGCATTCAAAATGCCGCACTGCGTCTGGGTGTGACAACACGGAACAAATTTTTCAGAGAGTTTGCCGAAGAAAATGCCGGACTTTTTAAATTCAACCCCTCCAGTAACAGCAGCTTCCCGTTCGTTATAAAAACCGACAATACGGCCACCCATGTTTCAAGACGGCGCTTGTTGTTCAACGGCAGAATTCCTGGTCTGGAGTAATCCCTATTTTACCTGCAAAAACCTGACATCTGCCCCTTCCAGTACGGCGCAGCTGAGCGGCCCGCCCTTATAGGCGCCGGTATCCATGCAGATTCGGTGCGGCAGATTTTCCGGTTCATCCGTAATCGTATGCCCATGCACCACCTTAAACGGCAGAGGCTTATATAGCGGGTCAAGATGCCAGTTCAAAAACGGTTCCCGGATGAACGTCCAGTCAGACAGCACCTGCTGTTCCAGCGGCTTTCGCGGGTCAATCCCCGCATGAGCAAACAGGTAGTCGCCAATAAAAATATGCGTTTGCAGCCCTTTTAAAAAATTCATGTGGGCTTCTGGAATGGCTTGCTGCGCCGCCTGTGCCGCCGGTGTTTTTTCACCTGGTAATAACATCCCCCCCGGAAAGGTGAGCCCGTAACTGGCCAATGTCTCCATGCCGCCCCATTCGGTCCAGATTTCCGTCTCGGGGTCCTCCAGAAATTCAAACAAGCCCAGTTCGTGATTACCAAGGATAAATGTTTTCTGAATGCCGTCACCACGCATCTGCCGTTCGATCAGAGTATCAATCACCCCTCGGCTGTCCGGGCCGCGGTCGATATAATCCCCCAGATATACGATATGAACGGCCTGCGGCGGGCTATTGATCAAATCAAACGAAATGACCTCATGCATTTTGTGTAACTGCTCCAGGCAGCCATGCACATCCCCAATGGCATAAACGCGGGTTCCCGCCGGAATGCGGTAAACTTGGTCTTGAGGGAAGGCGTTTTCTGACATACACTCATTCTTTGAATTAAGAGTGATCCAAAGGTACGCAATTTTAATGACTGAGGCAAAACCTATTCCATCGATGAGCTTTGAAGAAGCGCTGGGCGAGCTTGATGGAATCGTTAAATCTCTGGAGTCCGGGCAAGCCCCGCTGGATCAGGCGATCGGCGCTTATGAGCGCGGCGTGGCCCTAAAAACCCACTGTGAAACCAAATTGCGCGAAGCACAGGCCAAGATTGAAAAAATTACCGTGGGCGCCGATGGCTCCCTTAAAACAGAACCGCTTGATCAGGAATAGGAACAGGAAAAAAGATGCCGTCCCCTAGAGATGCCGACCCTAGCTTAAAAGAAGAAATGGAACAGGTTGCCGATGCGATAAACCGCACGATTACCCGTCTGTTGCCGGAAACCGACCTGCCGGAAGCCCTTCTTTATGACGCTATGCGCCACGGCACACTGGCGGGCGGAAAGCGTTTGCGCCCCTTCCTTTTGATGGCCTCGGCCCGTCTTTTCAATGTTGATCCCAACCGGGCGCGCCGCGTGGCTGCCGCGTTGGAATTCGTGCATTGTTATTCGCTTATTCACGATGATCTGCCGGCGATGGATGATGCGAGCTTACGCCGTGGCCACCCCACCGTGCATGTGAAATATGGCGAAGCCGCTGCCATTCTGGCGGGTGACGCCCTGCTGACTCAGGCTTTTGAAATTATTGCCGAATCCGAAACCCATGACGACCCCCGCGTGCGCTGCGAACTGGTGCGTGCGCTGGCGCAAGCCTCCGGTCCGCACGGCATGGTGGGCGGACAAATGCTGGATCTGATTGGTGAGAATGAGGAGTTTGACCTCGGCACCATCTCGCGCCTCCAGCGCATGAAAACAGGCAAGTTAATGGCTTTCGCCGCCGAAGCCGGCGCTATTCTGGGCAAGGCCAGTGAGGGCCACCGCAAGGCGCTATGTAACTACGCTTATGATCTGGGCCTCGCCTTTCAGGTGACGGACGATATTCTGGACGTGGAGGCCGACCCGCAGGATACCGGCAAGGAAAAAGGCAAAGACGCTGCCGCCGGCAAAGCCACTTTCGTTTCCACCATGGGACACGAGGGCGCGAAATCTCGTGCTGAGATGCTTGTGCAGCAGGCTATTTCCCACCTTAAAATCTTCGAAGGCCGCGCCGAAATCCTCAAAAAGCTGGCGCTCTATGTTCTGGAACGCCGCGCGTAAGTTATTATCCTAGAAAACCGGTACCGACTGTAATAACAGATCGTTATCCGGAGTTTTCTGCATCATCATGCTGCCACGTTTCAGAACCTTTTCCTGATAAAATGCCATCAGGTCATCAATCACGCCAGGCCCCATGCCATGGGCACTGACAACGGCATCGGCCATGCGGTATCCGTCTCCGGCTTTAAAGCTGAATATCCCGGCGATGGGATCATTGCCCATATGCACACGCACGCCCACGCCCGCATCAGCAAGGGATTTATGACCATTAGTACTATCCTCAAACCCAACGCAGCGTTCCGGCAGAATGGTAATCTCCCGCCCTTCCCGCTCGCTCAGCTTTTTACTCAGGATCTCGCAGGTAAGTTCATAAGGAAAGCCATCTGGCTTGATAAGTGTTTTCCAGTCCACACCCTTTTCTTTGGCGGCTTCGACATAATCTTCAAGGCAGACACAGGCATCAATCAGCACTTTGGGCGTAATACCCTCCGGAATTTCCTCACCCTTCACGTAAATACCGGCAGCCTCCATATTGGCGCGCACAATCGCCCGGCGGGCGTTGGTTGTGATAGCCAACGGTTCATCCTGATAAGCAACATATTGCATGGCCTCCACCATTCCGGGGCGAATAACAAATAATTTTTGATTGGGGTTTTTTCGTAACGCCTGCAGGATCATCCGGTAATACATAACAGCCGCAGCGGCAAAAACACTTTCGGTGGGGTAATTCGTGACATCTTCGCCCGCAGATCTGGCAGCTTCCTTATAATTCCCAAGATATTTGGCAAATCCGCCCCCTTTATGTACTTCGAATACTTTCTCAAAACGGGCATGGTCATAACGGTCGCCTAAAAAACGGCTGAGCGTAAACCCCACAGCGAAAGGCATATATTCTTCGCCCGTGATTGTACCATCACAATCAAACAGCCAGGCATCAGGCTTGTTATTAGCTGCTTTAAATTCATGGGACTGGATAGTCATCGGCTTATATTCTCTCCTGCGGTTATTTTCCCGTAACCTACCGAATAGCTTTTTATATGGCAACACAATTGTTATGAAAACTTAAAAATAAAGAATTACGCATAAAATCTTTGCCCTTCGCCTGCCAACTGCGCTACAAAGGCGGATCATGACAAAGGCACAGGGAAAAATCGCGACAGAACCGCTGATGACGGCAGAAAACGCCAGCCTTTTGGAAAGCATTAACACGCCTGCCGATATCCGCCATTTTTCGGATGAGCAGCTCAAAACACTGGCAAACGAAGTCCGCGCCGAAACCATTCGCGCCGTTTCCAAAACAGGTGGGCATCTGGGCGCGGGGCTGGGCGTGGTAGAGCTTACCGTTGCTATCCACGCCGTTTTCAACACGCCTGCGGATCGTTTGATCTGGGATGTGGGGCACCAGTGCTATCCTCATAAAATTCTCACAGGCCGTAAAGGCCGTATTGAAACCCTGCGTCAGGGCGGCGGGCTTTCCGGTTTCACCAAGCGCGCGGAGAGTGAATACGACCCCTTCGGCGCGGCCCACTCCTCCACCTCCATTTCCGCAGGCCTTGGCATGGCTGTGGCGCGGGATCTGGCAGATGGCAACAACCACGTCATTGCCGTGATTGGCGACGGGGCCATGAGCGCCGGGATGGCTTATGAAGCCATGAACAATGCAGGCGCGTTGAAGAGCAAGCTGATCGTTATTCTGAACGATAATGAAATGTCGATCGCCCCGCCCGTTGGTGCGATGAGCCGTTATTTAACCCGCATGGTCTCCTCCGGCTTTTATCAAAACGCCCGCGAGATCGGCAAAAAGGTGACTGATTTCCTGCCCTCCCCCTTGAAACACGCCGTCAAACGCGCGGAAGAAGGCGCGCGGGTTGCCATCGGCGGCGGCAATATGTTTGAAGAAATGGGCTTTTATTACATCGGCCCGGTGGATGGGCATAATCTTGATCACATCCTGCCCGTGCTGCGCAACGTGCGGGATAACAATACGCATGGGCCCGTATTGATTCACGCCATCACGCAGAAAGGCAAAGGCTATCTGCCTGCCGAAAGTGCGCCCGATAAAATGCACGGCGTGCGCAAATTCGATGTGGTAACGGGCGAGCAGCACAAAGCCAAGCCGGGCGCCCCGTCTTATACCAAGGTATACGCGCAGTCCCTGATTAAAGAAGCCGCGCACGATCCTAAAATCATCGGCATAACAGCCGCCATGCCTGACGGCACGGGGATGGATTTATTCGGCGCGGCCTATCCTGACCGTATGTTCGATGTGGGGATTGCCGAACAGCACGCCGTCACCTTCGCCGCCGGAATGGCCGCGGAAGGCTATAAGCCCTTCTGCACCATTTACTCCACCTTCCTGCAGCGGGGTTATGATCAGGTGGTGCATGATGTCGCCATTCAGAACCTCCCCGTCCGGTTTGCAATGGATAGAGCGGGCCTCGTGGGGGCGGATGGCTCCACCCACGCCGGGGCGTTTGATACCGCTTATCTAGGCTGCCTCCCCAATTTCGTGCTGATGGCAGCATCCGATGAAGCCGAGCTGGCCCGCATGGTTGCCACCGCCGCCGCCTATAACGATGGCCCGATTGCTTTCAGATATCCGCGCGGTGAAGGCTTTGGCGTAGAAATCCCGGAGAAAGCCGAGCCGCTGGAAATCGGCAAGGGCCGCATCATCCACCGCTGCACGGAAGGCAAAGGCGATATCGCTATCCTGTCATATGGCGGACGTTTGCAGGAGTGCATACAAGCCGCCAGAACCCTTGGTGCGCAGGGTAAAAAAATCACGGTTGCCGATGCCCGTTTCGCCAAGCCGCTGGATGAGGATTTGATCCGTGATCTCGCCGCCAACCACTCTACACTCATCACCATCGAAGAGGGCAGCCGCGGCGGCTTTGGCGCCTTCGTACTGGAATTCATGGCGAATAACGATCTGCTACGATCCGGTTTAAAAATCCGCACCCTCACACTGCCAGATACCTTCCAGGATCAAGATACGCCAGAGAAGCAGTATGCGGAAGCCGGGCTGGATGCTGCGGCGATTGTGAAAGCCGCGCTTTAGTCTGCTACCGCCATAACAAATAACTCCTTCAATACCCGACCACTTTGCTTTTTCGCCATTTTGTTAATACAAATTTTATGAATAAAGCATAGTATTTTCATAACAAATAGCGGTTTTATACATTATGGGTGTTTTAAGTTACGCATATAACCACGTGTCCGGTGCCTGGAGTGAGCTTTGTGATACCGTAACGCAGGCCTATACCGGCGCGCGTGAAAACAGCATCGCCTTCGATATGTTTGCTGCCGAAAAAGAAATGGCGATCGCCTTGGCCAGCAATGGTTTACACACTATCGTTCAAACAGAATTGAAAAGAACCGGCGCCCAGATCAGCGATTTAACCACAAGCACACACTACGCAGATCAAGTAGCCAGAACCGAATTAACGGATGAGCAGATAAAAGCGCTTTCCACAGCCTTCCAAGATTACGCCATCACACGAAAACGATTTGAGGATGCCACCCCCCACGCCACAGCTGCAGAAAAAACAGCCCTGTTTAGTCTTGATGGTTTAAAGGCTCGTTTTAGCTCATATACCGATGCCTCATGGGAGGAAAATCAGGTGCGGCTCTCTTACGAAGGCCTGAAAGCAGGCGAATTTGGCCTGGCTGTCGGCGCCAATCTGGGAACAGTCGGCACCGTTGGTACGGCTTATATTGCTGCCAACGCTGGATCTGAAGCCCTTATAAATGTAATCAGTGACTACATAGAAAAAAAGGGTATTGATATACAGGACAAAGCTATCCTTGAACAAACCATGAAGGAAGCCCTTAGCCACCCCGATGTTCTCTATAAACTAAAAGTAGCTCTAGGGGCAGCAGCGATTGGCGGGGTTGCCGCTGCAGGAAGCTCCGCTCTTATATCATACGGACTTAAGGGAAAAATAGATGATATGGCCGGCATTGCCGCGGGATCGCTGGTTAACCGTCTTGCGACAAGCGCCTCGAAAGAGGCTGTCGATGAAATCGTGGATGACGGCGTACAAATAGCCGTCAAAATGGCCGCCCTCCCCGCTCAACAACCCTAATTCCACACCAAAGATCTTTCAAAAAGTGCATTCAGAAAATGAATGTGCTAGGGTTAGACAACACCCACTTGCAATATTACGGAAAATAAACTATAACAGACGCATGACCCTACAGGCCCCTACCGTTGTTATTTTTGATATGGATGGCACGACCGTGCGCCATCTGAACCCGTTTGTGCTGTGGCTGTGCGAGAATTACGACGATATGGCCTATAACATCTCCAAGTTTTTCGGGTGGATCTTCCATCGTAAAGCGCAAGGGCCTGTGATTCCTGAAGTAGATTTAGACCGCGATATCCGCAAGCATCAGCGCCTCTTGGTACACCGGGCTGTGCATCGCCTGCGCCGCGGTAGCGTGGATGAGATTGTCGAGCCCTGCCCCGGCATTATCAATGTCTTGAACATCCTTAAATTCAATGCCGTGCCAATGGCATTGGTCAGCAACGGTTTGGGCAAGGGTTATGGTCATGATGTGCTGCGCACGTTTGAGCTGGCCCATTACTATGACGCGGCTATTTTTCGTGAGGATATTTCCAAGGCCAAACCGAACCCGGAGCCTATCCTGCTCGCGCTGCGCGAAATGGGTGTGAAGCTGAAAAAAGATGATGTTATCTGGTATGTCGGTGACCGCCATAAGGATATTACGGCGGCGTTGAATGCAGCGCCTCATTTACCCTGCACTGTTGTTCCTGTTGCCGTGGGTATGAATGCGGCAGTAGCAGCCATTGAGAAGGGCTTGGGGGCTGAGCATATCATCCTTTCCTATAAGGATATGGCTGAAAGACTGACAAACCTTCTGAAGGGGCGCGTACCAACAAAAGCCGTAGCGAATGACAGCGCGTCTAGCGCACGCGCACAGGCTGATAAACCCCGTAATCTTCAGGCGCACGGGCAATAGCCAGCTCTGCAAAGAACGGGGCAGCCCACGACATAAACCGGCTCTGCGCCGCGAGGGCATTCAGGCCATCTTCCGAACCACCCAGAATACGTGCCAGTTTTTCCAGTGGGGTCAGCGGCTTGGGGAATACCTCCACAACCAGATCACCCCGATTGGCCAGCCCTTCTTCCTTGGCAACATAGTCCAGAGCCTCTGGCAGGCCGCCAATTTCATCAACAAGCCCATTTTGAAAAGCCGCCATACCCGTCCATACGCGGCCTTTGGCAATGCGCGCCACATCGGCGACATCCATTTTCCGACCTTGTGCCACACGAGAAAGAAAAGCGCGGTAAACATCATCCAGCATCGCATTTATCTGCTCCGCCTCGCTCTCGCTAAAGGAATGATTGAATGACCATATCGTGGAATTTTCGCCCCAACGCACGGCATCCCAATTCACGTGCAGCTTGTCCCATAATCCGCTCATATCCAGCTTGCCGCCCAAAACGCCGATTGAACCTGTAATCGTGGTCGGCAGCGCGAAGATGCGGTCAGCTTTGGCGGCAATCCAATATCCACCGCTGGCAGCTGTCGGCCCCATGGAAACAATCACGCGCTTACCTTTGGCTTTGGCTTTTTCCAACGCACGCAGGATCGATTCAGATGCCGTGGGTGACCCGCCGGGGCTATCAACACGCAAGACAATCGCCGAGACATCCTCATCATCCGCGGCATCCAGAATGGCCGGCACCAAAAGATCTGCCGCAGCAACACCTTCCGACATCATGCCTGCCGGGCCGCCGCCGCCCTGATCACTTTGCATGATAGCACCGGAAGCATAGACAATCGCCGCCTTGGGGCGCCCGTCAGACAACAAGCCATCCGCCTTATTTTTACGATGCTTTTCAAAATCAGCGCTGTAATCAGCGATATCAACGAATGGCAGATGGTCATCGGCAATAGCATCCGGCTTTTGGCCTGTCGCATCCTCAATCAGCTTGTCGGACAAAACATCTTCGTAATCCAGCTTATCAATAAGCTTTGAGGAAAGCGCTGCATCGCCCGTAAACAGGGCTTTATCGACAAGCGCGCCGAATTCAGCCTCGCTCATACCACGGTCTTCCGAAATATCCTTAACAAGCGCCGTACGCAGGCGCGCAACCATATCGGTCAGCATCTCGCGGTTTTCGGGCGTCATGGCGGTTTCGTTCACGGATTCATACGCCGTTTTATATTCATAGCGCTGGTAGAATTGCGGTTTGATGCCCCATTCATCCAGCACGCTGCGCAAATAAGGCGCTTCGGCGTTAATGCCGGGAATGGAAACAACGCCCATCGGCTGCATCCATATCTCATTAAAAGCAGACGCCAGATAATAACGGCCCAGACCGCCGCCGCCTTCCCCAAAGGATGGGGAATACACGTAAGCCGGCTTGCCGGATTCCTTGAAATCCTTGATCGCCTTACGGATTTCTTCGATATGCGCCAGCGCAAAGCTGCCATCCGAAAGTGTGCCCACAATGGCCTTCACGCGCGAATCAGTCTTGGCGGCTTCAATCGCTTCCGTAATCTGATACAGGCTGGGCGGTGACGGCGCCAGCGAGGCCGCAAGCCCCGCCGGTTTCGGCATATCCGCCAGCCCGCCTTCAAACGGAATCACAAGCACAATATCTTTCGGCATAGCGCCATGCCCCCCGGCGCCACCGCTGATAGTGGCCAATGTCCATAATGAAATGAAGGAAGACAGCAGCACCAGAAAGCCGATCCCCATTGCCATGCGCTTTAAGCCTTTCCAGAGGACAGGCAAAATCACCCATTGGGACTGCTTTGGCGCTTCCTGCGTGCCTGACGTAACAGGCGCACGCGCCACCAAACGGCGGTGATGCGGAATACGGCTTTTATAATCGTTGGATGACATGGGCAGAACTCCCTTAATGAATTAAAGACACTCTTACAAACATTGCGCCTTGTGACGCAGCCAGTGATCAGCCAGCACGCAAGCCATCATGGCTTCCACCACCGGCGTGCCGCGCAGGCCCACGCACGGATCATGTCGGCCTTTGGTGATAATCTCCGTCTCCTTACCGCTGCGGTCAATGGTGGGCACAGGCGTTAAAATAGAGCTGGTGGGCTTAAAGGCAACGCGGGCCACGATATCCTGCCCCGTCGAAATCCCGCCCAGAATGCCCCCGGCATTGTTGGAAAGGAACTTCTTCCCCTTGCGGATGGGGTCGGCGTTTTCCTCGCCGCCGAGCATGACGGACTCAAAGCCTGCGCCAATCTCAACGGCTTTCACGGCGTTGATCGACATCATCGCCTTGGCGATATCGGCGTCCAGCTTGTCATACACAGGCGCACCGAGGCCCGCCGGAATGCCCGATACATGCACCTCAACAATAGCGCCAGCGCTCGAGCCTTTCTTGCGGATGCCATCCAGATATTTCTCAATCTTGGGCACGGCCTTCGCATCCGGCACCCAGAGCGGATTGTTAGAAACTTCCTTCCAATCCCAGTTATCACGGTTGATTTTTTGTGTACCCACCTGCACCACGGCGGCGCGGATTTTAACCTTTTTGCCGATCTGGCTCTCCAGAACTTTGCGGGCGATGCCCCCCGCCGCCACGCGCATGGCTGTTTCACGGGCGGATGATCTGCCGCCGCCGCGATAATCGCGAATGCCGTATTTTTCGATATAAGTGAAATCCGCATGGCCGGGGCGGAATTTATCCTTAATATCGCCGTAATCCTTGGATTTTTGATCAACATTGCGGATCAGCAAAC
>JAJOJU010000027.1 GCA_021208265.1 Alphaproteobacteria bacterium | reverse complement strand
CTGCCGTGCTGGCACAGACAGGCCTGCAAGGCGCCGGGCGCCCCGCCTTTGATGCGGCGTCCATCACCAACCCCAATGGCTTTGCCGGGGTGGACGGTATTTTCCGCTTCCGCCAAAACGGCCTTGTTGAGCGCGGTCTTGCCATACTGGAATTCCGGAACGGACAGGCTGTTGTCATCGATGAAGCCCCTCGCACTTTCGAAGCCGCCACAGCCTATTAAACTTGTGAATAATTTTTGTCATTCGCAAAACCGGCATTGATATCGGCATCATCGATATTGCAGTATCGGAAAATAATCGATACAAACCGTTTTTATAACTCTTAGGAAAGGACACAAAGGGATGTCGTCTTCAAACACCCCCTATGCCCGGCAGGAAGGTTTTGATATGTTCGAAGCGCTGACGCAGGTGAAAGCCCCTGCCATGCGCCCCCGGATGGCGCCGGAGGACATGCTGGAGAAACTTGAGGAACTAAAGGATAACCGTACAATGGCAGCGAATAACGATGCGGCGGAAGCTATGCCTGTGCAGCAGGAAGCATACGCCCCGCAAACTGACAGCTATGATGAAACATATGACGATGGCGAAGACGATATAGGCGCAACAGATGCTGAATCTTCTGCAGGCCGTAAAGGGCGTCCGCGCTCGGAAAAATCCCGCAAGGCGATTTTGAAGGCTGTAAACGCCCTGCTGCTGCGCATGAGTGTTCAGGATTTGAGCATTGAAGCGATTGCTAAAAAAGCCAAGGTCGGCAAAACCACAATTTACCGCTGGTGGCCTAATAAAACGGCGGTGGTGATGGATGCGCTTGTTAACCAGCCCGGCATGAACGTCCCGCTGCCCAATGCATCCAACAACGCCGAAGCCGTTGAAATGCTGATCGACAAGCTGGTGCGCCTGCTGTCATCCCCCAACGGCCCGATCATCGCCCAGCTGTTTAGCGAGGCACAAGCGGATGAAAAATCACTGGAAGTTTTTGAACAAAGCTTCCTGGCCCCGCTGACCGATGCCATTCAATACAGCATCGAAGCCGGGAAAGAAGCCGGTGAATTCCGCCGCGATCTGGAAACGGATATCGCTGTTGACATGGTGTGCGGCCCGGTATTTTTTCGCCTGATGGCGCACCCGAATGATCTGGGCATCAAGTTCCAGACATCATACCCCGCTAAGGCGTGGCATTGTTAAAGGCCTAAAGCCTTTAACCTACCACGCACCGGTATTTTGCATCGAAGCCCAGGGTTCTTGCGGACTCAGGGCTTCTCCTTTTTGGAGAAGCTCGATTGATATGCCATCCGGCGATTTTATAAACGCCATATACCCATCACGCGGCGGGCGGTTGATGATTACCCCTTGCTCCTGAATCTTTTTACAAAACTCGTAAATATTATCAACGCGGAAAGCCAGATGGCCGAAATTACGCCCGCCGGTGTATTCCTCAACCTTACCATTTTCATCCGGCCAGTTATAGGTCAGCTCAATCATCGGCGCTTTGCTGGATTTCGCCCGCTCTTCATCATAAGGCGCAGCCAGAAAAATCAGGGTAAAGCGCCCGACTTCATTTTCCTTACGGCTTATCTCCGTAAAACCCAATTTGCCGCAGTAAAAATCAAGAGATTCATCAATATCCCGAATGCGAACCATAGTGTGCAGATATTCCAGCATGGATGTGCCTCCTTTGCCTTTTGCCGTGAATGGGTTACCTTATAATACGTTATGATTGATTTGACGACCCTTCTTACCCGCATTACTGAATGGCTGACCCGTACATTCTGGAGCGTTGATACCGCCATTGAAGGTGGTTTTATTGTGGCGGCCTTATTGATGGCGGCGCTCGTTCACCGCCTTCTGAAACCCAAAACAAAATCGCTGATTGAGCGTTTATCGATCCCGTTTCGGTTCAAGGTGATTTTATCCAATCTGGCGGCGCTGACCTATCATATAGCCGCCCTGATTATTCTGGGGCTGGGATCGGTTATTTTAGAGGCAACAGGGATAGTTCCCAATATCTGCGCCATCCTTATAAAGCTGCTGCTGGCATGGGTGGCCATTCGTACCGCTCTGCAATTCGTGAATAACCCGGTGATACGCAACATCTTTATGGCCACTATCTGGGCCGTGGCAGCGCTCAGCATATTCGGTATTCTAGATCAAACGGCAGCCAGCCTTGATTCTCTGGGTGTGACGCTGGGTGAGTTCCGCCTTTCCGCTCTGGCCGTTATCAAAGGGGCGTTTGCTCTCTTTATCCTGATATATCTGGCACAAATCGCTTCCAGCTTTTGCGAACGGCGCATTCAGGAAGCGCAAAGCCTCAGCATCGCTTCGCGTGTTCTGATTTCCAAAATCGTGCATGTGGCGCTAATCGTCACGGCGCTGCTGATCGGGATTACCAGCGCCGGGATTGATCTGTCCCTCTTCGCTGTCTTTGGCGGTGCCGTTGGTTTGGGGGTGGGCTTTGGTTTGCAGAAAGGTATTTCCAACCTGTTCAGCGGTATGCTCTTGCTGATGGATCAATCCATCAAACCGGGCGATGTGCTGGAACTGCCCGAGCACGGCACTTTCGGCTGGGTCAGCACCATGGGCGCGCGCTATACGGAGATTATAACCCGCGACAATAAATCCTATCTGATCCCCAATGAAGACCTGATCACCCAGCGCGTGGTGAACTGGAGCCACGGCGATTCGCTGGTACGCATCCATCTGGCTTTCGGCGTGCACTATGATTCCGACCCGCATGAGGTCACAAAAATTGCTATCGAAGCTGCCAAAACCGTAGACCGCGTAGTGAAGGATAAAGACCCCGTTTGCTGGATTACCGAATTCGGCGATAGCTCCGTCAATTTTGATTTGCGCTTCTGGATCAAAGATGCCGAAGGCGGCGTGGCCAACGTGCGCGGACAGGTGTTCATGGCGCTGTGGGATGCCTTTAAAAAACACGGCATTCAAATTCCCTATCCACACCGGGAAGTTATCATGCGGGAGCCTTCATAAAAAAACCGCCTGTATGCGGGGCGGCTTTCGCATTCTTTATCATGTATTCTTATGCGGCCTGAGCCAGAACACTTTCTGCGCTCACAGCTTCGCCATCCAGCACGCAAGCCGCTGCATGAACAGTGGCGGCAACGCGCACGGCCGTTTGAATCTGCTCAGATGAGATACCATGCTTGCGCAGTTCCGCCTCATGCGAATCGATGCACATGCCGCAACCATTAATGGCAGATACGGCGAGTGACCACAGCTCAAAATCTGCTTTCTCAACACCGGGATTCGCCATCACATTCATGCGCAGCTTGGCAGGCAGCGTTTTATAATCGCCGCTGCTGGCCAGATGCACGAAGCGGTAATAAACATTATTCTGCGCCATCACGGCGGCGGCGGCGCAGGCGGCGTTGTAAGCGGTTTCAGATAAATTATCCAAAGCCTCGGCTTTCACTTCCGCAATCACCTTGGAGTTGCGCGATGCCAGCGCAGAGGCCAAAAAACATCCCCAAAGCTGCTGCGCGCTCAATGTTTCATCGGCGGCGAGGCTGGAGAGATTCAGTTTTATATCCTTGGCGTATTCGGGCATCAGCCCCTTCAGAGTTTCAATCGACATGTTATTTCTCCTTATGCTGGGGGGATTTTTAAGGGAGGCAGGGCGAAACATATCCGCCCTGCCTACTAATAATTAAGCCGCGATCTTAAGCGCTTCCTTGGAAGGATCGATCACTTCACCACCCACCGGGCGGTTGCACGGGCACAGCTCATCAGATTGCAGAGCATCCAACAAACGAAGTGTTTCCTTGGGGTTACGGCCTACGTTAAGACCGTTCACGGAAACATGCTGAATGGTGTTATGCGGATCAACAATGAACGTGGCGCGCAGGGCAACGCCTTCATTCATATCGCGAATGCCAAGGCCATCCACCAGAACGCCCGTTACATCAGCAAAGCTCCACTGGTTGAGCTTGTTCAGATCCGCATGTTCGCGGCGCCATGCCAGCTTGCAGAATTCGTTATCGGTAGACCCCCCCATCACCACGCAGTCGCGGTCGGCGAATTCAGATTCGAGCTTGGCGAATTCAACAATTTCCGTGGGGCACACGAAAGTGAAATCCTTGGGGTAGAAATAGATTACTTTCCACTTGCCTTCAAAGCTGTCCTGCGTGATTTCTTCAAATGCGCTCACGCCGTTTTCTTCATGCGCGTTAAAACCGGGCTTAACACCCACAACGGTGAAATCTGGAAGTTTATCGCCAATACCTAACATATTCGTATCTCCTTTTTACTTGCTTGGTAGTGATTAAATCTGCCCCACCATGCAACTTTTGATCGCCAAAAAGCCAACAGGAAATTTCCGGTTTATTTATCGAAAAAATCGATAGACAAATGATCTAACAAATACTATTTTCGATATATGATTTTCCCGACACTCCGCCAACTTTCCTATCTTCTGGCTGTTAAATCCGCCGGTTCGTTTAGCCTGGCGGCAGAGCGCTCTTACGTTACCCAATCAACCCTAAGCGCTGGAATTAAAGAGCTGGAAGCCATTACAGGCTGCACGCTGGTGGATCGCAGCACCCGGCACGCGCATTTAACAGCGCGGGGGAGGAGGTTGCCCGCTACGCCGTGCGCATTCTGGAGGATACCCAGGGCCTCATGAAAAAAGCCCGGCAGATGAGCCGCCCGATGGCTGGCCCCTTGCGCCTCGGCGTTATCCCTACCGTTGCCCCCTATCTGCTACCCCGCATTTTAACACCGCTGCAGGAAAACTACCCCGATCTGGAATTGCAGTTGCAGGAGGATCTTACCGAACGGCTGTTAGAAAAACTGCGCGCCGGAACGCTGGACGCCGCCCTCATGGCCTTTCCTTATGAACTACCCGACATGGATGCCACAATATTATTCAGCGAAGCCTTCCTTCTCGCTTGCCCGGCGGGGCATAAAACCAAGCCGGGGCCGTTATCCCCCGCCGATCTGGAAGGGGAGGATTTACTGCTGCTGGATGACGGGCATTGCCTGCGCGACCACGCCCTGCAAGCCTGCCGCCTGCAATCAAACACCCAGCGCAAGACTTTCAGCGCTTCCAGCCTGCCTACGCTCATCCAGATGGTGGCGCACGGTTATGGTGCCACGCTACTGCCTGCCATGGCGACAGAAGAAGATTTGCCGGAGACTATCCGCCTCATTCCTTTTAAAAACCCCAAGCCGTCGCGCCAGATCGGAATCGCCTGGAAAAAAGGGGCGGCGCAGGGGGATAACGTTAAAACTCTTGCCAAAACCCTCGCGGAGTTATTATAAACCCCTCTATGAGCTACACCGTTGCCGCGCTTTATAAATTTGTGACGATTGCTGACATCCCTGCCATGCGCAAGGCGGTGCAGGATTTCGCTGCCCAAAGCGCACCCAGCGTTTGCGGCACGCTGCTGCTGGCACCCGAAGGCATTAATGGCACAATCGGCGCACATGAAGATGACATGGCTCGCATGATCGATTTCCTCGATGAAAAATTAGGCGTGCGCGCGGGCGAGCTTAAATATTCCTCCGCCGCTGAGAAGCCCTTTAATAAATTCAAGGTGCGCCCGAAGAAGGAAGTGATTACGCTCCGCCGCCCGGAAGCTGACCCCAATAAGCTGGTTGGCCAATATGTGGAAGCCAAGGACTGGAACGATCTGATTAACGACCCCGATGTCGTGCTGATCGATACGCGTAATGATTACGAAACCAAAGTCGGCATCTTCAAGGGCGCGATTGACCCGGATATTAAGGTTTTCACCGAATTCCCGGACTGGGTGGAAAAACACCTGAACCCGGCTCAGCACAAAAAGGTCGCCATGTTCTGCACCGGCGGCATTCGCTGTGAAAAAGCAAGCTCCTACATGCTCGCCCACGGCTTTGAAAATGTTTATCACCTGAAAGGCGGCATCCTTAAATATCTGGAAGATGTGCCGCAATCAGAGAGCCTCTGGGACGGGGAATGTTTCGTGTTTGATAAGCGCGTGGCCGTTGGTCATGCGCTTAAAGAAAGCGGTGGCTGGACGATTTGCCATGGCTGCCGCGAGCCGCTCTCGGAAGAAGAAACAAAGCTGGACTCTTACGAAAAAGGCGTTTCCTGCCTGCACTGCGCCGAAGGCCTCACCGATGAACGCGCCCGCATGCTCCGCCAGCGCCAGCAACAATACGAAGCCCGTCAGGCCGCCGGGGAAGTATAGAATAAAAAAACAGGGCCTCGATGAAGCCCTGCCTTCTTTCATTATCAAAAAGCTGTGAAGATTATTCAGCCGGTGCTTCCTCAGGAGCATCTTTCATCTCACCACGCTTTTCCATCATCTCTTTGCGGCGTTCTTTCATTTTTTCACGCCACTCCTGAGCTTTGGCTTTGGCTTCTTCTGTGCTGATTTTACCGTCACCGTTCCCGTCCATCTCAGCAAAGCGCTTCTCATGGAAGGCCATGAATTCGTCTTTAGACATCATGCCATCACCATCGGTATCGGTTTCTTCAAACATCTTGCCAGGGCCTTTGTGATCACCCTTTGCGGTATCTTCCGCATGGGCAGTAACAGGCACGGCAATCATAGCCACAGCAGCCAAAGTAAGCAGTTTCTTCATAGTTAATAGTCTCCTTAAGTTAGGTTCGTCCTCTACCCCTAACGCGCGAGATAGAAAATCGTTACAAATATAGTTCAAAATTAAAGCGCTGCCAGATCAATAAAAATTCTGTGGTTCTGATAAGTAGCATTCGGCGGCAAAGCAGAGTTTGCACCAATTTTCACCGGCTTGCGTAGCTCAATCGCCAGCGTTGTTCCGCCGTCTACGCCAGGCTGAGCCGTATAACCTGCCACCAACGGGTGACCGGAAAGGCTCTTACGCTGCTCGGCAGACCAGCTCGCTTTGGGAATCTGTACCAGTAGCAGTTTTTCATTATTGTCCAGATCAGTGCGGTAAGTGGACGGTCCTGTTAAATCAAGCACCAGACGGGTTTTCCCCGGATGTTCCCCCAAACGCAGGTTATTAACGGCACTACCCCCACCAACAGCTGCGGATGCCATTGTAACAGCAGGCTTTTCTTGCACCATTGGTGCAGGCGTTGCTTTTGGCGCAGAAACAGGCTGCGCCCCGGCCATGCGCATCGGTGCCGCCATAGCTTTCGGCATTGCCGCCGCATGAGGTGTAACTGCCCCGGCAGCAGGTTCAATCGCATTCTTGGCTTCGATATCCGCGATTGTTTGATCAAGATTTTTATCAGCCACAATCAAATTGCTGAGTGGCGGCAACAATTTTTTGAAATCATCCCGCAGGCTTTGTACATCGCGTTCCACACGGATCAGGCGGTAATTAACATCCTGCCCATCCGCTGCTTTTTCATTCCGCGCCATTTTCAGGTCTTCATCCGGAAGAAACTGGCGGTGGCTCAGATTATTCGGATTAACTTGCGTCTTGGCCTGAGAATGCAACTGAGCCGGGTCGGTACCGGAGTTTTCTTCCACCATCGCCCAGCTACCCTCTGCCTGCAAAAGCTGCTCGGAACTATCGGCTTTTTCGCCGCCGCGCGGTGTTAAATCTCCCAGACTACAGGCAGAAAGCCCCAGAAGTGCCGCCATCGGCACCAAAAAGGCGTAACGCCGCGCTTTAGAACTACAGGAAATGCCAGCCATTTTTATTTTCCCCACTTTGGAAAAGAATATTTATTTAAAGAATCTGTCTTTAAAGAGTAGGGAGAGGCTGGCCGAGGGGTCAACCACCGGAAGAAGATGATTGTATTTTATCCACCGGGACGGATCGTTTCAGCGCGGCCAAAAAGGTTTCAATATCCCCGGAATCCGTCCCGTACCCCAAAGAAACCCGCAAGGCTGATACAATTTCTGCTTGCGGGACATTCATAGCCTTTAACACATGAGAGGCTTCCACCTTGCCAGACGTGCATGCCGAACCATTCGATACACATACACCCGCTAAATCCAGCGCCATCAGAAGTGTTTCCGCCTTCAAACCCGGTAGACTGAATAAAGATGTATTCGGCAAGCGCGTTTCTGCCGCACCGTGAATGGCAATATCCGGGTATAAATCACACAAACGGCGCTCCATGCCATCGCGCAAGTTAGCCTGTTTCAGCTGATTATCTGCCAGATTTTTCAGAGCCATCTCCGCCGCCAGACCAAAACCGGCAACGCCGGCAACATTTTCGGTTCCCGCGCGGGCTTTTTTCTCTTGCCCGCCCCCGGCAAGCAACATCGGTGTCTCGCCGCATTGCCCCAGAACCAGCGCCCCAACCCCCTGAGGCCCACCGATTTTATGGGCCGATAATGTCATGAAATGGATACCTAGCGCTGTCATATCGACCGGGATTTTTCCGGCAGCCTGCACGGCATCGCAATGCATCCAGGCGCCGTAACGCATTGCCAGACCAGCAACTTCCTTGGCCGGTTGAATAATCCCCGTTTCATTATTCGCCAACATAAGGGATACCAGCGCGGCTTTTGGTTCTTTTTGCAAAGCCTCTTCCAATGCCAACAGATCAATAACGCCGGAAGGCTTTACCGGGATAATTTCCGCATCCGGACGCACTTGCAGAACAGACGGATGCTCAATGGCGCTAACCAAAACACGCCCGTTGAAATGCCTTAATACCGTGTTATTGCCTTCCGTTGCACCGCTGTTAAAAATAACATTTTCCGGATCAGCTCCCACCAAAGCCGACACGTTCCGGCGCGCTGCCTCTATAATCTTCCGGCCTTCGCGCCCTCGCGCATGGACAGCCGATGCATTGAGGGGCGCTGACATAACGACAGACATCCGCTCCACCACTTCAGGGTAAAGCGGCGCCGTTGCATTATAATCAAGGTAAACGGGTGCGTTCATACACCTCTTTATAGAGGGGGATGCAATACAAGGCAAAAACTATCGGTCATTAACGCCCTGCAATGTACCGCTCAGCACATCGCTCAAGGACACTTTCTGAAGATTTACATGAAGAATTTCGCCAATGTAATCCCACAGCTTCAAGGCCGGGTCGGAACTGCTATGCCGTTTTTCGGCAGCATTTCTTTTGGCGGGCGTAGAATCCTCGGCCGCCGCAAAATGTCGGACACCGGAATATCATTTGCCGCCTTGCCCAGCGTGTAACCGCGCCCGGCCCACGATATGATTTCACAAGCCCGTGACGGCGCAAACCGGCAATCAGCTGTTCCAGATATGAAAGTGATATATTGGTCGTTCCGGCAATATCAGAAAGAGGCACAGGCCGCTTCCCGGTGGAACGACCTATTTCTATCATCGCCATGACCGCGTATTTACCGCGGGTCGTTAGTTTTAGTCGCGTTTTCATAGTACTACCCTCTACAAAAATATGGTTCTAACGCCGACAAATTCAATGCCGATATAGATTTTCTATATTTTATATCAGCAAAACCGAATATAAGGAAGTCCCAAACGTTCCTTCCTTATCAACGCACAAACCCGCAGGGGACGGGAGAGAGCATATATCCACAACCTTATCAACGGTTTATGATAAAAATGTAGACTTTTCCCAAGCGGGTGATTATACGTTAACTCACCATAAAAACACGGGTGCTGGAGATAAGGTTCCCTATTCTCCTGAAAAGCCTGTGATAAAAGTGCTGTAACCAGAAGGAATTTGCATGCCTGAAGTCATTTTCAACGGTCCGGCGGGTCGCCTTGAAGGCCGTTATTCTCATTCTAAAGCAAAGAATGCTCCCTTGGCCCTTATTCTTCATCCGAACCCCGAACACGGCGGAACGATGAACAACAAAATCACTTACACTTTATTCCAGAATTTCGTAGCCCGCGGCTTTTCCACGCTGCGCTTTAACTTTCGCGGCGTAGGTCGTTCTCAGGGTATTTTCGATCGCGGCGAAGGCGAGCTGAGCGATGCCGCATCCGCGCTTGACTGGATGCAGGAAATTAATCCCAACGCCCCCTATACATGGGTTTCCGGGTTTTCCTTTGGCGCCTGGATCGGCATGCAGCTTTTGATGCGCCGCCCGGAAATTCGTGGATTTATCTCGATTGCACCGCCAGCCAATATGTATGACTTTACATTTCTGGCACCATGCCCCACTTCCGGTCTGATCCTGCAGGGCGGCAAGGATGATGTCGTACCGCAGGAATCCGTGGATGGGTTTGTGGGTAAACTGCAACAACAAAAGGGCATTGATGTTGATTACCGGGTTATCCCTCAGGCTAACCACTTCTTCCATGGCTATACAGATGTTCTGGCTGAACATGTGCATGATCACCTGAATGCTGCCGAAACCGGCGGACAGGACATTATGGTCAGCGAAAGCCTGAAAGACACGATAGCCGCGTAATTTTTTTGTCCCAAAAATGGACTGAACAAAAGCCCCGGTGATATCTCCGGGGCTTTTTCTATTTCATAACCAATAAATTAACCATAATGTTGCACCGCTCCCATAAAATTATTTGACTAAGCCATCGAACTCTTTATGGTCAAGGAATTATAAAAATAATAATTGTAACAGGGAGTATCCAATGTCTCGTATTATGTCAGCAGCTATTGCTGCTCTTGCCGCATCACCTTTGCTTTTAATCCAGCCTGAAACGGCCAACGCAAGGACAGCTCCCGAGCCCATCGACACCTCAGAGCGCTGCCAGCTGTATAGCAACACGCTTATATTAATGAACGAAGTTCACATTAACGGTTCTCTTGTCTTGTCCCCCAAAGAACTGGCGCAGGAGGCCGCACGCGGTATTCTGGAAGCCGGACATAATTATGTCATCGAACATGCCCCGACCAATGCCGATCACGGTAGCGTGCTAAACAAGGATGGTAAGAAAAATATTATTTCCTGGACATTAAAAGACAAAACAATTGAGGCCGGCGATGCACCCGAAAACATCAGAACATACGCTGACTCCTGCGCCTATCTTAATTCCGTTGCCTATCAGGTTCGTGAAACAGCGGGAATTCCTATCTTCAACCTGTTCGAAGCTGCTACAGCCGCCGCCACCAGCAAGGCCGTTCCAAAAGATCACCATTCCGGCTATCTACCCAAAAGAGCTGCCGAAGATATGATCGCCAGAACGCGTGGTGATTTCGGCGGTATCGGCATGGAATTAAAAAAAGAAGTTGGTCAGCCGATTATTGCTGAAAATGTTATGGAAGATAACCCCGCTGCCAAGGGTGGAATCCTGAAAGGCGACAAAATTACTCATATTGATGGCAATTCCGTCCTGTACCTGACATCTGACGAGGTTGTGGCTTTGCTGCGCGGTACAAAAGGCAGCACGGTTAAATTAACCGTTCAACGCGATGGTGCCGAACCTTTTGACGCCACACTTACCCGCGATACGATTGTACAAAAAGCCGTGACCGGGTTCTTGCTAAAGGGCACGGAAATAGGTGTCATAAAAATATCGACATTCAATGATTATACAACGCGCCAGTTTTTGGATGTTGCAGAGGAAATTGCAAAAGAAGCGTATCTACAGGGTAAAAGCATCAAACATTTCTCAATCCGCGTGGAAGACAACCCCGGCGGCCTGCTGCCGCAGGCAAAACTGATTTCCGACCTGCTGGTAAATTCTTCATCCACGCTGGTTAAACGGCTTGTTTCAACAGGAAAATCTCCTACCGATCTAAGCGATGAGACATACGCCGACACCATTCTTAGCTATGACTTGTATGAACACATAAAAAGAAAAGCGCCGCAGGATGCAACGATTACACCGTTTACCATCAGCGTCTTGCAAAACGGCGGTTCAGCCTCCGCTTCTGAGATTGTTGCCGGCGCCGTGCAAAGCTCTACCGTACCGGTTATCGGCACAAGATCATATGGCAAAGGCACTGTGCAATATGTGATCCCGCTTACAAAAACCGGAAAAGAGCTCAGCGCTGAAGATAACGTTCAGCATGGCTCCCTCCGTGTTACGGCGGAAGCATTCTTCCCCGGCTCAGGCCCGGTAAATGCTCCTACCATAGGCGGATTTACCCTGCCGGAAGGTTTTAACATGCCGGGCATTTCCAGCGCCGGAAAGAGCAATCTGGGCTCAGGCATTGTGCCTAACATCCTTGTTGTCACGGGTGATGAGCGCGATGACATTGAGCGGGACCGCCCCAAGGAACAGCCCGGACTTCTTGATCCCGGCATGACACGCGCCGATGAAAAACCGACATATACCTGTACGGTACGCGAGCCATACCGCGGCCCGCTTTCTGAGGAAATTCAGAAAGATATTCCGGAGCAGCTGGTCATTCCTTTCCTCAAAAAGGATAGCCTGACCGGCGAATGGAAAACCGTAAAAATGCTGGATGCCAATCTGGCCTGCGATGTTGAAGCCCGCGCCGAGACAGAGCCCTCACTTGTGGAATTTGATGAATATAAAGACCCGCAAGCAGCCAGCGTCCAACAACAGGAAGCACCAGAGCCCAAACTCTAAGCCTATTTATCAGAAAGGCGGCGCTGGCTGATGTTTTACGCAGCCAGCGTTTTCTTTACGTCATCCACATGGCCGGGTACCTTAACCTTGCGCCATATGGCAGCGATTTTACCTTGCTCATCAATCAAAAAGGTTGAACGCTCGATACCCATATATTTGCGCCCATACATAGATTTTTCAACCCATACACCGTAACGCTCGCACACATCCCCCTCCTCATCAGATGCCAGCGGAAAATTCAGATCGTATTTTTCCTTGAACTTGTCATGACGTTTCACACTATCCTTCGAAACACCGATAATATCCGCTTTCAGTTTTTCAAACGCAGGCAGGCTATCACGAAACGCGCATGACTCAGCCGTGCAGCCTGATGTATCGTCCTTGGGGTAAAAATACAAAACCACCTTCCGCCCCTTATAGGCCGACAGGGACACATCTTTTCCACCATCCCCCGGTAATTTGAAATCAGGTGCCTTATCACCAATATTTAATACGCTCATCTTCTTTTCCTTTCCTGAAATACCAGAAACTGTGAATCATCCAGCGTTTAATTTGGCCTACACATGGCAGATGTCAAGAATGCTTGCTATAAAGACTCTATGAAGCGAATGCGCGCGCTATTTGGCAAAACCGGCCTTTTGGTCATTGAAGCTCTGGCTGTTTTAGGGGTCTTGGCGGCACTGTTGCTGGGGGTTGCCATGTGGCGTTTGCAGCAAGGCCCGATTGATCTTAACTTCGCACGGGACTACATTGCACAGGCGCTGGAAGACCCGGATAGCGGTATTGAAGCCCAGATTGGCAATGCCGCGCTTTATTGGCCCGATCCTGCCGGCCCGCTGTTTGTTGGTGTCCAAAATTTACTGCTGACCAATGATCAGGGCCAGAAAATCATTGAGATCGGCGAAGCCTCGATTGGCCTTTCCCGCTCACGGCTCTTGATCGGGCGTATTGCCCCCACAGCGCTGATCATTAAAAAACCAGGCTTGCGCATAATCCGCCGCGAAGATAATACGCTCGATTTTGGATTTGCCGGAAACAGCGCGCCCTCCACGCCTTCTGACGATACTGGCATACTCGATAAACTGATCCAGTTTGTCGCCCATCCCGGCGATGAAGCTGCCCAGAACAGCCGTTTTTACCGCCTGCGCGCGCTGGATATTGAAGACGCCACGATTATGGTAGAAGACCATGTTCTAGGCGTTTCGTGGTTTGCCCCCGGCTTTAACCTTTCCCTGAAAAGCAACCGGCAAGGATTGGAGGCCTATTTTGATTTCGCTTTGCCCGGCGCAGGCGAAAAACCATCGGATATACAGGTAAACGCCAATTATGCGTGGGAGAGTAAATCTCTTGATTTTTCTCTAGATTTTGAAGATTTCAACCTGCAGTTTTTAACATCCCGCCTGCCGGAACTGGGCCCGCTCAGCCAGACCAGCCTGCCCATCAGTGGCACTATTGACGGCACGTTCGAAAAAGAAACCGGGCTTTCAACACTGCATGCCGCACTCAAAGCGGCCTCCGGTGCCATGCGGATCCCCGCTGTACGCCCGGAACCTCTGGGATATAAAGACCTTGATATCGATATTTCATACGATAAGAAAAAAGGAAATCTGGAACTCACCTCAGCGTCACTGACTCTGGAAGATATACCGCTTAAAGCACATGGCGCTTTTACTGTGGCGCTTGACGATACGGACCAGCCCCAAAAAATAGACGGCGCCCTGGAAGCCATCATACCGGCACTGGAACACCCGCAAATTGTCACCCTGTGGCCGGAGGTTCTAAAGGAAGACAGCAGCCGGGAATGGATCGTTGATAAAATAAAAACCGGTTACTACACAAATCTGTCCGCCAAGGCGGATATGGCATTCAATAAAACGGACGAAGGTTGGCAGTTTGATATTTCATCTCTGCTCGGCGGTTTTGATTTTGAAGGTGGTACGGTTGATTACCGCGCCCCCCTTCATCAGCTAGAAGACGGTAAAGGCTCCGGCCTCTTTGACTTAGGCAAAGATACTCTGACCATAAAAGTAGAGAGCGGCAAAATCGGTGACATCGCCGTGGAAAGTGCCGAATTACTGTTCACCGAAGTGATTGCCGATGGAAAAGGCGGCGTTATTATTAATACAAAAACCAAAGGCCCCTTAAAAACCTATCTTGAATACGCTGGGAAGGACCCCATTAACCTGACGGACTCCCTGAGCTTTGATATCGAAAAGGTAAAAGGCGATACAGTGATGGAAGCCATGCTGGACTTCCCCACTCGCAAGGATGTGAAACTTTCGGAATTCAAAATCGATATTTCAGGCACGATCAATGATATCTTTATCCCGGCCTTGATCGGTCAAGCTGACCTGACCGGCGGACCGCTGACCATAAAAGCCAATCATGAAACAGCGCTCATCGAAGGTTCTGCTTTGCTGGGCGGGCAGGCAATGACCGTTAAACGAGAAGGCTTCCTGCGCAGCGAAGGCAAGCCCTATAAAAATAAAACCACCGCAAAAATTACAACTACGCCGGAATTACGCACGGCTCTCGGCATTGATGTAAGCGATTTTATTGATAACACGGCCATTGTAAACCTGTCTCAAACGGAATACGCGGGCGGTAAAACCACAGCGGATATCACAGCCGACCTGACACAAGCACGCATTATGATAGAGCCGTTTGGCTATGAAAAATTACCGGGCGTAAAGGGCAGCCTTAAAACCAGCGCGATATTGCAGGATGATAAACTACGTGAATTAAAAGATTTCACAGTCGAAGCCGAACACTTAAAAATTGAACCTTCCCAACTGACCTTCACTGAGACCGATGGCGAAGTCACCGTACAGAGTGCCGTTATGCCTCAATTTTTCGTTAACGAGACACTCGCAAATTTAAGTATGGAGCGCGCCGGGAAGCAGATGAAAATCATCCTGAATGGTAAGTTTCTGGATGCCCGTGCCTTGCTGAAGGACGATAAAAAACCTGATGCCGAACCAAAAACCCCTATGCTGATCTCCGTTTCAGTCGACCAGATGCGCACGGCGGACGACCAGACTGTGCAATACGCCAAGATATATGCCGATATTAATGCCGAAGGCGCTTTCGATCAGTTTGAGGTGGATGCCATCGCCGGGGCGGGCGATGTTTATCTGCGATACAAGCCGGATGAACAAGGTGAACGCAGCTTCCACTTTGAAGCCGATGATGCGGGCGCTGCCCTGAAAGCTTTCGGGGTCTATGACAACATCGTGGACGGCACGATCAGCGTTCATGCAAGGCCTGTGGATGGCCCGCAAAGCCGTAACCTTTCAGGCACGGCAACGCTGAATAATTTTAAGGTCGTAAAAGCCCCGGCACTGGCCCGCCTGCTGGGCGCAATGTCAGTCCCCGGCCTGCTGGAACTTCTGGGCAATGACGGGCTTGTCTTTTCAAAACTGGAATCCGGTTTTACATGGAATTATAAACAAGCAGGCAGCCTGCTTACCTTGAAGGACGGGCGCACATCCGGCAATTCTTTAGGGCTTACCTTTGACGGCACCATTAACCGCGGCACGGATATCATGGATCTCAAAGGTACTATTATCCCGCTTTCCACCATGAACAAGATTGTCGGCAGTATCCCCTTAATCGGTGATCTGATTACCGGTGGCACTGGCAGCGTGTTTGCCGCCACCTATACCATGAGGGGAGAAACGGAAGACCCGGATGTATCTGTAAACCCGCTATCGGTTCTAACGCCCGGCATCTTGCGGCGGATTTTGTTTGAATAGATTTTTAATCCAGAAACGGATCAATCCCCATCACCAAAAGATCAGGGTCTTCCGCGGGGCGCTCTAACTTTAAAAGACTACGAATATCATCTGCGATACCGGGCAATTCCAACGCTCTCATGACGGACAAGCTCGATTGTCTTAATCTCTTAAGTGCTGCTGAGCGTGGGTCTATTTTAATATCCATGATAAAATCCAGAGGGTCTCTCCAAAGCGCTCTTTTGATCTCAAGCCCTGCCAAACTAATGCTTTCCTTAAGGGTCTTTTCATCCCCTTTTCTTAGAAGGTAATGCTCCGCGCTCTCATCGCGGAAGCGTTTTGACATCAGTGTGGATATTTGAGCCGGCGTCTTTACCCCATACTCCTTCTGATAATACGGAAGAGCATCGGTAATTGTCTTTATTCTGTATTCCCAGTAATCATAGGGCCGATTACTAACCCTGTCCGCCGTTTGCGGATGACTGCGGTACAAATAATACGGCTCATCCAGCTTAATGCCCCAAGCCTTTTTACCCTGCATCAATCTGCCGGCCATATATTTAGCAAAAAAAATGTGAGTCTTCTCTGGTATTCAGACTTTCGTCATATCCCCCAACAAAGGAATGCAACGCATCGGAGCGCCGGAACATCGGCTTGTTGGACATGCATAGATGCATAATGATCTGATCGAGATCACGCACGCTCAAAATATCTGGCATTTCAGGCATATCCGTACCATTGCCGAATGAATAAAAACCACAGTCAACCAGTGCAATACGGTCGTCTTTTGTCAGCTTGTCCATAGCCCGTTTTAGAAATGATCCTTTGCGTGCAATGTAAGCCGGGTCAAATACATACATATCATCTGCATCAAGCCCGGCGATAAACTCAAACTGCGCAGCTTTTATGGCAGCATTTCTGGCTTTTGACGGGCCATTATTCAGGCCATTTTCACCGCTGGGAATAATCCTGAGATTACCGTATTTTTCAGGCTCTGCCTTTTGACGCCGCTCTATTTCCCGGAAAACACGTTCGTGCTCTGCCTGTGCCGTCACATTGCCTGCCGGATATTTGTCATCGACAATAATAATCTCAAATTCGGCCTGATCCAAACCTTGCTCATAGACAGTATCAATCGCATCTATCAAG
This sequence comes from Alphaproteobacteria bacterium, assembly GCA_021208265.1. GTDB lineage: Bacteria > Pseudomonadota > Alphaproteobacteria > Micavibrionales > Micavibrionaceae > JAJOJU01. Next base: position 37,099 of record JAJOJU010000027.1, on the reverse strand, counting down.
CACATCTGCGCCTTATACGAGGGAATAATAACGCTAACTCCCGCCTTAGCAGGCGGAACACCGCACACAGCTTTTTGAAATTCATACACCGTCATGCCCGAAAATATACATTATTATGTATAATCAGGCAAGTTTATACAGCAAGGTTATCCGGCCTTCACCAGCGCGTGCTTTTTCTTGCCTGCCGAAAGCTTGATATGCCCCTCTGCCGTCACATCAGCTTGGGATGCGGTTGCCGCATCGCTCTCAATCTTATTATCGTTCAGCTTTGCCCCACCGCCTTGAATAAGCCGGCGCGCTTCGCCTTTGGACGCCGCCAGCCCGGCTTCAACAAATAAATCCAGCACGGAGATGCCGGCGGCCAGACGGGCACCTTCAATGGTCACAACGGGCAGATCACCGCCCACCCCGCCCTGCTCAAACACCTGCCGAGCAGTTTCAGCGGCATCCAGCGCTGCCTGTTCACCATGGCAAAGTTTCGTAGCCTCATGCGCAAGGATTTTCTTGGCCTCATTGATTTCGGAATCTTTTAAGGCTTCCAGCTTTTTTATTTCATCCAGCGGCAGCACGGTAAAGCGGCGCAGCAACGTGCCCACCATTACATCATCCGCATTACGCCAATACTGCCAGTAATCATAGGGGCTGAGCATCTCAGCATTCAGCCATACCGCGCCGTTTACCGTCTTGCCCATTTTAGCGCCATCCGGCGTGGTGAGCAGCGGCGCTGTTAAGGCGAATAACTGCGCGCGGTCAGATTTATGCGCGAGATCCACACCGTTAATAATATTCCCCCACTGATCCGATCCGCCCATTTGCAGGATGGTGCCGTAGCGGCGGTGCAACTCCAGGAAGTCATAGCCCTGCATTACCATGTAATTAAACTCCAGAAGGGAAAGCGGGCTTTCGCGCTCCAGCCTTGTTTTAACGCTATCAAAGGAAAGCATGCGGTTCACGGTGAAATGCCGCCCGAAATCACGCAGGAAATCCAGATATTTCAAGCCGTCCAGCCAGTCATTATTATTAACCATCAAGGCATCGGATTTGCCTTCGCCATATTTCAAAAACTGTTTAAAACACGTGCTCTGGATGTGCTTGATATTTGTTTCAATCGTCTCATCATCCAACAATTTGCGCTGCTCATCCTTGAACGAAGGATCGCCAATTTTAGACGTGCCGCCGCCCATGAGCGTAATCGGTTTATGCCCCGTCTGCTGAAACCAATAAAGCATCATAATGCCGGTCAGGTTGCCGATATGAAGGCTTTGCGCTGTGGCATCAAAGCCAATATAGGCGCTTTGTGGGCCTCCCATAAGCTTGGCATCCAGCGCTTCAAAATCGCTGCACTGGTGAATAAAGCCGCGTTCGTTTAATATGTTCAGGAATTCAGATTTATAGCTCATGAAAGGTTTATAATGAGCGGCTCAGTAAAAGTCTATACCGCCGTAGGGCTTATGTCCGGCACTTCGCTGGACGGAGTGGACGCGGCGCTTATCGAGACAGATGGCGAAAACATCGTTCGCCCGCTCGCTTTCTTGACTCGTGCTTACCCTGAAGGCTTGCGTGAAAATTTGCGCGCCTGTTTTGGAAAAGCGGAATTAGATGAATCTGGCAAGGAAGCGGAGCGGGAAATGACTCTCTTCCATGCTGATACCGTTCATGAATTTTTACGGCAGCACCCCGCCGCCAAACCGGAACTGATCGGCTTTCATGGTCAGACGATTTTACACGAACCTGAAAAGCGCCGCACGATCCAGATTGGCGATGCCGCGCTGCTGGCCCGTGAGACGGGGTTGGATGTTGTGCATGATTTCCGGTCCGATGATGTGGCCGCGGGAGGGCATGGCGCCCCCCCTCGCCCCGCTCTATCACGCCGCACGGGTTCGGTCAGAAAATCTGGAGCTGCCACTCGCCATTCTCAACATCGGCGGCGTGGCGAATGTGACTTATATCGGTGACGATGAAACCGAATTACTAGCGTTCGATACCGGCCCCGGTAATGCCTTGATGGATGATATGATGAAGGCCAGAACGGGCGAGAATTTTGACCAAAACGGGCATCGCGCCGCACAAGGTTTGGCCGACCAATCCATCATCGAAAACTGGATACAACACAGCTATTTCGATACGAAACCACCAAAATCTTTAGACCGAAATGAATGGGATATCGCGGCTTTAGGGCCACTGGCGAAAGATTTACAAAATTTAAGTCTTGAAGATTCCCTTGCCACACTCATGTCATTTACGGTTCGTAGCGTATCGGAAAGCATCAAGCATTTGCCAACCGCTCCCAAAACCTGTTACGTCTGTGGCGGAGGGCGGCACAACGAAACCATGATGGTGGCGCTGCAAATGGCCCTGCCCTGCGATGTTAGAAATGTTGATATTTTAGGGTGGGATGGTGATGCCACGGAAGCGGAATGTTTTGGCTATCTCGCCGTGCGCTCGCTTCTCAAACTCCCCATCAGCTTCCCCGGCACAACGGGCGTGCCAAAGCCGATGATCGGCGGAAAACTTGTAAAATCTTAAGCGGCTTTCGCCAGCTTCACGGATTTGTGCTTTAGGATTTCTTTTGCAAGCGCGCGGATTTCTTTCACGGCGGCGCTGGATTTACCTTCGGTTTCCACAACGCCTTTGCCTTCCATGAGCGAAGAAACATAGCTTACGCGACTACCCAGCATGGCTTTGGCAGCGCTGACACCCAACTCCTCCAGCTTGCTGGCAATCGCCCCTGTCAACTTCGTGCGGGGCAGAACACGGTTCATGATGATGAGAACTTCGCGCCCTTCTTCCTGCGCCGCCTTAATGGTGGACCGGCTTGCCCAGACATCAAGCGGTGATGGCTGAATGGGAATAAGCACCAGATCCGCCGCGCGGATGGCGATAGTGGATTCACTGTCGGTATGGGGCGGGGAATCTATCACCACCACATCGCATTCACTGCTATAGCGCTCCGCCTCTTTTTTCAGGCGCCAGCCCTGCACGGGGGCGTGGATGATGGTGTTGCGATCACCCGGAAGCGCCGCCGTGCGCGCCGCGTACCACAGGCTTAAGGATCCTTGCGGGTCGGCATCCAGCGTAGCAACCTCTAAGTCCTCTGCCGCCAGAGCCGTCGCCAGTTGCGCGGCTATCGTTGTTTTTCCGGCACCGCCCTTTTGCTGGGCGATTGTGATGATAATTCCCATCTTTGATGTCTCCCTAATTCCCTTTATGTATCCCGTGAGCCGACTATAGGAATAAAATATGCGGCGATGCAATATAAATATGCCAGAGGCTTGATTTTCAAACGTTTTTCCTCTATTCCAAGCCCTCATGAGCCGCCTTATTGCCGCCAGCCCCGCCGCCATTCTGGAAGCCGCCGCGACTATCCGCGAGGGGCGCTTGGTGGCATTCCCCACGGAAACTGTTTATGGCCTCGGCGCTAACGCTCTGGATGGCAAGGCGGTTGCAAAAATTTTTGAAGCCAAGGGTCGTCCGGCATTTAATCCCCTTATTTCCCATGTTCTGGATGAAGCGCAAGCGGCTGAATTTGGCGTGATGAATGACATGGCACGCGAAATTGCCGAAGCCTTCTGGCCCGGCCCTCTCACGCTGCTGCTGCCGCGGCGGGATGATTGCAAGGCATCGGATCTGGTGAGCGCCGGGCTTCCCACGATAGCCTTGCGTGCCCCCGCCCATAAAACGGCGCGCGCGCTGATTGAGGTGGCGGGCGTTCCCATCGCGGCACCGTCGGCCAATAAATCAGGTGAGATCAGCCCCACCACCCCCCTGCATGTGAAAGAAAGCTTAGGCGATGCCGTTGATATGATTGTGGCCGATGGCCCTTGCACCGTAGGGCTTGAATCCACTGTGCTGGATCTGACGGGCGATGCACCTGTGATCGTGCGGGCAGGCTCCATCACCGCCGAAGACATCGCGGCTGTTATCGGCAAGCCTGTGCCTTACGATATTGACGCCAAAGAAGCCCCGCGCTCCCCCGGTCAACTCCTGAAACATTACGCACCGCACGTGCCTTTGCGCATGAACGCGATTGACCTTCTGCCCGGCGAAGCCTTGCTGGCTTTTGGTTCAGATAAATTCATGGGCATAAAAGGCGGAGGTTCCGCCGCCAGCCTCCCCGATGAGATGCGCCTTAATTTAAGCGAAGGGTATGACCTGCATGAGGCCGCCGCCAATCTGTTCCGCATGATGCGGGCGCTGGATAAACCAGGCTGTAAAGGCATTGCCGTCATGGCTATACCGCATGAGGGCGTGGGGATTGCCATTAATGACCGCTTGCGCCGCGCAGCAGCGGGCGCTAATCTGCCCGGATGAAAAAAATATTAGTCACAGGCGCTGCCGGCTTTATCGGCTTTCACTACGTTAAACGGCTCGCTGAGCAAGGCGGTTTTGATATCATCGGGATCGATAACCTGAATGATTATTACGACCCGGCCTTAAAACACGCGCGGCTTGATATCCTTACGAAACTCCCGAATTTTAAATTCGAGGAAATGGATATGGCTCTTCGCTATAAAATGAAGGAATTTTTTGAAACTCATCAATTCCACACGGTTGTGAATCTGGCCGCGCAAGCGGGCGTTCGTTATTCCATCGAAAACCCGCATGCTTACGTGGATTCCAATCTGGAAGGCTTCATGAACATTCTGGAAGGTTGTCGTCATTCCGGCGTGAAGCATCTGATTTATGCTTCCTCTTCCTCCGTTTACGGCGCTAACACGCTGGTGCCCTTCTCCACCTCGCATAATGTTGATCACCCGGTCAGCCTTTACGCCGCCACCAAAAAGGCGGGCGAGCTGATGGCGCACACCTACGCGCATCTTTACAAGCTGCCTTGCACGGGGCTCCGCTTCTTCACAGTTTACGGCCCGTGGGGCCGCCCGGACATGGCTTATTTCAAGTTCACGGAAAAGATTTTGAAAGGCGAGCCGATCGAAATTTTCAATCACGGCGATATGCGCCGCGATTTCACTTACATCGATGATATTGTGGAATCCATGGTGCGTTTGCTCGATCACCCGGCGCAGCCGACCCGGACTGGAGCAGCATGAAGGCTGATCCATCAACATCCTCCGCGCCTTACCGCATCTTCAACATCGGTAACAACAACCCGGAAAATCTGCTCGATTTTGTGGATACTTTGGAAGATCTGCTCGGCGTGAAAGCCGTAAAGAAGATGATGCCGATGCAGCCGGGCGATGTTTACGAAACCTATGCCGATTGCAGCGATCTGGAAGATGCCGTGGGCTTTAAGCCGAATACAAAACTGCGTGACGGTCTCTCAAAATTCGTGGATTGGTATAAATCCTATTACGGGCTGGCAAAGGCAGCTTGATTATTGTCATGGCAACAGAAGCTTTTCTTCCGCTTACTACCCCCATGAAAACCTTTCTGTCATGGATGTTATGGCCGCTGCTGGTCATCACCTGCCTGCTGATTACAGCTTATGGCATGGCGGCGGGAAGCCCCGTTCTTTATTTCAACTTCGCCTATCTGTTCCTGATTATCAGCCTGTTCACGCTTGAAAAATTCATGCCATTTGAAAAGGAGTGGGAACAGCCTGACGGGCAAACATTTGCCAATATTGCGCACACCATTTCCAGTAAGGGCACGGTGCAACTCCTACTTCTTTGGGGCGGGGTGATCGGCCTTACCGAATATATGAAACCGCTTGCGGATAGCACCCCTTACGGCATCTGGCCCCGTGACTGGCCCTTGGCGCTTCAGGTGATCATGGGCGTTTATATCGCTGAATTCGGGCTTTACTGGGCGCACAGACTTTCCCACATCACGCCGTTTTTCTGGCGCTTCCATGCCATTCATCACAGCGTGACGAAGCTCTGGTTTGTAAACACAGGCCGTTTTCATTTCATGGATAGCTTGTGGAAGATCATGCTCTCACTCACGCCGCTTTTGCTGCTGGGCGCGCCGATGGAAGTGATCCAGTGGATCAGCGCCGTTACGGCCTTCATCGGCCTTCTCACCCATTGCAATGTGGATATGAAATGTGGGCCCCTCAACTATATCTTCAGCACGCCGGAGCTGCACCGCTGGCATCATTCGCGTGACCTTTCGGAAGGTAACCGCAATTACGGTGAAAATGTAATTTTGTGGGATCAGGTGTTTGGCACATTTATCAACCCCTCCTATCGCCCGCCCACCGATATCGGGATGAGCGATTACCTGCCCACCAAATTCCTGCATCAGCTTGCCTGGCCGTTCCTCACCGTAAAAGCGCGTCAACGGCTAGCTCCTGACTATGTATACAAGCCTTTCGTTTACGAAGAGAAGTAATTGCCTTTTTATGGATATTATGGCACTCTCCATACGGTTGTATTTTTCACCCGTAACGAGAACGCATGAATCACAGCAAAACAGCTCTTATTACCGGCATCGCCGGGCAAGATGGCGCGTATCTGGCGAAATTCCTGCTGGAAAAAGGCTATAACGTTCACGGCCTTGTCCGTTGGGATAGTTATGCCGACCCGCTGGATGGCCTCGCCCGTCTGGATGCTTTGGGCCTTGTGAATGACACCATCACCCTTCACACAGGTGATATTACCGATGCCAGCGGCATCACAACGCTTATCAAGGAAATCGTGCCGGATGAGATATATAATCTGGCGGCGTTAAGTCAGGTACATGTCAGCTTTGCAACGCCATCATCCACACTGGATATCAACACAAAAGGCACGCTGAATATTCTGGAAGCTCTTACCATTCTGGAACTGCAGGAACGCACGCGCATTTATCAGGCCTCCAACTCGGAAATGTTTGGCAACGCCCCCGCCCCACAAAATGAACAAACCCCGTTTGAGCCTTGCAGCCCTTACGGCGTTGCCAAATTGGCATCATACTGGATGGCCCGCACCTACCGCGATGCCTACGGCTTGTTTGTGGCGAACGGTATTTTGTTCAACCATGAAAGCCTTGCGCGGGGAAGATTTTGTCACGCGTAAAATTACGAAAGCCGTTGCTGAATTCGAACTAGGCCGCACCGAACCCCTTATGCTCGGCAATCTTGAATCCTTACGCGACTGGGGTTCTTCCGAAGATTACGTGGAAGGCATGTGGCTGATGCTCCAGCACAGGAAAGCTGATGATTTCATACTGGCCACGGGTGAAGCCAAATCCGTGCGTGATTTTGTTATCCGGGCGTTTGAACATGTCGGCATATCTGTCGAATGGCAGGGCGAAGGTGACCAGGAACAAGGTATAAACCGGAAAACAGGCCAGATTCTGGTCACGGTTGACCCAGCCCTGTACCGCCCCAAGGAAGTTAAACATTTGCTGGGTGACGCCACAAAAGCCCGCCTGCAACTAGGCTGGAAACCGCGCACCACATTTGACGACCTTATATCACAAATGGTCAATGCCGATCGCGCGCATTTACACACAAAAACATCCCAGGAAAGCTCATGGCCGAAACAGGCTGGCTAGATACGCTTTACTCTCTCACAGGTAAAACCGTGTGGGTAGCAGGCCATGCCGGGCTGGTCGGCAGTGCCCTGTGCGAACGTCTTAAATCCGAAAATTGTACGCTTTTAACAATCTCTCGCGATCAGCTTGATCTGCGCGACCAGGCCGCCACGAAAGACTGGATCGCCCGAAATAAACCGGATGCTATTATCATCGCCGCTGCCACTGTCGGCGGTATCGGCGCCAATGCATCAAGACCCGCTGAGTTCATCTACGACAATGTGATGATTGAAGCCAATATCATCCACGCCGCTTATGAAACGGGTATAGAGAAGCTTTTTGTTTTTGGGATCGTCCTGCATCTATCCTAAGGAGGCAGGGCAGCCTATCCCCGAAGCCGCGCTTCTGAATGGGCCGCTGGAGCCCACCAACAAGCCATACGCTCTTGCCAAAATTGCAGGGCTTGAAATGTGCGCGGCCTATCGCCGTCAATATGGTTGTGATTTCATCAGCGCCATGCCCTGCAATCTTTATGGGCCCGGTGATAAATTTGATGCCGAAAATTCGCATGTCATCCCAGCCCTTATGCTTAAAATGCATAAAGCAAAGATGGATAATGCCCCCACCGTTGAGCTATGGGGCACGGGCACGCCTTTGCGTGAATTTCTCTACGCACCCGATCTGGCGGACGGGCTTGTATTTATCCTGAAAAACTATAGCGGGACAGAACCCGTTAATATTGGTTCCGGCATAGAAGTCTCAATAAGAACTCTCGCTGAAAAGATTGCCGCGGTTGTAGATTACAAAGGCCTGCTTATCTTCAACACCGACAAACCTGACGGAACGATGCGCAAGCTAATTGACTCATCGCAAATGCAAAAGGCCGGATGGCAGGCAAAAACCTCTCTGGATGAAGGCCTTCAAACCGCGTATGATTATTTCAGGACAGTTCATTCCTGATATCCATTTTATGACTCATCTGATTACACCCGTTGTCCTTGCCGGAGGAAAAGGCACATGCCTTTGGCCCCTGACCAGCCGCAAAAGGCCTAAGCCTTTCCTGCGACCGTTTTCACGCAATTCGCTCTATCAGGAAACTCTGATCCGTGTGCAGAGCTTTGCACCGCCCGTTGTAATCACCGAAGAATACAACCTGGCCATCGCCCATAGAGAAGCGCAGGAAATGGGTGTTACCCCCCTCTTTTCTTCTGGAGCCGGAGGGGCGCGGCACCGCAGCCGCTTTAATCCTCGCAGCCCTCAGCCTTCAGAAACGTGACGGGCTGATGCTGATAACGCCGAGCGACCATGTAATTCCAGACCCGGATGATTATTTCCCCGGCTTTATAGAAGACATCATGCACCATGCGCGGGAGCATATTGTGCTGATCGGCGTGGAACCATTAGCCCCTGAAACACACTATGGATATATTGAGATTGACCGTGATAAGGCACCACCACACCCCGTGTTTGGTTCTATCGAAAAACCGCCGCTGGAAACGGCTCGGGATATGATTGCGGAAGGAAATGCGCTCTGGAACACAGGGCTGTTTCTGGCACCGCCTGCCTTGTTTCTGGAGCGTTGTGCTTCCCTGAAACCCCGCCTGTTCAACGATGTCAAAGCAGCTTTCGATGCCGGCACATGGCAACAAGCAGTATTCCGCCCTGATGCCGATTTATACAGGGAGGCCCGCAACGAATCCATCGACCGCGCCATTCTGCAGCGCTGCCGGGATTTGAAGTGTTGCCCCCTTCCCCTGCCGTGGTATGATGCGGGTTGCTGGAATATGTTTTTAACTCTGAAGCTCCGCCATATAATGCGGGGGACACTGACCAAATGAATTCACAAGCCTCCGATCTGCCGGATCGCCGTTTAAATAAAGACAGTGATGCCTATTTCAACGCCCAGTTCGGCGTAAAGCCGCTGGCTATCAAGCCGGGGCATTATGCGGGCTCTGGCCGTATTGATGAGATGATCATCGCCACAGTGGAAAGCGGTATCTTGCTCACCATGCATGATAAGGACTTAAAAATCGGCGGCATGGCTTATATCGCCCTGCCGGATGCGCTTCTGGAAGCTTTCCCTTATTTTGACCGCGTTCCTGTCGAAACGCTTCGCAGGGCGCTTCTGCCGGTTGATGAATGCATCCGCGATCTGAAGCGCCATGGCGCCGGCAAAAATCGCATTCGCCTGCGCCTGATCGGCGGTACAAAAGATGAGGATGACACACGTGATACGGGTACAAAAACCTTTGTCTTTGTGAAAGAATACATCACCCGGCAGGGCCTTAGGATCATGAGCGAGGATATCGGCGGAAAATTCGTGCGCCGCGTTCATTACTTCCCCTACACAGGCCGCACGGTAAGAAAGATTCTAAGGCGGGAAGAAGATTTTAAATCCGTCCGCATAGATGAAAAAGATTACAGGAGGAGTTTTACAACGTCATGAGAGTACAATCGACAAACCACATGTTCATGATTGAGCCGGCTGAGTTTTTTGCCAACCCGGAAACGGCGGAGAGCAATGTCTACCAGATGGAAAAAAACGACCGCAGCCCTGACGATCTGCTGAACGATGCTCTCAAAGAATTCCGCGCCTTCCGCGATAAACTGGTTGAACACGGCGTGACCGTTACCACGGCGCTGGGGCGTATCGGTTCACCTGACATGGTGTTTCCGAACTGGATGTCCACGCATCAGGAAGGGCGGGCTATTATATATCCCATGCTCAGCCCCAACCGCCGGGCTGAACGCGAGCCCCATTTGCTGGAAATGCTAAGCCAGCCCTACCGGGAAATTATCGACTGGTCTACCATGGAAAATGAAGGACTGATCCTTGAAAGCACAGCCAGCATTGTATCCGACCATGTAAACAAGCGCGCTTATTCTGGCTTATCGGCTCGTACATCCCGCCCGATGGTTGAAAAATGGGCGGAAACAATGGGCTATGACGTCATGATTTTTGAAACCAAAAGCCATACGGGAAAGCCTGTCTACCACACTGATTACCTGATGTTTATCGGCACCAGCCTCGCTGCCATCTGCACAGAATGCCTGCTGCCGGAATACCGCGATGCCACGCTGAACCGGCTTAAAGAAACACATACCGTTATTGAACTTTCGATGGATCAGTTGATGCATTCATCCGGCAATGCTCTGGAAGTTGTCGGCACGGGCGGCAAGCGTTATCTGGCTATTTCCGAGAGTGGTTATGCCGCCATGACAGGGCCGCAAAAAGACCTGATCAGCCAGCATTTTGATGGCGTTATCACAACGCCGCTGCCTACATTGGAAAAATACGGCGGCGGGTCGGCCCGCTGCATGCTCATGGAAATGTTTTAGGCAACGTCAGACAAGGTCTTACGGCGCCCGAATAACTTCGGAGGAAGCTTGGCACGCAGCTCGTCAGCTTTTTGCAGCGCTTTATAGGAAATATCCCGCCCTTCCAGAAGATTGGCAAAACGCTCCGTCACAGCATCCAGATGGAAATATGACGGCAGCAAGGACGGGCGGAAAGCCGGTGTCGGCTTAGGGCTGATAGCTCCCATTAAACGGATCATATCATCAATACGGTCAACAACGGTTACCGCACCGGGGTCTGCCAGTTTGGCAATTTCGGCGATACCACCGGCTTCACTCATACCAATGGCAGGCGTACCGCAAGCCAGCGATTCCAGAATAACATTCGGCAGGCCTTCCCAACGGGATGGCAACAAGAAGCAATCTGCCCCGGCAATAAACGGCCATGGGTTTTTAATCAAACCGTCCAGCGTAACCTTATCCTGCAAGCCCAGCGCATTAATCTGACTTTGCAGAGCATCAGCCTGAGAGCCCACACCCATAATGTTAAGCGTCCAGTTACCATGCGCCATGCGCGGCAGCGCGGCAATCAAGCGGTCAAATCCCTTTTGTTCATGCAAGCGGCCCGCACAAACAAAGCGTGTTGTCGTGGCGCGGTCGCCCGTGGCGGGAAGTTCTTGCACCATGCCGGAACGAATCCGGTTAATATCAACAGGGTTATGCAGCAAAGCATGATTTTCCGTCGGCATGCCCAGATACGTCTCAAATTCATCAATAATACAGCGCGCCGGGCTGACAATCAGATCAGCCTGCGGATACAGCGTCTGATACGCCGTTTTAACCACCCAGGGGGCTTTCTGATTTTCGGCGATGGATGATGGCACTACGGCCTCGCGCACAATGATCCTGGCTTTTTTTCTTCAGGAACGGCTTTACCATCAACACGCCATAATTCATGGCCGCCATCGTGGATACAATAATATCCGGCGCCAGTTCATTCAGCTTGGATGAGAGTTTCACAAGACCACGGCTAACGCGGAAATTCCCCAGCAAGTGAACTGGAACGTCAGGCGCCACCCAGTCGCCCAAAGGCCCGGTATTATTCAGAACGATCAGCTCAGGTGAAAAGCGGCGGCGGTCAAGACCGTTCATTAGCGTAATCAGAACACGCTCCGCACCGCCGGCGATCAGTGTCGGCAACACAAAAACCACACGCTTGCGACCACGCGTAGCGCGCAACTCAAGGTTTTGAGCCTGAATTTTCAAATCGCCGTATTTCAATGGTGTAGACCCCATATCAATTTTCCCTATTACTGCTGAACGCAGAATAGCAAATCTGACAGAAAAAGCGTACAAAAATTTAACTTTTCATTAACAAAATTATCGTAAGTTATTGTTAATAAACAATTTTTACTGTGAAATTTTTCTCATGGTCAGGAATACGATGTCATGCCCGTAATGAATTTGACCCGACATTTGAATCTTGTCACCATCCTTACGGGCCAGCTTTAAAGTAGCCTCATATGTCACAGGATTACGGGTGGGGGAACCATCCGGCGCCGTCAAAAGGAACTCTATATCTGCGTTAGACGGGTCCGCCACGGATGTCATTTTAACTTCCGTTTCGCTGACAATTTCGAATGTGCTGGTCCATTCGCAATTAGCCGCATCGAATCGGTGTGTGCGTCCATCGCGAATCTCCGTTTCGCCATCGCTTTTCTTTTCGAGAGGACCTTGATAGCTGGTGGTAGTAGTAACGCGGTATCGACCGTCGAGAGGGTGCTGATCTGTCATGAACCTATGATTTCACGTTCTATATAAAAGTAAAAGGGGATCATATAAAATTTTTATCCAAGAACAGTTGACCTTGCCGAAATGGTCTGTTATCCCTCTGCTCGCAATTAAATATGTCTGCAAGCGCATAATTTTTGTCATGCGTGCGGATATACGGAATTGCCCGGATCCGTAACGCATCGACGGGCCTTATAGCCTGTCTCCTCCCTCCCTTGCTCAACCGGATTCGAGCGATCGAAGGACAGCGTTGTTCCAGCTGTCCGGGTTTTAAGGAACCCCACACACGCCTGAAGCCTGGCAGGTTCGCCTGTCAGGCTTCTTTTTTTAAACTGCCTAAATCAATTATCATCGCGAACATCATCGATAAACACGCCGGTGATCGCCAGATTAGCCAAGATCTGGCTCAAATCCTTCGCGCTTTGCATAAAATCAAACGGTTCCGGATCGCGCGGTACAACAATGGTGGAGCCCGGCGGTATAAAGGATGGGTTATGATTCCATATATTCACAGCAATCGGCTGCGCCGAACCGTCCGGGAACAACACAAAACTGCGGTCTTTATCGGCGTTAAACGTAAAACCGCCTGCTTCATCAATATAATCACGCGGTTTTTTGCCATCACGGAATTGTAATGATGCCGGTGATAGCACCTCACCCGATACGCGCACTGTCATCGGGCGTTTAGGAATGTAAATCCGGTCGCCCGGCTCCAGCAGCATATCCACCTCCGGCTGCGCGGCCAGCACGGCCGGGTCAGCCTCAACCGTGATACGCCCTACGGCCTGCACTTCCTTTAATTCCGATACCAGTGTTTGCGCCTGCGCCACGGCGCCAGCATCCGGTCCGCCATCTTCCTTCTGCAGGGCCACAGCAATCGAGCGCTCCAGATCACGGGCGGCAGCACGGAAACGGGCTTCCTCGGCCTGACGTTCCGGACCGGCGGCTAAATATAGCCCCATCCGGATAGGCATAGCGGCTAACCCCGCCGGCCCGCGCAATCAAATCGGACATTTTATCGCCGGGTACAAGGTCATACCGGCCGGGATGCGCCACCTCGCCGATAATCAAAACGCTCTGGTCTTCTATTTTGCGGAATTTCTGATTAACGCGCACAGCGTCCCCTGCGGCAATTTCCACCTCCGCCGGGTTTTGTTCATGGAAATTAATGCGCGTGCGGAATGTACCGCTGCGCCCTTCGGCCTGAACGCCCTGTCCCTGATGTGACGAGGTAATCTCGATATTCCCGGTATCAGCCTCCAGCGCCAGGCCACCTGCCACCGCCAACACGGAATCAAGCGCCACCCCTTCCGCCACCGGATAGCCCCCGGCATCCGCACAGCCCCGCGCACGAAGGCACTGCGCTCCTTCAGAAAAGCCGCCATCACGGGTTCTAACAGTGTAGTATCCTCTTCCTCCGGCACGGCGCGGGAACCTTGCTCCAGCAACAGTTTAGCCGGCGGCCCTTCCAGATTCTGAATTTGCTCTTTAGAGAATAAATGCACGACATCGCCATCTTCCAGCTTGCGGTCAAAATCGCCGGAGATCACGAGCTTTAAGGGAAAGTCCATCATGGTGGCGGTTAATTGCTCCGGGTCCCAGCGCTCCACAACGCCGATGAGGGGGTATATATCCGGCCCCAAAACCTGCTCCCCGTTCAGAAGCGCTGATAATGTGGGCCGCTCGGATAGGGCAAAAATACCGGGCTTTCTTGTATGCCCCAGCAGTTCGACCGTATCGCTGCGCTTTTCCAGCCCCTTGGATACCATCAGTATGTCGCCATCATGAAAAACAGGCTTGAAGGCATCGGATGCTTCCTCCACCTGTTCCCGCCCGTCAGATGTCAAGGTCAAGCGCATCATACGGTTATCGCCGGGGGCCAGCACACCGCCGCCAAATTCCAGCATATCGTTTAGCGATACCTTCTGGCTTTTACCTTCGGGCTTATGGTTCATGCCGGCAAGATCAGGAAGAAGCTCATAAATACCGGGGCGCTTTATTTCCCCTGCTACCGCCACAGTCGGGCCGATTGGTGGCACCATGATCCGGTCACCATCACGCAGCTGCATATCGGCAGAAGGCGCCCCATGCATCAGCAAGGCATAAAGATCAACCAAGGTGCTGCGCCCGTCACGCACCAGCTTGATCTGGCGAAGCGACCCTGTCTGCCCCACTCCGCCAGCTTCAATCAGCGCATCCAAAACCGTGTGGAATACCGTTAAATTCTGCCGACCCGGCTTTTTAACATGCCCCACCACCAGCACACCGATCTGCCGGACGGATGCCAGAGAGAGATAGGCTTGCGTGTTATATAGCGTGCCTGCCGCCGCCTCGATGGATATCCGCACCTGCCCCATCGTGCGGCCCGCTGCCGGAATGGGCGGAAAATCCTTGATGATCAGCATGCCTTCACTGTTAACCTTGACCGTATCACGCTCGCTGCGTTGCCCGGAAAACACCACTTCCAGTTCATCGCCTATATTCAGCAGGAAATCATCCTGCACCGCCCCGGCAGGCATGGAAGGAGCATCCTGAGCGATACCGAATAAAACGCTTTCCGTTTCTTCTGAAGGCACACCAAATAAATCATAACCATATTGTGTGAGCGCACTAACAACGCGGCGGGAATACATGGCCTCCAGCGGGGAGGGCTCCGGTTTTTCTAAGGCCTGTTTCTGGCGGCGCTGTTTCATATCCGCCGTGCGGGGCGGCATAAAATCTGCCGCATCGTCTTCCTGCGCCGCTTCAAAGGATCGATAACGGCGGTCAGATGACGGGGCAAAAAAACGGTTGTCAGACCCTGAATCCGCCTCAAAAAAAGAGTTTCTATCCTGAGGCTCGCGATAATCGGGGTTATTCGACTCCCGCGCCGATTCTTGCGTCTCTAAAAATCCGGATAGCAGGGGCAGAGATGTTTCGGCGCGCGCCAAGGCTGCCAAAGCTAACACCCCGGTCATCACAAATACGGCCCATAAAGAGATTCTCCCCATATCCACTCAATTATAACGAGATGTGGAGAGACAGGAAATGTGCCGCCCTGCCTCTATCCACGGCTTTTTAGGCGAACAACCCCATCAGAAGGAATTTTTAAATGAACTGTATCACTTAAATTTTATTATGAAAAAATATTGACGAAACACAACCATTGATATAGTAAACACCAATCAAAGGTTGATATTATGTTTTATACAGTTGAACAACACAAAATTTGTGCGCGCCACATTGCATTTTTCCTATCAGTTATACTGATTTTTGTGGGGTCGATTACAATAGCCAGCATGAACGCGGGCCCAATTATTCTGGGCACCGAGATGAATGATAACGGCCGTGTCGAATATTTATGCCTCGGCAATGGCTGCGAAGATTTCACAGTCATGCGCTGGAATGATCAATAACATTAGCCGGCTTTGCGAAGAGGCTTGTACTTGATCCGGTGCGGCTGGTCGGCGTCTGTACCCAAACGACGGTGCAGATCCGCCTCGTAGTCCTGATAATTCCCTTCAAACCATTCCACGTGGGAATTCCCCTCAAAGGCCAGAATATGCGTACACAAACGGTCGAGGAACCAACGGTCGTGGGAAATAATTACCGCGCAGCCGGGGAAGTTTTCTATCGCCTCCTCCAGTGCTGACAATGTTTCCGTATCCAGATCGTTAGTCGGCTCATCGAGCAGGATCACGTTGGATTCCTTCTTCAGCATTTTGGCCAGGTGAACGCGGTTACGTTGACCACCGGAAAGATTACCAACCAATTGTTGCTGATCCGTCTTGCGGAAGTTGAAGGCGGAAACATAAGCGCGGGAGTTCATTTCGATCTTGCCGAGCTTGATGATGTCCACGCCGTCCGAGATCTCTTCCCACACGGTTTTCTTACCATCAAGGCTATCACGGCTCTGGTCGACATAACCCAGCTCCACCGTATCGCCCACCTTGAATTCACCGCTATCGGGTGTTTCATTACCGGTGATCATTTTAAACAGCGTGGATTTACCGGCGCCGTTCGGCCCGATCACCCCCACAACCGCGCCCGGCGGAATTCTGAAGGAGAGGTTCTCTATCAGCAGAACGTCACCAAAGCCTTTGGAGATATTCTTGGCTTCGATAACCTGATCACCCAAACGCGGCGGGGCGGGAATAACAATCTGCGCCGCGCCTTGCGTACGATCTTGCGCTTCGGACAGCAGTTGTTCGTAAGCCGCGATACGCGATTTGGATTTCGTTCTGCGGGCGGAAGGTGATTGCCCCATCCATTCCTGCTCGCGCGCGATGGTCTTGGCGCGGGTTTGATCCTCGCGCGCTTCTTGTTCCATACGCTTGCGTTTTTTCTCAAGGTAAGCCGAGTAATTACCCTCGTAAGGAATGGCACGGCCGCGGTCGATCTCCAGAATCCAGCCTGTCACGTTATCAAGGAAGTAACGGTCGTGGGTGATCATCACCACAGTACCTTTGTAATCGGATAAGAAACGCTGCAACCATGCAACGCTTTCGGCATCAAGGTGGTTGGTAGGTTCGTCAAGAAGGAGAAGATCAGGCTTTTCCAGCAGCAGGCGGCACAGCGCCACGCGGCGTTTTTCGCCCCCTGACAAATTGGTCACCTTGGAATCGCCGGGCGGACAACGCAACGCATCCATGGCGATTTCCACCGTGCGGTCAATTTCCCAGCCATCATTGGCATCCAGATAATCCTGCAACTGCGCCATTTCATCGGAGAGTTTTTCAAAATCGGCATCCTCTTCACCCATTTCGATACCAATTTGATTGAAGCGCTCCAGCTTGGCTTTCAGTTCACCCAAGCCTTCCAGCACGTTTTCCTTCACGGTTTTGGAAGCATCGAGCTGCGGTTCTTGCTCCAGATAACCAACCTTCGCGCCTTGCGCCGCCCAGGCTTCACCCGTGATTTCTTTATCGGTCCCGGCCATAATCCGCAGCAGGGTCGATTTACCCGCACCGTTCGGTCCCAAAACCCCGATCTTCGCGCCGGGAAGGAAGGAGAGAGTCACATTCTCCAGAATCTTCTTGTTGTCATAGGCCTTGGAAAGCCCGTTCATCACATAAACATATTGATAGGAAGCCATTGTTTTTACCTTTGTCTTTTGCCACATTATTTAACGTCAAAACGCTGAAATGCCAAGGGAAAAAGCCATGACCAACCTGATAAAAGGAACCGATAACCGTGAACGCTGTTGGTGGTGCGGGGATGACCCCCTTTATATGCGCTATCATGATGAGGAGTGGGGATACCCCGTGCACGATAATATCCGCTTGTTTGAAAAAATCTGTCTGGAAGGGTTTCAGTCGGGCCTGTCATGGATCACGATTCTTAGAAAACGTGAAAACTTCCGCAAAGCTTTTGACGGATTTGATTATAAGAAGATTGCCCGCTACGGCGCGCAAGATGTCGAGCGCTTGGTACAAGACGCCGGCATCATCCGCCACCGCGGTAAAATTGAGGCCACCATCAACAACGCCGCCCGCGCGATTGAGATGGAAAAGGAACATGGCTCGCTGGATGCCTATTTCTGGGGCTGGCAGCCGGAACGCCTGAACGGTATGAACGGGCGCAATGATATTCCGTCCGAGACCGATATATCCAAAGCGCTCTCCAAAGACCTTAAAAAGCGGGGCTGGAAATTTGTCGGCCCCACCACATGCTATGCCTTCATGCAAGCCATGGGGCTGGTTAACGATCACATCAAGGGGTGCCACGTGCTGGACAGCATGACCATGCGCAGGTAAACTATAAATCATGACTGAAGGCAGCTCACAAACATCGTTAATGGAAGCCAACCGCAGCCGGGCCAAATTCTCGGGCCACGGCAAGGCTTTGGGTGCTGCCGGATACCGCGAAGCCAGCGATAACCCGAAAAACTGCGAATTTCTGGCACAACCGGGACAATCTATCGCCGTATCGCCGGGCCCCAGCGGTTTTCCTGACTTCCGTATCGGTGTGGCGTGGGATAACACACGCCTGCAAAAAGGTAATTTTTTTGAGCGCATCGCTAAACGCTTGATGAACAAAGGGATCGATCTTGATCTCGGCTGCCTTTACGAGCTGCAGGACGGCACACGCGGCGCGCTTCAGGCCTTCGGTGATAAATACGGTAATTTCGACGCTCCGCCCTATATCAGCCTTTCGGGGGATGAGCGCACCGGCAACAGAGCCGGGGATGATGAGTACCTGATGGTTAATGCCCTGCACTGGGACAAAATCAAGCGCATGCTGATTTACATTTACATTTATGACGGCACCAACCGCTGGAGCAAAATCAAGCCGCAAGTGGTTTTGGATATTCCTGGCGAAAATGATTTGTACGTAACGCTGCATGCCACGAATGATGATCTGGCACTCTGTGCTGTGGGCGGCATTGAAAACGTGCGCGGCGGCATCAAGCTTACCAACTATACAGAATATTTCCCCGGCCACCAGGAAATGGACCGTGCTTTTGGTTTCGGCCTTAACTGGGGCGATGGAAAAAAGGAGTAAGCAATGGCTGAACGCGGCGATATTCTCGATACCGAATTCGAAGGTAAAACGGTCGAAATTTCCGAAAACCTGGTCAAACCGGGTGACGATGAAAACATAACAGCCAAAGACCCGACCTTGAAAAAACTGATGATCGGCGCGGGGTGGGATGTAAACACATTTCAGGGCGAGGATATGGACCTTGATATATCCATTTTCCTCCTCGATAAAAACGAACAAACCCGCGAAGACGAAGACTTCGTTTTCTACAACAATCCCGAAGGCTGCAACGGTGCCGTCAAGCATACAGGCGACAGCCGCACGGGGGCCGGCGATGGTGATGATGAAACCATTATGATCGATCTTCTGGGGCTGCCCTTTGATATCATGCGGATCGCGATTGTACTTTCGATTTATCAGGGCTACGAAAAAGACCAGTCCCTAAGCCGTGTTAAAAACTGCTTTGTGCGGCTGGTTAATGCTGAAAACCAGATCGAACTTATGCGCTATGAATTGACAGATGAAATGCGCGATCAGGAACATGATTTTGCCATGGTCACCGCCTATATCGACCGAGAAGGCCCCAAATGGCATTTCCGCCCGGTTCTGGAATTTTTCAAAGGCGCCTTGCCGAGATTGCCACCAAATACGGCATAGTCATTCTGCGCCAGTAACAGAATTTACATCCCGGATTTCATGCCCAGCAGGTTCGCGGGTTTGATCTTGGGCGATTTCCGCCCGATACGCCCACGCCGCCCGCCGCCCCAACTGCTGTCTGCCAGAACGGTTTCGATTAGCTCCTCAATATCCGGGATCTCTCCCATTTGCATGGCCTCGATACAGGCACGGAAAAACTCACACCCTTTTTCTTCCCAACCGTGGAAATCATTTTCGAAGTCTTTCCCCTTCACAAATAATTTTCTGGTGGCCCATTCATTATCGCCTGATGATAAGGGCAAAATACGCATAAACATGACCTGATAAGGTTTACCGGCCTTCAGCTGTTCCAGAACCGGCGGCCCCATATCTTCCTCCGGCGGGATAGGCATCCCGGTCATGGGGTCTATGCGGGGTTCGGGCGGTAATTCCTCACCACCGCCGGACTGGTCACCCTGCCCTTCTTCTTCACCTTCATCCTCATCGCCATGGTCCTTGATGAACTGAACCTCGGCCTCCACATCCGTGCCGCGCCCACCCATGCGTATCTCGGCGCTGCAGGTAATCCCCTCGCCCTCGTGATAGAACATCCATGGCTGTGTTTCATAAGGGGTCAGCACGTGGTCGACCCCCAGAATTTCCATGATTTTATCAAGCGCCATACGCATAATTCATTTTACCAGATTTCAGCAGATTCCGGGCGTGTAATTCCTATCTTTTATGGTATCCTGCCGCTCATGTCTATCAGCAGTAAGAATATAGCCGTAGCCGGAGCGGGCATTATGGGCCTGATGAGCGCCTATATGCTGCAAAAAGCCGGGCATAACGTCACTATTTTTGATGCAGACGGCTTCCCCGCAAACAATGCCAGCTTCAAGGCAGGCGGTATGCTGGCCCCCTTTGCTGAAATTGAACACATGCCGGTTACCTTTCTGGAGCCTTGCTTTGAAAGCATTCGTATCTGGCAAGACATATCAGAAAACGGCGCCTTTGAATTTGCCCAGCGTGGCAGCTTGCTTCTGGCTCACCCTCAGGACCGTCACATGCTGGCCCGGTTCGCGCAGCATGCTCCGCAAGCACAAATAACTGATAAAGCCCGTATTGCAGAATTAGAACCAGGATTGAACAACAGATTTTCGGATGGCTTATACCTGCCGGAAGAAGCCCATATCCACCCCCAGAAAGCGATGCGGTTTTTGATCCAAAACCTGCAGCATAAAATACAGCAAGATATTGATCCCGGTCATATTTCGGGGCATTACGATTTCGTGATCGATGCGCGTGGCATGGCCTCGCAAAAAACGGATTCTGACTTGCGCGGCGTGAAAGGAGAACTCCTTATCGTCCATAATCCGGACCTTATCCTCACCCGCCCGGTGCGCTTAATGCACCCCCGTTATGCGCTTTATATTGTGCCGCGCGAAGGGAATCTTTTCATGATCGGCGCCACGAATATCGAGGCCGAAGGGGAACCACGCCCGGCTGTTAAATCCGCCATGGAATTGATGAGTGCGCTTGTCACCCTGCACCCCAGTTTTGCTGAGGCACATATTGTGGAGATCACGGCAGGCATTCGCCCTTCTTACCCCGATAATTTGCCGCGCATTACACAGGCCGGAAATATCATCAGCAGCAATGGACTTTACCGCCATGGTTTCCTGCTCTCTCCCGTCATGGCAAAATGCGTGCTGGCGCTTGTAGAAAAAAAACGAAACGCCCTATATATCTTACTTCATGAAAGGGGACATAGATGAAGGTCGTAATCAACGGAACGCCGAAGGATTTCACAGCGCCGCTTAACCTGTACGATATCCTTGAACAGGAAGACATGATCGAGATGATGATCGCCGTTGCCCGCAACAATGTCGTTGTACCCCGCGACCAATGGTCCGACACCCCCATGGAAGATGGCGACAGCCTCGAAATTTTAGGGCCAATGCAGGGGGGATGATGGATCAGCTCACGCTTGCCGGAACCCAACTTTCTTCGCGCCTGTTTCTGGGCACGGCGCAGTACCCTTCTCCCGATGCGCTTGCCAAAGCGATTGAAGCTGCGCAACCCGGTCTTCTCACGGTTTCCTTGCGCCGGGAAAGCGCCGCCGGAAAAGGCCAGAAATTCTGGGAGATCATCAAGGGTTTTAATATCCCCGTCCTACCCAACACCGCCGGATGCCATTCTGCGCAAGAAGCCGTCACCACCGCTGAGATGGCCCGCGAAGTGTTTGGCACGAACTGGATCAAGCTGGAAGTGATCGGTGATGATTATACACTGCAACCTGATCCATTCGCGCTGCTGGATGCGGCTGAAACGCTTATCCAAAAAGATTTCACTGTTTTCCCTTACATGACCGATGATCTGGTTCTGGCTGAAAAACTGATTGCTACGGGCTGCCATATTTTAATGCCCTGGGGCGCCCCGATTGGTTCTGGCCGGGGCTTGAATAACCCTTATGCCCTCAAATTGCTGCGAGAGAGATTCCCTGAAATCACCCTTGTGGTAGATGCCGGAATCGGTGCGCCATCGCACGCCGCCGCTGCGATGGAAATAGGTTATGATGCCGTACTGCTCAACACAGCCGTTGCCAAAGCGGGTGATCCCGCTGCTATGGCAGGCGCTTTTTCTAAAGCGATTGAGGCCGGGCGCGCCGCTTATCTTTCCGGCATTATCGCTCCGCAGGAATCGGCGACACCTTCCACCCCCCTTATCGATAAACCACTCTGGCATCAGGGGAGTTTTTAAAGATGGAGGAAGGTCGTTATGCCCGCCATCTTGCCCTTCCCGGCTTCACAAAAGCGCAGCAAGATAAACTGCTGGATTCATGCATCCTCATGGTGGGGGCAGGCGGCCTGGGCGCAACAGCTTTGCCTGCTTTAGCCGGGGCCGGCGTGGGGCATATCACCATCCTCGATCATGATAAAATTGCGCGCAGCAATCTCCACCGCCAGACGATTTACCGTGATACGGAAGTAGGCAAGCACAAGGCTGAGATCGCCGCGGAATATTTGCACCACCTGAACCCCGATATAGAAATCGTTGGCCTGATAGGCCGCCTGCAAGATGTGCAGATTGAACGGCGTTATGATCTGGTGCTTGATGGCACTGATAATTTTGCTGCCAAAAACTTTCTGAATGAATGGGCGATAGAAACAAAAACGCCGCTTATCTCTGCCAGCGTGCATCAATTTACCGGACAATCCGGGTTGTTTGCCGGGCATGAAGAAGGGGCTCCCTGCTATCGCTGCCTGTTCCCGGAATTGCCCGATCATGCGCCTGACTGCTCCACGGCAGGTGTACTCGGCTCGGCATCGGGCATGATGGGATTGCTGCAGGCCCATATGGCGCTTTTATATTTAACCGGGCTGGGCGACACCAAGCCGGGCGATTTTATGCAGGTTGATTTCCTGAATTTACGCCTAACAAAACTTGAGGTTTCTAAAAACCCGGCCTGCCCTTTTTGCGGTGATGAACGCCAGAAATCAGCCCCCGACACGCAAGCCTGTTCTTATGCCCCTCTGGTGGCTTATAACGACCTGCCTCATGATGCGGTTATCGTGGATGTGCGGGAAGCGGAGGAACTGGAGATTGACCCTATTCCCGGCGCGCTGCACATTCCGCTGATGCAGGTGCCGCAGCGCCTTGATGAGCTTCCGGATGACAAGCCCCTGGCCTTCGTATGCGCAGGGAACATCCGCAGCCGCCACGCCGCTGATTACCTATCAGCGCGCGGCTTTTCCAACATTCTGGTTCTGGATAAATTTTCGCTTTAACTAAGCGGCTTTGACAGCATTCTTTGCGCGCTCAATTCCATCCATGATCATCTGGCGGGCGGTAGCAGCATCGCGCCAGCCCAATGTTTTTGACCACTTGCCTTTTTCAAGATCTTTATAGTGCGAGAAGAAATGTTCGATCTGATCGCGGTTGATCTGACGCAGATCGGTATATTCCATCACATCGCGGTGATAGGGATAAAGCTTGTCCGCCGGCACAGCGATAATTTTTTCATCCTGCCCGCCGTCATCTTCCATCAGAAGAACTCCCACGGGCCGTACCGTCATAACAGCCCCCGGCATCACCGGCACGCGGCCCACGACCAGAACATCCACCGGATCACCATCGCCGGACAGCGTATGCGGAATGAAGCCGTAATTACCGGGATAAAACATGGATGTGTGCAAAAAACGGTCA
This sequence comes from Alphaproteobacteria bacterium, assembly GCA_021208265.1. Lineage (GTDB taxonomy): Bacteria > Pseudomonadota > Alphaproteobacteria > Micavibrionales > Micavibrionaceae > JAJOJU01. The sequence goes on along the minus strand of JAJOJU010000027.1, from coordinate 13,291 downwards.
ACAAACATGGCACCGCTTTCTTTATCCAGTTCATATTTAACGGGAATGCCCCCCATCGGATTTTCGATGATGATATTCACTTCGTTCGGCACATGCGGGCCAATCGCAATTTTGCTGATATCCATGATTTGAAGACCTTTTCTCTTGATGCATCGCAACATCAAAGGTGTAAAGGTCGTCATCGAAAATATCAAGATTATAAAAACAAAAACGGCCTTCCTTGAGGACACGTAAGGAAAGCCGTTTTCAAAACTGATCTATATACGCGATTATTTTACAGGGGCGCCCCTTCGGTCTTATTGTCGTTAGAGCGGGAAATCCCTTTGCCCTTCGACACCGTCTTTTTAGTAAGAGGTTTTGTTACGCAATTTTTACGTTCTAACTTTTCCGGCACAAAAATGACGCCGCCAGATGCTGAAGCACAAGCTTTCATTTTCATTATTGCCTCCTCTGTTTCATCAGTGAATGAAGTCACGATACCTAATTTTCGGACCCAAGTAAAAATAATGTTATACTGCATGGCACAAAGATGATGCTTTATTTCAACAAACATATTGATACCGTTATAAGAAACATCTACCTCCGGGGATGAAGAAAATTGTTTTTCGCGTTATACTGATACCCATGTCTTACAAAGAATTACGCATATCGTTACTCATGGTTTTTCCTTTGCTGGCAGGGCTTTTCCTATTGATGGTGGGGAATGGTCTGCAGGGGACACTTCTTGGTTTAAGGGCCGATGCCGCTGAATTTCCCGTTGCCGTCACAGGCACAATCATGTCGCTGCACTATGTCGGTTTCCTCATCGGATGCCTGTTAGCGCCGCGGCTTATTGCTGCGGTAGGACATATCCGTGTATTCGCCGCCCTTGCTTGTATTGCCGCCCCGGTTATTTTGCTGCACGGTTTTTTTGTTGTGCCTTGGGTATGGGCCATCGTCCGGATCATCAGCGGCATAAGCTTTGCCGGTCTATTTATCGTTGTGGAAAGCTGGCTTAACAGCACAGCTGTTAATCATCTGCGCGGCCGGATATACGGCTTTTATTTCCTGTGTCTGCATGGCGGCCTCTTTATCGGGCAATTCCTGATCGGCCTTGCCCCCGTAGAAAGCATGGGGCTATTTATCCTGATCTCGACCCTTATATCATTTTCAGTTGTCCCTTTAACTCTGGCAGACAGACCAGCCCCCGGCTATCAGCAACCTGCTGCTCTATCCTTCAGAAAGCTCATAAAAACATCGCCGCTATCATTGATGAGCGTTTTCACAACCGGGTTTTGTGCCAGCAGCATGTTTACGCTAGGCACACTTTATGCTCTCGGAATTGGGTTTACCCCATCGCAAGCGGCCATGCTGATGGCTTGTTATATTCTGGGATGCGCTACCATACCGCTGGCGACAGGGTGGCTCTCCGATAAAATAGACCGCCGTAAAATGCTAATTGTTTTAGGTCTGACTGCTACCGCTGTGGCCATAGCCATAAACGTAACGGGCTGGGTATACCCACTGGCTTTCATATTTGGCGGGACCTTATCCTCCATATACAGCATCGGCGTATCTTATATGAACGACCAGTTGAAACCGGATGAAATGGTATCGGCCTCAACGGCTCTGATTTTATTGAATGGTGCGGGCTCCGTTGCCGGACCGTTTATTATCGGCCTGTTTCTGCAATGGTACGGCCCACAGAGCTTCTTTACGATATGCGCCATATGCACATCACTTTATGTTCTGTTCTCGCTTTACCGAGCCTGGGCCGGGTCACCTGTCATTGTCGATGAACAAAAACCTTTTGTGCCGCTGCCTGCCCGCTCGGCAACCACACCGCTGGATATCTTGCAGGAAGATTAGACCGGCGCTACGCCGTCCAGATTTATATGGGTGATATATGTTGTTTTGCTGAAGGGGGTAACAATGTAATCCGGCGTACGCGTTATGTTTTTAGCACCGAAGATACTATCGAGTGCCTCGATAATATCCTGATAGCGGATATTGGACATCTGCATATCCACGCTTGTCCCTTCGGCATTCGCAGCAGATAACACTGTATTCCGCCCAAGATAGAGATCTTTCTGAATACGCGATACCGCCCATTTAGCATGATCCGCCGTGGCACGGCTGAAATAGATTCTCAGCACGTTGATCTTGTCGTTGTAATACGCCTCTTCCGGGCGCAACAATTCCAGACGATCTCTATCAGGATTGGATGACATTTTTATCTCCTCATCAAACCGGCTTAATTTATTATGTCTAATTATTTTAGTCAATAAAAAAACGGGCCCTGCAACAAGGCCCGTTTTTAGAAATATGAGTTTTGCTTACTCAGCGACTTTCAGGTTTGCAGCTGCTTTTTTGCCGCGGTTATCCTGAAGTTCGAATTCCAGTTTTTGCCCTTCATTCAGAGTGCTCAAGCCGGCCTTCTCAACAGCGCTGATATGTACAAACACATCAGCACCGCCAGTTTCAGGCACAATAAAGCCAAAGCCTTTGGTGGGGTTGAACCATTTTACGGTTCCGGTTTGGGTAGACATTTGCAAAAACTCCTTTGCGTTAGGTTTTCAGCTCTTTGGATAGTCAAAAAATTCGGGCTGAACGTAGTCTAAGCGCGAAGGTATTGCCAAAGATTATCTTTATATAAACGTAAAATCGGCTATAAAAGCAAGAAAATTAAAATGGCGGTGCAAAGACTCATGGCGCTCACAACTGTTTTTTCATCGGGCAATATTCAAGCAGACAAACGTTTTGAATATGCCATGGCTTTTTTAGAATCCGGGCAGAGCGCCGAAGCCCTTGAATTACTTTCCAGTATCGCCGAGCTGGTACCGTCATGGCCTGTCCCGGCTTTCGAGGCTGGTAAAATTTATATGGAGACTGGAAACACCAGCGAAGCCATAGCATTTTTTGAACAGGCACTGAAACTGGACCCCGCTGACCGGCAAGGGGCAAAGGTCAAGCTGCAGCTTCTGGGGGCTCATACCATGGAAGACAGCCTGCCATCCGGTTATGTACAAAGCCTGTTCGATGAATATGCACCGCGCTTTGACCGCCACCTGATTGAAAATCTGGAATATTCGGTGCCGTTCACCCTGCAAAAACTTCTAAAAGATCTGGCCCCCCTGGGCCACTTTGCCCGTATTCTGGATCTCGGCTGCGGCACAGGGCTTGCCACAGAAGGCCTGGCCCCTTATGCCAGCTGGATTGAGGGCGTTGATATTTCTGCGGGCATGCTGAGCGAAGCTGAAAAAAAATCCTATATCACCGCCTGCACCATGCCGACCTGCTGGATCATTTGCGCGGCACGGACAGTAAATTCGATCTGATTTTAGCCAGTGACGTCTTCAATTACTGCGGGGCGCTTGATGATATTTTGCCGGCTGCGGCAAGACAGCTTGCTACTGGCGGGCTGATCGCTTTCTGTATCCAGCGGCAAGATGACGCAGGGAGCCTCGATTTTTCACTGGGTGAAGATCACCGCTTTTCGCACAGCCCGGATTATATTGCACGGCTTCTCAAACAATCCGGCTATCGTGTCCTGATGCAAACTGATCATGTGTTGCGTAAAGATGCCGGGGCTGATGTGCCGGGCATCATTTATATATGCGCTTATGATGGAGAGCCTGATGAAGCCCTGCATCCTGGCATCTTCATATCACGCCGGGACCGCGATCATGCTTAGTTATCAGCATATATATCACGCTGGGAACGCGGCGGATGTTCAGAAACATCTCTGGCTGATCCGCGTTTTAACGGCGCTCAAAAAAAACGAAAGAAAAACTGTTCTGGCTAGACACCCATGCCGGGCGTGGGCTGTATGATCTATCATCCCCGGAAGCTCAGAAACTGGGCGAATACCGGGACGGATTCTTAAGCTTCCGTGAAAAGACGGAAGGCCGTAAGAATGCCCCGCCAGAGGTTGAAAAATATCTAAAACTGATCGACAAGGTGAATAAGAAGCGTAAAGGGTTTTACCCCGGCTCCGCCTATATTGCTGCAAAAATTCTGGAACCCGGTGATCAGATAACCTTGTGTGAAATGCATAAGGGTGAAATTGAGTTTCTTAAAAAAATCGATGCAAACCTTCTCTTTTGCCAAAGTCTTGAAAGAAGACGGCTATGACGTTTTAAGCACACTGCTGCCGCCGCCTCAAAAACAGGGCGGCGTTCTGATTGACCCCAGCTACGAGGTTAAAACGGAATACAGGCAGGTATTGGATGCCGTGAGAGCAGCCCATGCCGCATGGCCGAACGGTGTATTCCTGATATGGTACCCCATTCTGAAAGCGGGTAATCACATTTCCATGGTGGCAGGTTTGAAGACGCTGAAGAATAACGGCACATCTGTCATTGTTGACGAACAATTATTCCGCGACCCCGCATCGGAAGGTAAAGGCATGGCGGGTACAGGCATGGTTGTTATTAATGCACCGGCGGCAGCGGGATAAGAGCATCACTCAGCTCAAAACGGGCGTAGCTCTGCGCTCCCTCAACAACCGGTCCGGCTTTGACCAGCAGAGGCATGTTCTCCGGCTTACCGCCTTTATAGACAAGAATTTGCCCCGGCTGTAATTCACCCCACTCAAGATCCGGATTGTCTTTGGCAACATCCTGCCAGGGGCGTCCTTTGATATCCTGATAACGCTCATCGGTTATGGGGCTCAGAAGATATTTAAGACCACTCTCCCGGTTTTCGCCGCGGCCCAGATTAACGGAAACAACCGTATATTCAAAAAACCTTCCCCAGGAATATCGGTCGGCTTCCACAAGATGGCGCTGGTCGTTGGCATTACCAATCTCTGCATTACCGAGGGCGTGCCGCGCCAGCGCAACCTCTTTAAAAAAAGTCCGGGTAAGAAATCGCCTGCACGCCACAGATTCTTCAGGCCGGAAGAATAACATGCGGCTTAATTGGCGTTTCAGCTTTTTCTCATCACTACGCCCAGCTTCAATGAAATCCATCAAATCCTTTATTTCAGGGATATTTGAAGCATCCAGTACTATGGCGCTCACGGCAGGATCTTTCAGAGCGCTGACATCTGACAGATCACGGGCCAGAAGTATCTTCCCGTTCAAAGCCGTCCCCGGTGCCACCGTATTAAAAACCGGATTAAGGCATTCCAGTTCTGTAGATATCTCAGCGGGTAAAACGATCATATAAGCTACTCCTGTTTGACGGGAGCAGGTTTACATTAATTTACATAGCATGTCAAAGGGTATATTCCTGCTCCGGCGGGTACGGCGCTACGCTTAACGCCTCATCAACGGCATAAACGCGCGCCTGCTTTTCTGATGACAACGTAGACCAAAGTGCACGCCCCATCGGCACGTAACCCGCCCGGAAAGCACGTTGATTATCAAATGCCAGACCGGGATTATTGGAGTAAATATAATGCATCATAACCCGATCATCCGGCTTGCCGGGATTAAAACTGGCCCAGCCGGCATAAGCACCGTTACCGTTATCCATATGGAAGAAAGCTACAGAATCCATGTCGTCATAGCCTTCGCGCGTGGAAATATAATCCGCCAGTTGCGCTCTACGCTCATCCTCCGGCAAAGCATCAAAGACATCCATATCCCGACCCCTTGTAAATTCGCGGGCCGGAGAGATAGTTGACTTCAACATTCTGTCATGCATCTCACCCACTTTTCTGATCAGGGTATACGCTGCCTTCGGCAATTTGGACGTCACCGTGTAAAAATAGGCCACATCAGGATCTTCATCTGGCTCCAACGCACGCGGCACTTCTGTTTTAATAGTATGAATATCGCCGCGCAGCGTTTTCAGGTTAACCACACCAAAACCATCAGGCTTGATGTTATCGTAATACACATATATGGCAGCTATGGCGCGCGGACCATTTTCATCCTGAGCGACAAGGGCGAAAGCTGCCTTGTGATCGCCGGGCCATCCGATACGCGTGGCAAGATATTCTTCAAATGTATCTGTGGGGTGAACTTTCTCATCACGCCAGAGCTGTTCCAGCAAGCGCCGGTCAGTATCCGGCGTAATCCGGACAAAAGCAGCTTGTTCTCTAATTTCATCAGCCGCCCGCAGAAAAGTAGACGTCAGGGAATCATCCTGTGGTGTTGCTTTTAAGTCTTGCTTGGCCCGATCACATTCCGCAAATAAATTGCTTAGGTCCGGCACGACAGCATAGTCAGAAACTTTCATTTTTTTCAATATATTAGACATATACTTTCCCTTCCCGATCTTTTTTAAGGAGAAGAGCAAGATATGTCAATCAAAAAGCCGGAAGAGTAGACGATGCCGTTTCAGGAACCAGCCAGCGCTCAATGCCGATAGCTTCCATAATAAGCTCCACGGAAAGCGCTGCCAGCAACATGCCCATCACTTTCACAAGCACAGCTGCGCCGTTATGGCCTATCACTTTCAGGATGCGCTCGGACAGCAGCATCATGATATAGGTGATGACCAGAATGGACACCAAAACCAACGCCGTCAGGATCTGCTGATAAAGCGAATAGATATGATTATCGGTGATCAAGATCACCGCCATAATCGCGCCCGGCGTGGCGATGGAGGGAATGGCCAGCGGAAACACGGCGATGCTGTGGGCATCATCCCCCGGTTTGATATCGCCTTCAAAGCTGGAAAAAATCATCTTCAAGGCAAACAGGAACAGAATAACACCCCCCGCCATCTGCAACGAAACCATGCGCACACCCATGCCTGTCAGGATAATCTGCCCCAGCGCCAGCGCCCCCAGCATTACAACCCCGGCATAAAGAACTGACTTTAAAGCCACCGCTTTTCTTTCCGGGGCTTTGAAGGATTTCGTAAGGCCTGTAAATATCACCAGCGTGCCGATCGGATCAATCGCGGCCCATAAAAACAAAAAATCGGTGATAATTTTTTCGATCATTACCCCACCAAGATAGTGCGATTCAGCGGCTTTACAAATAGCCTGCTAATAATTTTTACAAAAAACGGTTTTCGGATTGAAAGTAATATTAACTATTCTAGCTTGCTTACTCAGAAACAAATCTTAACAAGGGGAATATAATGACCACCGTTCAAAACAAAATCGTATTAATTACCGGCGCCAACCGCGGTATTGGCAAAGCCTATGCTGAGGAATTCCTAAAGGCCGGAGCAAGAAAAATCTATCTTGGCACACGTGATACGGCCAATGTGAAGGACATGGTTGCCGCGCATCCGAATATATATGTGCCGCTGAAGCTGGACGTTACCAAAGAAGCGGATGTTAAGGCCGCCGCGCAAACGGCGTCCGATGTGCAAATCCTGATTAACAATGCCGGCATTGCCCTTATGGACGGGCTGGATGATGCAAAAGCCGCCAATAATGCCCGTCAGCAATTTGAGGTGAATTATATTGGCCCGCTGCTTATCACCCAAGCCTTTGCCCCGGTGCTGAAAAAGAATGGCGGCGGCACGCTTATCACCGTCTCTTCCATCGCAGGTCACGTTGCCTTCCCTGCTTTTATGACCTATGTCGCTTCAAAATTTGCCGTCCACTCGCTCATTTTATCCAGCCGCGCTTTACTGGCCGCGCAGGGCACAAAGGTAATTGGCGTTTATCCCGGCCCGATTGATACGGATATGGCGCGTGATGTTCCCATGGATAAGTTCCCGCCCGCAATGGTGGCGCAGGAAACGCTAAAAGCCATTGCGAGCGGCGCGGAAGATGTTTTCACTGATCCCATGGCCCAAGGGCTATACGCTGCCTTGCGCGCCGACCCTAAAGCCGTAGAAAAACAAATGCTTGAAATGGTGCAACAAAGCCAGAAAGCAGCCTAACGGCTTCAATACAAACAAAAACCCGGCTTCATAAGAGGCCGGGTTTTTTGTGTTCAAATAAACAGGAATGAAAAGCTGTTTTCACAAGGGTTTAAAAGATCTGGCAGCGATCTACTCTCCCACGCCTTAAGACGCAGTACCATCGACGCTAAGAGGTTTCACGGTCCAGTTCGGAATGGGATGGGGTGTTTCACTCTCGCTAAAACCACCAGATCGTTTAAAACCTTGTGAAAAGACGTTTATCTCCAATGCCATTAAAATTTATTGAGCTCGAACCGCTAGGCGAATTTATCGCTGCGCGTGAGTAATGGCCTTTTGTAAACACCATTACGTAATTTAAATTCAAGCCAATCGAGCAATTAGTACTGGTTAGCTTCAAGTGTTACCACTCTTCCACATCCAGCCTATCAACGTGGTGGTCTTCCACGGCTCTGATAGGGAGTTCTGGTATTGAGGCTAGTTTCCCGCTTAGATGCTTTCAGCGGTTATCTATTCCGCACATAGCTACCCTGCGATGCCGCTGGCGCGACAACAGGTACACCAGAGGTGCGTCCATCCCGGTCCTCTCGTACTAAGGACAGACCCTCTCAAAACTCCAACTCCCACGGCAGATAGGGACCGAACTGTCTCACGACGTTCTGAACCCAGCTCACGTACCTCTTTAAATGGCGAACAGCCATACCCTTGGGACCTGCTCCAGCCCCAGGATGAGATGAGCCGACATCGAGGTGCCAAACAGCGCCGTCGCTGTGGACGCTTGGGCGCTATCAGCCTGTTATCCCTAGAGTACCTTTTATCCGTTGAGCGATGGCCCTTCCATGCGGAACCACCGGATCACTATGACCTGCTTTCGCACCTGCTCGACTTGTCAGTCTCTCAGTCAGGCGGGCTTATGCCATTGCACTCAATGGACGATTTCCGACCGTCCTGAGCCAACCATCGCGCGCCTCCGTTACTGTTTGGGAGGCGACCGCCCCAGTCAAACTACCCACCACACAGGGTCCCGGATCCCGATAAGGGAACGCGGTTAGACAATACAAAAAATCAGGGTGGTATTTCACATTTCAACTCCACCAGAGCTGGCGCCCCGGCTTCAAAGTTTCCCACCTATTCTACACAAATCAGTCATATTGCCACTGTGAAGCTATAGTAAAGGTTCATAGGGTCTTTCCGTCTGACCGCGGGTACGAGGCATCTTAACCTCGAATTCAATTTCACTGAGTCTACCCTGGAGACAGTGGGGAAGTCGTTACGCCATTCGTGCAGGTCGGAACTTACCCGACAAGGAATTTCGCTACCTTAGGACCGTTATAGTTACGGCCGCCGTTTACTGGGACTTCAATTCAGAGCTTGCACTCCTCCTCTTAATCTTCCAGCACCGGGCAGGCGTCAGACCCTATACGTCGTCTTGCGACTTCGCAGAGCCCTGTGTTTTTGATAAACAGTCGCTACCCCCTGGTCTGTGCCCCCATACATAGTTGCCTATACATGGGGCATCCTTCTCCCGAAGTTACGGATGCAATTTGCCGAGTTCCTTCAGGATAGTTCTCTCAAGCGCCTTGGTATTCTCTACCATTCCACCTGTGTCGGTTTCGGGTACGGTCTATGTGGAGGCTATTTCCTGGATGTCCTTCGCTGCCTATACCAATCCAATAAGGATAGACAACTTACGGCCACCGTCACACATCCACTGGCCCACGAATATTAACGTGGTTCCCATCGACTACGCATTTCTGCCTCGCCTTAGGGGCCGGCTCACCCTACGCAGATTAACTTGACGTAGGAACCCTTGGAATTTCGGCGAGAGTGTTTCTCACACTCTTCTCGTTACTCATGTCCGCATTCTCACTTCTGATACCTCCAGCATACCTCACGGTACACCTTCGCAGGCTTACAGAATGCTCCGCTACCATGCACATAGTGCATCCTAAGCTTCGGTAAATGGCTTTAGCCCCGTTACATCTTCGGCGCCAGAAGTCTTAATTAGACCAGTGAGCTATTACGCTTTCTTTAAAGGGTGGCTGCTTCTAAGCCAACCTCCTGGTTGTCTTGGACTTCCGACTTCCTTTTCCACTTAGCCATTATTTGGGGACCTTAGCTGTAGGTCTGGGTTGTTTCCCTCTTGTCCATGGACGTTATCACCCACGGACTGTCTGCCATGATTGTACTTCCAGGTATTCGGAGTTTGGTTAGGTTTGGTAAGGATCGCTCCCCCCTAGCCCATCCAGTGCTCTACCCCCTGGAGTAAGACATGACGCTCTACCTAAATAGATTTCGCGGAGAACCAGCTATCACCCGGTTTGATTGGCCTTTCACCCCTAGACACAGGTCATCACCGTCTTTTTCAACAGACGTGTGTTCGGCCCTTCATATGGTGTTACCCATACTTCAGCCTGCCCATATCTAGATCACCGGGTTTCGGGTCTAATCCCACATACTATGTCGCCCTATTCAGACTCGCTTTCGCTGCGCCTACACCTAACGGCTTAAGCTTGCATGTAAGACTAACTCGCGGACCCATTATACAAAAGGTACGCCGTCAGGGGTCAAGCCCCCTCCGACTGCTTGTAGGCATCTGGTTTCAGGTCTGTTTCACTCCCTTTATCAGGGTTCTTTTCACCTTTCCCTCACGGTACTTGTTCACTATCGGTCGATTAAGAGTACTTAGGCTTGGAGGATGGTCCCCCCATGTTCAGACAGGATTTCACGTGTCCCGCCTTACTCGAGGACACAAAAGCTTTCTACCGATACGGGACTATCACCCACTTTGGTGCAACTTTCCAGATGCTTCTCGTTCTTACTCTTGTGCCACTGGCCTGGTCCGCGTTCGCTCGCCACTACTAACGGAGTCTCGGTTGATGTCCTTTCCTCCGGGTACTAAGATGTTTCAATTCCCCGGGTTTGCTTAATAACCCTATGTATTCAGATTATTATACCTTTGATAAGACCCGTTATCATTTCCCAATCCCGAAAGATTAGAAAACAAAAACAAGTCTAAAGGTGGGTTTCCCCATTCGGAAATCTTCGGATCACTGGGTGTTGACACCTCCCCGAAGCTTATCGCAGCCTGCCACGTCCTTCATCGCCTTTAATCGCCAAGGCATTCACCAGATGCCCTTCAAAACGCTTGAATTCAAATCACGCGCAGGGATAAACCTGCATCATTGAATTATTTTCGGGCCTTTTGAATTCCCGAAAATGTTCTCAGTTAATTTTGTCAGACATTGGAGATCATCATATTCCCTACAAAAGAATATGATGAACTATGATATCAATCAGCGCATCACGTTATTACTAACGCGAACATCACTGAATGATGTCTTTTCATTTCCTATTTACGATGTTTAAGAACTGAGGAACTAATTCCTCATTTAAACGCTCATTGAACGCTTAAACGAAAAATTGGTGGACCCTAGCGGGATCGAACCGCTGACCTCCTGAATGCAAATCAGGCGCTCTCCCAGCTGAGCTAAGGGCCCGTTAGAATGGTGGGCCTGGCAAGACTTGAACTTGCGACCCCACGCTTATCAAGCGTGTGCTCTAACCAACTGAGCTACAAGCCCGTTCTAAATAAACGGACCGGCGAACCTAGAGATCGGTCGATCCTTACGAAAAGTAGAGATATGCGGGCAACAGCATTTGCCTGATTAACAGAAAGGCACCAGACACATCCTTAGAAAGGAGGTGATCCAGCCGCAGGTTCCCCTACGGCTACCTTGTTACGACTTAGTCCCAGTCGCTGATCCTACCGTGGTTGGCTGCCTCCGAAGTTAGCGCACCACCTTCAGGTAGAACCAACTCCCATGACTTGACGGGCGGTGTGTACAAGACCCGGGAACGTATTCACCGCGACACGCTGATGCGCGATTACTAGCGATTCCAACTTCATGCACTCGAGTTGCAGAGTGCAATCTGAACTGAGATAGCTTTTAGAGATTAGCTCGACCTCGCGGCCTGGCTGCTCACTGTCACTACCATTGTAGCACGTTTGTAGCCCCACTCGTAAGGGCCATGATGACTTGACGTCGTCCCCGCCTTCCTCCGGCTTATCACCGGCAGTCTCGACAGAGTGCCCAACTTAATGATGGCAACAGTCGATAAGGGTTGCGCTCGTTGCTGGACTTAACCAAACATCTCACGACACGAGCTGACGACAGCCATGCAGCACCTGTATCCTCCCCGGCCGAACCGAAGACAATCATCTCTGAAAGTCCCAAGAGGTATGTCAAGAGTGGGTAAGGTTCTTCGCGTTGCTTCGAATTAAACCACATGCTCCACCGCTTGTGCGGGTCCCCGTCAATTCCTTTGAGTTTTAACCTTGCGGCCGTACTCCCCAGGCGGTGTGCTTAAAACTTTCGCTCCGTCACCGAAACCGAAGGTCCCGACAACTAGCACACATCGTTTACGGCGTGGACTACCAGGGTATCTAATCCTGTTTGCTACCCACGCTTTCGTGCCTCAGCGTCAATGCCCGTCCAGCCAGTCGCCTACGCCACTGGTATTCCTCCGAATATCTGCGAATTTCACCTCTACACTCGGAATTCTACTGGCCCCTCCGGGATTCTAGACTTGCAGTTTCAAAAGCAGTTCCAGGGTTGAGCCCTGGGATTTCACTTCTGACTTGCAAATCCGCCTACGCACGCTTTAAGCCCAGTGATTCCGAACAACGCTTGCTCCATTCGTATTACCGCGGCTGCTGGCACGAATTTAGCCGGAGCTTTTTCTGATGCTACCGTCATTATCTTCACATCTAAAAGAACTTTACAACCCTAAGGCCTTCATCATTCACGCGGCATGGCTGGATCAGGGTTGCCCCCATTGTCCAATATTCCTCACTGCTGCCTCCCGTAGGAGTCTGGGCCGTGTCTCAGTCCCAGTGTGGCTGATCATCCTCTCAGACCAGCTATAGATCGTAGGCTTGGTAGGCCATTACCCCACCAACTACCTAATCCAACGCGGGCCGATCCTTCAGCGATAAATCTTTCCCCCGAAGGGCGTATAAGGTATTACCACCAGTTTCCCGGAGCTATTCCTTAGCGAAAGGTACGTTCCCACGCGTTACTCACCCGTCTGCCACTATATCGTTCGACTTGCATGTGTTAGGCCTGCCGCCAGCGTTCGTTCTGAGCCAGAATCAAACTCTCAAGTTGAGTGTTGATCTGACGAAACCATCCCAGGAAAATGGGACAGTCACTCAAGCTGTTAAGCATAAGTATTGCGTTCTTTTGACGAGAAACCCTTTGTCACAAAGGACAGGCCGAAACCCATCCGATGGATAAAAGAATTTTCTCTCAAGAAACGCATCCGTCGTGATCGTATGGACCCTCGGAGATTGCTCTCCGGTGAGGTCCGCAAGCTATCACGCCGCCTGCGTTTCTCTTCCTTAATCTCTTACGATGTCAAACAGCTGGAACCGAGGCTCCGGGTCCCTTCAGAAGGCCGTGGCCCGTCCGGAAGTGGCGGCTTATATGGGCCGCCGAATTGCCCGTCAACACTCTTTTTGCGCCTTCTTGTC
>JAJOJU010000006.1 GCA_021208265.1 Alphaproteobacteria bacterium | reverse complement strand
GGTGAACTGGTGCCGGTGATCATGGATACACGTTGAAGCCGCGTGCGCACGGCGTCCACAGGTTCCATCAAAATCGGCGTACATCAGGTGAATGCTCAGGATCAGCGTAGCAATGGCAATAATGGATAAAAAACAGCCGTACTTGTGCATCACGGAGCAGGGGAACAATATTACCCTTGAGCAGTTTCACATACAGCAAAAACGGTAAAGCCCCGGCAATCATGAATATGATCGCGGCCAGATCCATCCATGGATTGGTGACATCCATGAACGAACGGCCATGGGTTGAAAAGCCGCCGGTGGAAATGGTGGCCATGCTGTGGGCCAGCGCGTGAAAAGCATCCATCCCCCCCAGCATATAAGCCACAAGGCAGAGCGCCGTCAGCAGCAGGTAAATCAGATGATAGACTGGGCCAGACGGGCAAAGCGCGGCAGGGATTGATCATCATCCCCCCCTTGCATCCGGAAAAGCTGCATACCGCCCACCTTCAGGAAAGGCAGAACGGATATCGCCATCATGATAATCCCGATGCCTCCCAGCCACTGCAGGATAGCGCGCCACATTAAAATACCGGGCGGAGCCATATCCGGATTTTTCAGTATGGTGGCCCCTGTGGTGGTAATTCCCGACATGGATTCAAAGAACGAATCGGTCAGGCTAAGATTAAGTGCACACATATAGAAAGGTAATGAGCCAAAGGCCGCTACGCACAACCAACACAGAAATAAAAGCATGAAGGCCTGGCGTATCGAAAATCCCTGTACGGGGCTGGCTGTGCTGATCACTAGCGATCCACCGAAAAAGCCTGTTGCCAGTATGCAAAAGAAAAACACTTTCCAGTCAGAATTGCCAAACGACAGATCAACCAGCATTGGCAGGGCCAGTGATACCGACATGGTACACAGCAAAAGGCCGACAATGAAAAGTATGGGTCTAAAGTCCATTGATAGAAACCTTTGTTATCAAGGCTTCCCCTTTTTACCACGAACGGGCGATAAGAAAAAAGCGCGGAAACAGTATTCCCGCGCTTTCTAAAACTTTATGGGCTGTCCTTTTTACTGGAAGGAGATATTCGCACGGCGGTTAGCCGGTTCGCGGATATTGTCCGGTGTCGGAACCAGAAGTTCTTCTTCTCCGCGGCCGTCAATCTGCAGCGTGTTTTCAGCGATTCCGCGTTCTACCAGAGCGTCACGAACGCCGTTGCACGGCGGAAAGACAGGCGCTGGTTATAATCCTTGCTACCCGATGTATCGGCGTGACCGATGATGTTGATTGCGCTGGGCGGGTTTTTCTGAACTTCCTGCTGCACAGCATCCAGAACATTCAGCGCGGCAGCGCCCAGTTCAGAGGAATCCCAGTTGAAGAAGACCAGATAAACAGCATCTTCAGGGGCCATTGGGCCGTCAGGCTGGACATCCAGAGCCTGCACGGGTTCCATCAGGCCGGAGTCATTCAGCGGTGCCGGGGCCGGAGCGGGGCCGATCTGGCCTTCCAGCTGGTTCATGGCGTTCAGGAACTGGCTTTTGCAGCTTTCCGCATCAGGATCTTTTTCTTCTGAATTTTCAATCCAGCAATCGAATCGGGCTTGCGCCGTAGCGGACAGAGCAGGGGCGCTTTCGCGGGCCCCCAGATCAAACGCCAGAAGCAGGCGGCCGCGTGCGGCGCTCAATTCCTGAATCTGATTCTCCTCCAGATTCCAGTCCGTTACCGGTTCCGGCAATACGTTTTCACCGGCAGCTGCTGCCAGACCCTTACGCGCGAAGTGCAGCGAGTCCGGGTAATCGAAATGATCATGCAGTTCAGCATTTGAGAACGTGCGGTATTCCGAGGTCAATGCCTGTGTAAACGGGCTGCCAACAGCTTGCACATCATTCAGCGCATCCACTTCGCTGAAGCTGTCAAAAACGGTACAACCGCCAAGAAGCAGCACACTGCTAAGGCCCAATACTATATTCCGCAAGGTTTTCATCCTTAAATTGCTCCATATATTCGTGGTCAAAACCACATAAATTTCCGAGAGTTACTTGTAAATGTGCTAGCAGTAATAATGAGAGTGCCGCCGAATGTAAAGAGGAGATGTGAAACTTCCCCCCAATTTTTTATAAAACAGTATGCCGGGGGCGAATGATATCTTTTCAACATACTATCTTTCTGAAAGATATGGGATATTTAAAGGCACGCACCGTTTCGTAAAACGATAATGCTTGACTTTTTTTTGTGAAAATCAGAATGTCCTAATCTAATTTTCATGAGCAAGAGACGCGGGTAAGCGTCCGACCGTGGGATTCCAACACATACCGCAAGAAATTGCGCTGATTAAATGACGTAAGGAGTAAGTACGTATGAGCAAATCTTTGATCCATGAGAAAATCGCTATTCTGGTCGCGAACGGTTTTAACGAAGCGGAAATGACCGAAACCCAGAAGTTTGCAAAGCAGGGGCAGCATACCCGCCTGATTTCCATGGATCACGGTTTGGTAAACAGCTGGACCGGCACAGCCTGGGGTCATCATTTCGCAGCCGATTGCGTTTTAAGCACGGCTCTGGCGGCTGATTTCTCCATGCTGCTTATTCCCGGCGCCGCCGCAGTGTTGAAAAATTGAAGCTGACCGCACACACACAAAGATTTATCAACGGTTTCCTGAATGCCGGCAAGCCTCTGGCTCTGATGGGGGATGCTGTTGAGTTGCTGTTCGCTAATGAAACAGCCCGCGGTCGCCGTGTTTGCGGCCCTGATCATGCGGAGCAAAGCGCTCACGCGGCAGGTCTTGTCTGGGAAAACCAGGCTCTGCTGGCGGATGAAAATCTGCTGACTTGCCGGACGACACCGGAAGATGTTCTGGCGGAGGCCTGTAATACCGTTGTTGATCACTTTGCATCATTCCAATCTCCGGCGATGCAGCAAGCGGCTTAAGAAACCTTTATGCGTGCTGATATACAGACAATTATTGATGATATCCAGGCGGCGCTTGTGCTGCTGAGGAGGCATCTTTGACTGGGATAAATCCCTCGCCCGCCTGAGCGAATTACAGGCGCTTACTGAAGACCCCGATCTCTGGAATAACCCCGCCAAGGCACAAACCTTGATGCGGGAGCGTACCAAGCTGGAACAAACGGTTTCCGTTATTCGTGACATGGATACGCAAATCAGTGATCTGTCAGAGTTGATTGAGCTGGGTGAAGCGGAAGGCGATGAGACTATCGTTGAGGACGCTATTAAAAATCTTCAGGAATTACGATCCGTGGCGCAACGAAAACAGCTGGAAAGCCTGCTTTCCGGGGAGGCTGACGGGCTTGACTGTTATCTGCAAATTAATGCCGGGTCAGGGGGCACGGAAGCACAGGACTGGGCTGAGATGCTGCTTCGCATGTATATGCGCTGGGCCGATGCGCATGATTACAAGCTGTCGGTGCTGGAACGCAGCGATGGTGAGGTTGCGGGCATCAAATCCACAACGTTGAAGCTGGAAGGGACTGATGCCTACGGCTGGCTCAAAACCGAAAGCGGGGTACACCGTTTGGTAAGAATCTCGCCTTATGATTCCAGTGGGCGGCGCCATACCAGCTTTGCGTCTGTTTCGGTTTCCCCGGTGGTGGATGAAAATATCGATGTGGACGTGTTGGAGAAAGATTTAAAAATCGATACGTATCGTTCCAGTGGTGCAGGCGGTCAGCATGTTAACACCACGGACAGTGCCGTGCGTATAACGCACCTGCCGACCGGTATTATTGTGGCGTGTCAGAATGAGCGGTCCCAGCACCAGAACCGGGCGCAAGCACTTGAAATGCTGAAGGCGCGGATTTACGAGATGGAGCTGCGCAAACGCGAAGAACGCGCCGCGGAAGAACACGGCGAGAAAACCGATATTGGCTGGGGCCATCAGATTCGATCTTACGTTCTGCATCCCTATCAGATGGTCAAAGATCTGCGGACAGAGGTAGAGACCAATCAATCCGGCAATGTGCTGGATGGCGATCTGGATATGTTTCTGGAAGCTTCGCTGGCGCACAAGCTGAACAGTGTTTCAGAATAAGCAGCTGACACGGGGCTGTGAACAACGCCGAAAAGGGGCTTGCACCCACCCGAAACGCCCCGTAACCTTGTGTCCATGTGGGGACAATCTTCCAAAACCCGTTTATTTTTAACGGCGCTGCTGGCGGCGACTATGCTGACACCGTCTATCCGTGTATGGGCACAGATGATGCTAGCGAATCTCCGGCTGCGGTGCAGGGGATACATTCGATTTTACTGATCCCGTGCCTGTGGCTCCCGCGCCCGTGGCACCCCCGCAGAATATTACGCCTGCCGTGCCGGTAGCGCCTGTTCCGGTACAGCCGTCTCCTGTTGCGGAACCGGCTCCGGCTCCGATGGATGCTGACCCGATGACCATTGTTGAGCCCCTGCCACCTGAAGAATCACTGCCTGAGCCGGTGATGGACGATCCCATGGCTGATCCGGCAGTGATGGAAGAGGTCACTGAAGAGGCTGCGCCGGATGATATGCCGCCCGGTGTTCCACTACCTGCTGAGCTTAAAGCGCAGCCCGTTCCTGAAGATATGCCGGTTATGGCAGAGCCGGAGCCGATGCCTGAGGCGCGTCTGAGCTGATCCCGTTATGGCTGCGCCGGAACGGCACCAGAGCCTGAGGCGCGCCCTGCCGTGGAAGCTGCTGCGCCGGAATTACCCGAAGTCCCCATGGCAGTTCCCCCGGTGAGCACCAAAAAACCGCCGGCTCCGGCAAAAGCACCTGTAAAGGCCGCCGTAAAAACGGAAGCACCATCAACGCCGTCAGCGCCTGAAGCAGCAGATACGATGCAGATTCTTTCTCCGCTGGGCAGCTGGAATACGGCATCGGGCGAGATCGATGTGGGCGATGGTCGTTCTATCACCTATTGCGCGATTTCCAACAACTACCGCGATAACGGGCGGCTTGAGTTTTATGGTACCGATGGTAGCCTGGCGGCCATCAAGATCGATTTTCCAGGGCGTTCCTTCAACGCCGGACAGAGCTTTGATGTGGCTCTCGGCATGCCGGGCGGCTATGCGTCTCAGGTCAAGGGCGCGGTTGTTAATACATCAACACTGATTTTGAATGTGAAGGGTGATAACGCTCTGGCGTCATTCCTTCATAACGGCAAACTGCTTTATGTGGGGATTGAGGGGCAGCGATACCCGTTTTCACTGAGTGGCATTAACCGATTTGGTGAACGCATGCGTACCTGCAGCGGCCCCGGCTGGGGGGAGTTGATACATGATTACGTATTCCAGGGTAATGAAAATGCCGATGCAAAACAGGCGATTGCCGCGCGCGAGGGGATAGACAGCGAAACGCTGGAAATACTGGTCGCCCCGCCGAAAGCGGATTCTGGTGTAGTAATGGAAGATATTCCCAATGAAATGCCACAGTCTTTGCGTCAACCGCCACCACCACCTGCACCTGCTTATGTTCCGCCATCTGCGCCTGAACCGGAAGTAGCCGTGATGCGCCCACGCCCCGTTATCCCGACACCGGTGGAAAGTCATCAACCCGTGGCATCCTTGCCGCCGCCTGCTTATGAACCGCCGCCTATGACGCCGGGTCAGGAAACATTGCCGCCTATGCCGCCGCGCGGCCGTGTGCTGGCTTCGATCAGTGAGGAGCAACAACCGCCCGTATCGGTGTCTGCGCCAAACGCTGCGCCAACCGGCGGTTTTGATGAACTATTTGAACCGCAGACATCACCTGCCCCCGCAACGACACAAGTTCAGCCGCAAGTGCAATCTCATGCTGAGATCGTGGTCCAGGCACCACCACCTGCACCTGCTTACGATCCACCCCAGATGGCAGCCCCTGTTTATGTGCCGCCAGCACCGCCCGTTACTGTAGCACCGCCGCCGCAAATGCAGGTGCAATCGCAAGCATCGCAACAACCTCCCGCACAGGCGCAACTGAAATCTTCTCCGCCCCCGCAATGGCGTGCGCTGAAGGGATCTAGCCTGCGTGAAGTTTTAGCCTTGTGGTCATTGGATAGCGGGGTTGAACTGATCTGGAATGCCGATGAGCAGTACCGGATCAAGGAAACCATAAGCCTGAATTCGTCTTATGAAAGCGCTGTTGAACAGCTTTTGAAACAGTATGAGCCTGATTTCTTCAGCCCGGCTGTGCGCCGCCCCGTGGGGCAGCTTTATGTTGACCCGGCCCAGAACAAACGGGTGCTTGTGATCCGTTCCCAGGCCGGATAGCGACCGCTTTCTTATCCACAGCCTCTTTTCTGCAAAAGCCCCGGCATGCTTTCACTCCGGCGCGGGGTTTAATAGTCTGGGGTATAAGGGTTATTTTCTGTCGATTCTTTTTGCATTGCTTTGTGATTTTGTGTAATCAATTCACATAAGTTTTTAACAGTGGAGTATTTCGAATGCCTCAGCGTAGACATTTCCTGTTGAGCGGCCTGGCCATGGTTCTTTTGTCGACCAGTGCGTTGGGCGGGCATGCTTTGGCGCAGAAGGGCGAGTCTATGGACCCGGTCAGCGGCTGGTCATCCACCAGTGTGCCGAACAAGGGAAATTCTTCCTACTGCGCTGTGGCGCGCCGTTTTAACGGTAATGTTATTCTGACGCTGGCCCGTAACATGCGCGATGAAACCTCTATCGCGCTTGATTTTGACACCGCCAGCTTTGAAAAGGGTAATGTATTCCGCATTTCTCTTGACCCCGGTGCGGGTGAGCAGCGTTCGATGACGGTTAAACCGACATCCGAAAAAGCCTTCGTTTTGAAGCTGGGTAAGGATGAAAGCTTTTACCGCGCACTTTTGAAAACAGGATTCTTGCGTACGGAAATCGGCGAAAAGGGCTATAACTTTAATTTGTCCGATATCGATACGGGTAAGGAAAATCTGACAACCTGTTTGAGCCAGATCGGCGCGCCGGAAGTGGCGGCCGCATCCGCACCGACAGCGGCACCTGCTTCTGCCCCGGCGGTGGTGGCATCGGTTCCGCCCCCGGCAACGCCTGACCCCAAGCTGGCAGAATTGAGCCAGCGTTTGGCGGCGCTTGAAAGCGAAAATCGCAGGTTGCAAAGAACGCCGGCGGCGGTTGATCCTCTGAAATCACCCATGACACCGGAATTGCCCTTGGAGCGCGTGGCGCTGAAGCCGCTGAATGATGTGATTGAAGTGGCCCCCGTACCGGCTCCGGTTGCCAAGGCGCCGGCACCTGTCATGGCGGCAGCAAAACCCGCTCCGGCGCCCGTATTCAAAGCGCCTGAGGTTGCCTCATCCGGCAATGTGGCAAAGGTGGATCAATCTCTGATTGTCAGTATGGCTGAAGAAAACCGCCGCTTGAAAGCGCAGCTGGAGGATGCCTCCCACGCTGCGGCACCTGCCGGGATTCCGGAAGAGGAAGTGGCGCATTTGAACCAGCGCCTGAAAAAGCTGGAAAGCGAGAACAAGGCGCTGACCCGTCAGCTTGATAGCATGGAGACGGATCTGGCGCTGGCTAATTCAAGCCCAGAAATTTCGGATAAAGACGCCAAAACGATTGCCGATTTGCGCGCGGAAAATAACCGCCTGATTGCGTCCCTTGCCACAATCCAAACGGCGGCGGGCGATGACGAGCCCGATGCTTTTGCGCCTTCAGCTTCCTCTGCCAGCGCCCGAGAGGCTGAACGCAAGCTGTCCATTCTTGAGAATCAGAACCGGGTTTTGACCCGCCGTCTTGATACTTTGCTGGGGCAAAATGGTGATTATTCCCGTCAGTTGGCCCGCTATGAAATGCAGGTGGAAGAGCTGGAAAAACAGTTGGCTGACTCCAAGGTTTCCCCAGGGCCGGATTATGCCGCCATGGTTGACGATTTGAAGCAGGAGATCGCCGCCATGCAGGCGGAAAACGAGTCTTTGCGCGCGGAAAATGCAAAGCCTGATTATGCGCTTCAGCAGCAGTTGGCGGAGCTGCAGGTTGAGAACGAAGTTCTCAACAAGGAAATCAAAAAAGCGGAATCCGAGATTTTTGTTCTGAAGGAAGAGAAATCCCGCCCCGACCCCGCGATGGAAGGTGAGATCGCGGCTCTGAAGGCGGAAAATGATATGCTGAGCAAGGAAATTTCCCAGGCCCGTTCAGAGATTTTTGTATTGAAAGAACAGAAATCCAAACCAGACCCGGCATTGGAAGGACAGATTTCTGCGCTCAAGACGGAAAATCAGCTTCTGAACCGCCAGATTATGGATGTGCAGGCGGAAAATATCGCCCTTAAAGCGCAGCCGGAAGGACCGGATTATTCAGAAATGGTCGAACAGCTGAAGGCTGAAATTGCGGCTGTGCAGTCTGAAAATATGGAGTTGAAGGAAATCCGTGCCACAACGGACCCTGAACTGGAAGGCGAAATTGCTGCGCTGAAAACCGAAAATGACCTTCTCAATCTTGAAATTTCCCGTCAGGCGGAGCTGGCGCGCGCCGAATATGAAGACAAGCTTGAATCCATGAAGGTGGAAAACGAAGTCCTTCAGGAACGCCTTGCCGGATACTTAAGCAGTCAGGACAGTATTATGGCCCTGAAAAACGAGATGGAGGGTATCAAGGCGGAGAAGGATGAGCTTTCCCTGACCATGGCGGACATTCAGGCGCAAGCTGCCAAGCTGGCGGAACTGGAAACGGTTGCCCATGAGCGGGAAGAGCAGATTGCCCTGCTGCAAGGCACGCTGGATAGTTTAGAGCAGGAAAATGTGGAATTGCGCCGCATGTCGATTGATGAGCGGGCGGAAGATTCGAGATGGCGCTTAATCTGGCCTCTTATGAAGAGAAAGTAGAGGCGCTGACACTTGAAAATGAAGGTATGCGCGCTGAACTCGAAAGCCTGCAGGCGGCGCAATCTGATATTGATGCCTTGAAAGATGCCAATGCGGAACTGGCATCCCTTCTGGAAGCAGCGGACAACCTGACCGCAGAGCAGCAGAGCGCTCTGGAAGCACAGCAGCAAAAAGTGGCTGAGCTAAGCCAGAAGATGGAAGAAGGCAGCAGCGCTGAAGTGCTGGCTCTGCAAGATCAAATCGAAATGCTGGGTGAAGAAAACAAAGCGCTGAAGGATGAATTGGGCACGGCTCAGATTGCTCTGATGTCCTTGAAGCAAAATGCCGGCGAAGAAATCAGTGCGGCTTTGGAGCAAGCATTAAATGACGTTCCGGGGCAGGATGCAACGGAAGCTGAATCGGTTCTTCAGGATGTTTCTGAAGCGCCTGTTTCCGAAGATTCTGAAATGGCTTCCGTTCTGGATATTACGGAGGCCGATAAAACCGAGAGTTCATCCGGGGTTCAATACATGGCGGGCGGAGAGCTCGATATCGGTGAGCCTTTACGCCGCGTGGATGATATAGCGGAAGAGATGTCTGCTGACGAAGAGGAGGCCGTGGAACTGGCCTCTGTTGAGGCGGTGCCTGCTGAGGTGCCCGTATTACCATCAATCAAAGCCCCCATTCCGCATTTCAAACCGGCGCATAAGGGCACAGTGGTCGCATCTGCGAAACCTGTTGAAGCGCCTGTGCCTCAGGAAAGTGTACAAGAGGAGACTGTCGATCCGGAAGCTTTGGCGTCCATCGAAACCGCCGCGGGGGATGAGAATATCACTCCCGAGCATCTGCTGGAAATTCATGAGCAGGAAATGCGCGAGGCAGGCTTGACCGAAGCGCAACGTCAGGAAATGGCATTAGCGCGCGAGGTTGGTGTAGATGAACCATCCGCCGTGGTTGATATGGCGGCGGCAGGGGGGCATGAAAACGGTTCGGTTGCGCCGGGTGCGCTTGAGCCCATCGAAAGCGAAGATCTGGCAGCGCCGTCTGATGATATGGTGACGGGGGATAACGTTCTGGCGCGTATCAGCGACAATGATGAAGGCACGCCCACAACGGAAATCGTGCCGGATATTACGGTGAGCAAAGGTGTGGGCGTAGATACACCCATTCCGGCTGAATCTCCTAAGGCATCTGCTGTAACCGGAAAGTGCTTCCTATCAGGCCCGCCATGCGATTGAAAATATTCTAAGCGCAGCGCGTATTCCGGTGGAAGGCAGTGTGAAGATGCTGGCTGACATGTCTGGTCCTAATTTCTCGGCTTATCAATGGCGCAGTCAAGGCGGCTTGTTTGGTTCGGCTCAGCAAAAACCGATCAAGTCCGAAGGTCAGTTTGATGACATGGTGCAGGCTTACCTGACCCAGACGGAAGAGCGCTGTGCTGGTGATTTCGCGATTTCGCCATCATCGACACAAGATTCCGGTGGTACGCGCATTGATACATATGAGATCGCCTGCGTAGGCGGCGGTGTAGATTCTTCGGCGTCACTGTTGTTCGTCAGCCAAGGCGGCACATTCACTGTGGTGGCGCATGAAAGCCCGACGGAAGGTATGGAATCCGCGATGGATTACCGCGATCGATTGGTGGAAAGCCTGAAAAGATCATGACTTGCCATAAAGTATTTGACATAATTTTTGTGGTGTGCTACCGATCCTTCTGACTATTTATTCAGGAGGATTTTTTATGAATAAACGTATTTTGGTAGCCCTTCCCCTTGCAGGGCTTTTTGCTGGTAACGCCATCGCTGCTGACCAACAGGCTCCCGATTTTTCTACTGTTGTGCCAAATGTTAGTGCTGCACACGATTTTGTAGTGGATGCCAAACTGGTGTGGTGGACCTGAGAGGAATGATGCCTGATCAGGGCGGCACCGTTGTATCATTCTACAAAGATTCCAGCCGTCAGGTTCAGGCGGCAGATGTCGATAAATGTGTTATTGCTAAAGCATTTCCTCAGATCATGACAGGTTGGCAGAAAACAGCCACATTGGAGGGTTCTGAGCCATATGCTAGTTTAGATAATTCATCGGTTGCTAATGAAGTTATTGCTTGCACGGAAGAACATGGCGCTCAGCCGAAGGCCATTTTGGGTGGCGCATCCATTGTGTTTCATGGTTACAGAGTTTCTGCCCAAACACCGAGCTATGGTGTGATTGCAGAACCCCAGGTTTTTATCTTTAAATAATTAAAGTATTTAGATATTGCATAAAAAAGAGAGCCGTTTGGCTCTCTTTTAGTGTCTCTATCATATTTCATGAGAGAAATTACGAAGACATCTTTTTTAAGCTCGGCTTCCAGCTCGGCGATTTTGTCTTTTAATTCTTGTGCCTTTTGGGCTTTGCCACTATCGACACTGCCGGGATAGGCGGCACCAAACGGCGTAAACATTTTCATGGTGCGTTCGAACATTTCCATGTTCTTGCGGTTCATTTCCTCCAGCGATGTACCGCCGGGGAACATGTTCATGCCTTTCAGGGATTTATTGATCTGGTCCTGCAGGGCTTCCTGATTTTTTGTGAAGATGTCCATGGTGTGCTCCAGATAATTGGGCACAAGGCTCTGCACGTTGCCGCCATAAAAACCGATAAGTTTGCGCAGGAAGCTGGTCGGCAGCAGGTTCTGACCGCGCGATTCCTGTTCCACGATAATCTGTGTCAGAACGGATTGTGTAATATCTTCCGCCGTTTTGGCGTCTTGCACCACGAAATCATGGCCCTCTTTGACCATTTCGCAAAGATCATCCAGCGTGACATAGCTACTGCGGCCTGTGTCATATAAACGGCGGTTAGCGTATTTCTTGATAATGGTCGGCTCATCACGGCCGCGTCTTACTCTCGACATGGTCTATCCTCATGCGTCTTCAGTGGTCAGAAAATACTCAAGTAGAATGTTTCGGGAATACTTTGCACATATATGCACAAAAAATCTCTCGTGAAAAGCCCCATGAAAAGAATGAATATGAAACTGGATAAAAAATGACGGATGTTTTATGCTGCCGCCATGATCCGTAGAGGCCCGAGACCGCTTTCGCTGCATATTACCATGGCAGGCGCCGAAGCCGCGCGCGGGGAAATTGCGCCCGAAGACATGCTGCCCATGGTACAGGGCATTCAGGAATATCAGAAACACCCCTATACGGCGGAGCGCAGCGCGCGTGAGATTGTGTGGCAGCAGGGTAGTGTGACTTTGCAGCGCATTGTTTCATCCAATGCAAAGGCGGCGCCGCTACTGTTAATCCCCTCACTTATTAATGATGCATCCATTCTGGACTTATGCGGGGAACGTTCACTGGCCTGTTTTCTGGGGCAGGGGGCGGATGTGTACATAATAGACTGGGGTAGTCTGTGCGATGATAAAACGCAGGACAGTCTGGGCATGATCATAGCGGAGCGCCTTGTGCCGGCGGCACAAGGCTTGCAGGAAATAACGGGAAAGCCAGTGAATGCGCTGGGTTATTGCATGGGCGGTACCATGCTGACGGCGGCGGCGCAGATCGCGCCGGATGCGTTTGACAGGCTGGTGTTTTTGGCGTCCCCGTGGGATTTTGATGCCGGGGAGCAGCAACTGACCCGCCGCGTGAAATTCTGGGCACCGCAAACCATGCCGCGCGTGAAGGAAAAGGGCTTTCTGCCGTCTGACTGGGTGCAGGGTTTGTTTGCTTCACTCGACCCTGATCTGGCGCAAAAGAAATTCGCCAAATTCGCCCGGATGGATCAGGATTCTGCGGAAGCTCGTCTGTTCGTGGCGGTGGAGGACTGGATCAATTCCGGCCCCGACATCCCGGCGGGCGTGGCATGGGAAACAATCAACGGTTGGTTCCTGAAAAACCACCCCGGCAAGGGTAAATGGCAGGTGGGTGATATGGTCATTGACCCCACGAAATTGCCACATAAGGCGCTGGTTGTGGCATCGTCTCAGGACAAGCTGGTCGATTACGATTCCGCCATGGTGCTGGCGCAGCTGTTACCCAACGCTGCCAGCGTTGACCCCGCTTGCGGGCATATCAGCGTTATCGCCGGGCGCAAGCGGTAGACGGGGTCTGGGCAAAAATCCATGGATTTTTGCAGGATAATGTTGCAGCGCAGCACTAAACCCCTCTTGCGCTTATGGGCCTTCTTGTTATCTTGACCCCGCACAATCCCTAGCTATGGAGGCCCCTCATGACCCAATCCCACGACATTGATCCCGTTGTTATTGTAGAAGCCAAGCGTACAGCCATCGGTAATCTCGGCGGCGCACTTTCATCTTTGCCTGCGCATGAGCTGGGCAAGGTGGTGATCACGGAAACGCTGAAAAGCGCGGGCGTGAAACCCGAAGAGGTGGATGATGTGATTATGGGGCAGGTTCTGACCGCCAATGCCGGGCAGAACCCGGCGCGTCAGGCATCGATCGCGGCAGGTATCCCTCAGGATAAAACGGCGCTTACCATTAATCAGGTATGCGGTTCGGGCCTGCGCAGCGTTGCCATGGGTATGCAGGCGATTTTGAGTGGTGATGCGAATATCGTTGTGGCGGGCGGTCAGGAAAGCATGAGCGGTTCCCCTCATGCCATGAAAGCACGCGATGGTGTGAAATTCGGTAATGTTGAGATGATCGACACCATGATTAAAGACGGTCTGTGGGATGCGTTCAACGATTACCACATGGGCATCACGGCAGAAAATATTGCCGAGAAATATCAGATCACCCGGCAGATGCAGGATGAGCTGGCTGTTAAATCACAGAACCGCGCGGAAGCTGCGATCAACGATAACAAGTTTGCGGCTGAAATTGTGCCTGTGAAGGTGATGCAGCGTAAGGAAGAAGTGGAGATCACGCGCGATGAATTCCCGCGCGCCGGCGCCACGATTGAGGGTATGGCGAAGCTGCGCCCGGCTTTCAAGAAGGATGGCACGGTCACGGCGGCGAACGCTTCCGGCATTAATGACGGCGCTGCCGTAGTGGTGCTGATGCGCCTTTCGGAAGCGCAAAAGCGGGGCCTCAAGCCTCTTGCCCGTATCGTATCATGGGCTACGGCGGGGGTTGACCTTCCGTGATGGGCACAGGCCCGATCCCGGCATCCCGCAAGGCTTTGGAGAAAGCGGGCTGGAGCGTTGGCGATCTTGATCTTGTGGAATCCAATGAAGCCTTCGCCGCGCAGGCTTTATGCGTGATGAAGGAAATGGGTTTTGATCCGGAAAAAACAAATGTTAACGGCGGTGCGATTGCGCTAGGTCACCCGATTGGAGCATCCGGCACGCGTGTGCTGGTAACGCTGCTGCATGAAATGGCGCGGCGCGGTGCGGCAAAGGGCTTGGTTACGCTGTGTATTGGCGGCGGTATGGGTATCGCCATGTGCGTGGCGCGCGATGATGCCGCTGAATGGAAGAATGTAGCCTAAGGAGAAAACGAAAATATGTACGGCGTAGCAATTGTAACGGGCGGAACCCGCGGTATTGGTCATGATATTTCCAAGGCGTTGATTGCCGATGGTTTGAAGGTGGCGGCTTTTTATGCGGGCAATGAAGAAGCCGCGCAGAAATTCCGCGATGAAACGGGCCAGAAGGCTTACAAGGTTGACGTTTCAGACTTCGCGGCTGTGGAAAAAGCTGTGGCACAGGTGGAAGCTGATCTCGGCCCCGTCACGGTTCTGGTGAACAATGCCGGGATCACGCGCGACGGCGCGCTCCACAAGATGGACCCGCAGAACTGGCACGATGTGATCGAAACCAACCTCACCTCATGCTTCTATTTGTGCCGCGCCGTTGTGGGCGGCATGCGCGAGCGTAATTTCGGGCGGATCATCAATATCAGCTCCATCAACGGGCAGAAGGGCCAGTTCGGCCAGACCAACTATTCTGCTGCTAAAGCGGGAATGCTGGGCTTTACGAAAGCTCTGGCGCTGGAAAGCGCCGCCAAGGGCATCACCGTGAACGCCATTTGCCCCGGCTATATCGAAACGGATATGACTGGCCAGATGCGCCCCGAAGTGCTGGAAAGCATTATTCGCGGTATCCCCATGGCACGCATGGGCCAGCCGGATGAAATCGCGGCGATCGTGTCGTTTCTGGCATCTGAAAAAGCAGCTTTCATCACGGGTGCCACGATTTCCGCGAATGGCGGACAATACATGGTTTAAGTTATTAGTTTTCGGTGATATTGTTTTATATCGAATAATCGAAAACAGATAACCAGCCTATGTCCAAAGATTCCATTATCCTCGAACGCCGTTTTGTCCCCAAGGGCACGCTTGTTATGCGTCAGGGGGACCAGGGTAACAGCGCTTATCTTATTCAATCCGGCAGCGTCAGTGTTTATGCGGATGTTGATGAGAAGCGGATCGAGCTTGCCAAGCTGGATATGGGCCAGATTTTCGGTGAAATGGCCCTGATTTTTGATGACCCGCGCACGGCATCGGTGGAGGCACTGGAAGATTGTAACCTGATCGTTATCACCCGCCAGACCTTCAAGCAAAAGCTGGACCGCAGTGACCCCACCATCCGGGCTATTGTTGTGATGCTGACCCAGAGGATTGTCACCGCCAATAATGCGATGTTGGCCAAAAAGGGTAATCTGGACGATCTGGTCGATACGTCCAAGATCATATACGACAATGTATTTGCCAGCCTGCCCGCCACGCAGAAACGCACCTTTGAAAATTCTGTGCTGCCAAAATTGCAGGAATTCATGGGGGCTATCAAATCTTTCCAGGACCGTTTTTCCGGTAAGGAATAAAAACCTGACCGCCGCGCTTGCGCTTTGATCTGAAAGGTCTATATTGTTGCAATACAACAATATACATCCAGAAAATCAGGTCTATAAGACCCGGAAAGAGCCATGAAAAAAATCTTCCTTGCGATTGTCTCCGTATTCATCCTGCTGGTGGCGGGGGCGCTGATCGCGCCATCGTTTATGGACTGGAACCAGTATAAGGCGCAGGTGCAGGAACAAATCAAAACCGCAACCGGGTATGATGTCGCGATTAACGGTGATTTGTCCGTGGGGCTTATCCCGTTCCCTAAGGCTTATGTGCGTGATGTGATTGTGAAGGCTGTGCCGGGAGCAACAGCTGAAAACTTGGCATCGGTTGAGCGTGTTGATTTGCATCTGGCTTTGCTGCCGTTGTTGAGCGGCAAGATTGCCATTTCGCAAGTAAGCTTTGTCAAACCTGCTATTGCCATTGAGATGCTGGCTGGTGGCCGCCAGAGCTGGAAGACGCCGGAGATTGAGGCCCTGATGGCTCCCAAAGCGGACTCTGCGCCCGGCGCAACGTCATCTTCCGCTAAGAAGGCCGATCTGGATGTATCGGTCCAGAATTTCACGGTCGAGGATGGCAGCTTTTCCTATACCGACAAAGCCGCCGGGACGGATCTTCAGGTGGCCGGCGTGAATGTATCGATGAATGCCGACTCTCTCTCCGGCCCGTTTAAAGGGCAGGGCAGTTTGAGCGTAAACGGGCAGGAAATCGGGTTTGAAGCGCAAACCGGGCGCTTCGGCGGCGGCTCTGACAGCGTGGCAGTGAATGCCAGCCTTGATTTGAAGGATGCACTTACAGCGGAATACGCCGGCATTTTGGGCGTCGGGGAAAAGGCTGATTTGCAAGGTGAAGCTACGGTTAAAATCCCCGACCTGCAGAAACTGGCGAAAGCTTATGGTGCTGATTTAAGCGGTTTCAAGGCGGCTTCGTTGGAATTAAAGGGCGTTTTAAACGCTAATCAGGAATCTGTCAGCATGAAGGATATGGTGCTGGATATGGCCGGTAACCGCTTTGAAGGTGAGTTATCGGGCACGCTTGGCGGTAATGTCCCGGAAATCAAGGCGGCGCTGGCGGCTGAAAAAGCTGTTGATCTGGATAAATTATTTGTGCTGCCCACGGCCGGTTCGGGGGGCGGTATGATGTCCTCCGGCTCATCTGAATCCGCGTCCGGGTTTTTGCCGGGCACGATTGCGTTGCCTGCGCTTAGCGCCGCGGTCAGCCTGAGGGCTCCTTCTGTTATTTATAAGGGCGAGGAATACCGCGCTGTGTCTCTGGCACTGGCTACCCGGGGCGGTGCTGCCAGTCTGGATATGGATGTCGGGACCATTCCGGGGCAGGGCTCGCTCGTGATCGAAGCCAGCCTGAAGCAGGAAGAGGGCAAGTTTCCAGCGCTCGCGCTTTCCGTGAAGGGGGATAGCAAAAACCTGCCCTATACAGTGGAAGCACTGGATGCCGGGATTGATACGGCGTCCCTGGAAAGCATCAAAACAGCGGCAATTGACCTCAGCGCCACTATCTATAAGGACCGAATTGATTTTAACAATTCTTCGCTGGAACTGGATGGCAGCCCGCTGGCGTTTAGCGGTTCTTACGCTCTGAAAGGTGAAAACAGCAAGCCTGTGCTGCGCCTGAACGCGGCAGCGGGTACGCTTGATCTGAATCAGTTTGTGGCGGCAGACAATACGGCTCAGGCCACCGCACCATCTGAAAACGCGGCAGCTCCGGCGCAGGATTTTAAAAAGACGCTCGCCACATTGGCCCTGCCGTTTGATTTTGATTTTGACTTAAGCGCTGAAAGCTTGACTGTTCAGGATTACACAATGAAAGGACTTGTGGCGAACGGGCAGTGGATCAAGAATAACGTGACGCTGGAAGGTTTCTCGGTGAAGGATTTTGCCGGAGCCGCGCTGCAAGCCAAGGGCAAGGTTGAAAATATTCAAGCCTTGAACGGGGTTGATTTGACCGTGGGGGCGCAGGCAAATGACGTGCGCGCCGTGGCCAAGGTGCTGAAGCTGGATGCCTCGTCTCTGCCGGGTAATCTGGGCCGGACTGATGTATCCGCCGCGCTGAAGGGTAGCGCCGATAACATGAACGTGCTGGCGAATATCAAGGCGCTGAACGGTGAAGTGATTGTGCAAGGTGCTGTGGCTGATCCACTCGGCACCATGAAGGCCGATAAGCTGAGCCTGCAGGTGAAGCACCGCAGTGTTAACGAGGCGATCAATATCTTCAGCCCCGGCAGCGGATCATATGCTTCGCTGAACGGTCCGCTGGATGTGTATACAGACGTTCAGATTGCCGGTAATACGACCAGCCTCAACAATATTAAGGCGCGTCTGGCGGGGGCCTCACTGCAGGGGCAGGTAAGTGTCAACACGGGGTCATCAAAGCCGGATATTAACGGTAGCCTGACCTTTGATGATCTGGTGATCCAGTCGGCAAAAAGCGCTGCGGCGGCATCTTCCTCCGGCGCATCCGGTTCATCCACCTCGGGTGGTGCGCCGCAATGGTCACGTGAGGCGATTGACACGGCATGGATGCAGGCTGTGAATTTTGACCTGTCCCTGTCCGGGAATTCTCTGAAATATGAAGGATGGGATCTGGCAAAACCCGCCATCAAGGCCAGCCTGAAGGATGGCATGTTGCGTGTGGATCAGCTGGATGCCGGGATGTTTCAGGGGCAAATCAATATGAAGGCTTCCATCCATGCCGGTAAAGGTGAGCGCCAGCCATTGCAGGTGCAGGCCGATACCAAGATTCGTGATGTGTCATTGGAGCCGCTGGTAAAAGCCTTTGTCGGTGTACCCCTTATCAAGGGGGCGGGGCAGGTCAGCATGGATAGCGTCATCAGCGCCAGCGGCGTCAGCCCGGCAGCGCTTATTTACGATTTAAGCGGTAATGGCGAGATTACAGGTAAGGACATCGTGCTGGATGGCCTTGATCTGACCCGCTTTGCGAAAGCTATGTCAGATGAAACCAAACCGGGCGATACGGTTCTTGGGCTTTGGAAAGGTAGCACCAAGGGCGGCAGCACTCAGTTTGATACGCTGGACGGCAATTACACCATTCAGGAAGGCATTATTAATATCGCCAAGCTGGATCTGGACGGCCCGAAAGCCGCTATTGGTTCCACAGGTAAAATTGACCTGCCGAAATGGTATATCGATACCGCTCACGATATTACTGTCAAAGGCGAGGATATCCCGCCCTTCACTATCAAGCTGAGCGGTTCTTTGAGCAACCCCGCCAATACATTCGGGCAGGGAGTTTTAAATGATTACCTGCAGCGTAAATTAACACGCAAACTGGATAGCGTTATTCAGGATAAGCTGGGGGATAGCAAGCTGGGTGGTGCGCTCAGCAATATTCTGGGTGGCGGGCGTGCGCAGCAGCCCGTTCAACAGCCACAACAGCAGGCACCGGCAACAGCCACGCAAACCCAATCGACTGCCAATGACAATGAACCGGCAGCAGGCGATTCATGGCAGCAGCCTGCGGATCAGCAGCAACCTGTTCAGCAGCAACAGCAGACAGCACCGCAACAGCAGCAACCTCAGGAAGTTAAACCGGAGGATGCTGTGAAAGGTTTGCTAAAGGGGCTGCTTCAGTAGGGATTTCAATATATAAACCCGGATAGCGCTGGAGAGATTGGGATTGGATCTTTCTGCATCAATCTGCGTCACCAATGCGTTGATTGATAGGTTCAGGTGATCCGCCATGACCTCTAATTGCGTCCAAAACTCAGGTTCCAGTGACACGCTGGTAGCGTGCCCGGCAATGTTTACCGAGCGTTTCTTCACTTTTTGGGGTGGATCATATCAAGCGGTTTGACCCATTCCTTGAACTGCGCTTCCGTGAGTAGTCCCAGTTCCAAGGCAGCCTCCAGCAGTGTGGTGCCATCGGCGTGTGCTTTTTTGGCGATTTTGGCGGCGTTGTCATAGCCGATATGGGGGTTCAGGGCCGTGACCAGCATCAGGCTCTCATTCATTAGCTTTTCAATGCGGCCCGTGTTTGCTTCAATCCCTATGACGCAGCGGTTAGCAAAGCTGCGGCTGGCATCGGCAATCAGGCGGATAGATTGCAGCACGTTATAGATGATAACGGGCTTGAAGACGTTCAGCTCAAAATGCCCGTTGGAACCCGCTACGGAAACGGCGGTATGATTGCCCATCACTTGTGCGCAGACCATGGTCATGGCTTCGCACTGCGTGGGGTTCACCTTACCGGGCATAATGGAAGATCCGGGCTCATTCGCAGGTAAACTGATCTCCCCAATCCCCGATCGCGGGCCGGAACCCAGCAGGCGGATATCGTTGGCGATCTTCATCAGGCTCACCGCCAGCACGTTGAGTGCGCCGGAAAATTCCACCAGCGCATCATGTGTGGCGAGCGCTTCAAACTTGTTGGGCGCGGTTACGAACGGGATATCAGTGATTTTTGCAACGGTTTCCGCGAATTTTTCGGCAAAACCCACTTTGGAGTTAATGCCTGTGCCGACCGCCGTGCCACCTTGTGCCAGCTCATATACATGGGGCAGGGCCGCCTTTACGCGGGCAATGCCGTTTTTAATCTGTTGTGCATAGCCGGAGAACTCCTGACCCAGCGTCATTGGCGTGGCATCCTGCAAGTGCGTACGCCCGATTTTAACGATATCGGCGAATTTCTGGGCTTTCTTATCCAGCTCTTTATGCAGGTGTTCCAGCGCAGGGATCAGCTCATGATGCGCTTGTTCTGCTGCCGCGATATGCATCGCCGTGGGGAAGGTGTCATTCGAGGACTGGCCCATATTCACATGATCATTGGGATGCACAGGCGCCTTGCCGCCGCGCGTACCGGAAAGCACTTCATTCGCGCGACCCGCGATCACTTCATTGGCGTTCATGTTGGTTTGCGTGCCCGAACCCGTCTGCCACACGGAAAGGGGGAATTGATCAGCCAGCCTGCCGTCAATCACCTCATCGGCAGCATTCACGATGGCATCGCCGATTTTTTTATCCATCACGCCCATGGCCATATTGGTCATGGCTGAGGCTTTTTTCTGAATGCCGAGAGCACGCACCAGCGGTTTTGGCATTTTCTCCTCACCGATATCAAAATTCTGAAGGCTGCGTTGCGTTTGCGCGCCCCAGTAAGCGTCAAAGGGAACTTCGATATCGCCTATGGAATCGTTTTCTGTGCGGGTTTGTGTCATATCTTTTTTCAGTGCCTGGCCCATGGTTTTTTCTTCTAAGAATCTAGGATTGCAGCCCTTACATTAAGCCCTTGGCCTGTGAATTCAAGAGTGATTATTTTTTCATAATTTTATTGACGGGGACAGGCTCAGGCTAATAAACATATATCATGATAAGTTTTGAATCCTTGCTAGTTAAATATTGGGACAAAAAGTTCGATAAAAACGCGGATAACGCTGTGAATGACGGGGTAAAGGAAACGCAGCCTTCCCATTATGACCTGCTGTTGCTTGGCGTGGAAAAAGCTCTGGAAAACCCGACAGGCAAATCTTTGAATCAGGCGGAGGAATATCTGCGGGCAGCAGCGTCAATTGCTCAGTTTCAGGGAAGTTTGTCCGGGGATAAGGAGGAACGAAACAGAATTGCCGAATTGGCATTAAAACTTATCCATGCAAGGCCGCAAGCTGCCCGTGCCGATCTTGCCCGTAAACAGGCGGCCCTTGAAGTGCAGATGAAAAATATTATCCCGGATTTGCCTTATAGCGAGCCGGATGCACCATAAAGTAAGCAGCCCATATGCGTCTTTTTGACATTCTTCGCATTACGGACACGGAAATTTCGCCGCATAATTGCAAACTTCATCTTGCCAGCTGGAATGGGATAGATGACCCGTTGAAGGTATATGCGGAGGGCGAATTCAACGAATGGCAATGCTGGCAAACTCAGCGTAATTTTAATCGTTCGCTTGTTATATCGCTTATCCAAACGCCAGAAACAGATCGCTGGATTTTTGCCGGGGTTCATAAATCTGCGGAGCCTAGGGCAGTTCGCTCGGAAGCATCTGGATGCTTGAGTTATTATTATCCTTTAGAAGAAGATATGCGGTTTTGTGCGCTATCAGGACGCCTGGCTGTCATTTTTCCCCGTCCGGGGCGTCAGTCATATCTGAATGCGGAAAGATGGGTCGATAGCCTTATAGTCAATGAAATTGCCCGCCAGCCGCTGGATATTATACCGTTTCCCGGTTATAGGCAGATCAAACTTTCCTATAAAGACCTACAGCGGATTATAAGTATTAATCTGGAGGCGTGGCGTAATCCGCTTTCTGCCGTTGCCGGTGTGTATTTGATTACTGACAATTATGCGGGGCAGCATTATGTGGGCGTTGCGTGTGGACAAGGCGGTTTCTGGCAGCGCTGGTCTTCTTACGCCCGCACGGGGCATGGTGATAACACGCGTCTGAGGGGGCTATTGCGCGATGAAGCATATCGTGTGAATGATTTTTCTTATGCCATCTTAGAAACGGCGGATATTAACACGCCAGATGAGGACTTATACGCCCGTGAGAGCCATTGGAAAAATGTCTTGGGCTCACGTGCTCATGGCTTAAATGCAAATTAGTTCTGTTGTGCTTTGCGCGGCTTTAAAAACGTAACATGCCCCATTTTCCGCCCTTCGCGGATATCATCCTTGCCGTAATGATGGGGGCAGGCATTCGCTTGCGCCATATATTCCGGCATTTTCAGGATATCATCGCCGATCAGGTTTAGCATCTCGGCATCGCTATGGCGCTCGGTTGAGCCAAGCGGCAGGTTGCACACGGCGCGTACATGGTTTTCAAACTGGCTGCAGGCGCAGGCATCAATGCTCCAATGCCCGGAATTATGGGTGCGCGGGGCGATTTCATTGGCGAGCAGAAGACCGTTTTTGGTGACAAACATCTCCAGCGTTAAAACACCAATCAAATCAATATTTTCAGCCAGTTTTGTAACAATATCCACAGCGCGCTGGCATAAATCGGCAGGCAAGCCGGATGGAACAGTGGTTTTATGCAAGATGTGATTGCGGTGTTCATTCAGCATGGGACCATAAGTTTCTGTTTTGCTTTGTGAATTACGGGCAATAATCATCGATATTTCACAGTCGAAGTCGACAATTTCCTCTGCGATCAAAATTTCACCGCTGAGACCGTTTCGTATTGAATCGATGTCATCGTTCATGCGGACCTTGGATTGCCCCTTTCCATCATATCCGAAACGTACCGTTTTTAAAATACAAGCATCAGCATTCCAGTTTACCAGAGCGGCTTTTACATCGGTTGATGATTGAATAACTGACCAACGCGTAGTGGATATACCAATTTTGTTCAGGAAGGTTTTTTCATCGATTCTATTTTGTGAAACTTCCAGTAGCGATACATCAGGAAACACCGGGCGAAGGCGTTTTAAGAACGTCAAAGTTTCAAGAGGAATATTTTCGAATTCGTAGGTGATGATATCAACACCGGCGGCGAAGTCCTTGAGGGCGTTCTCATCTTTATAATCAGCAACCACGGTTTTAGCCGCAACGAAGCTGGCGGGGCTGTCTTCTTCAGGCGTGAAAATATGGACGGCAATGCCGAGGCGCGCCGCAGCCAGCGCGCTCATCCGCCCCAATTGTCCGCCGCCCAGAATGCCGAGGATGGTTTGTTTCATGGATAGTGTTTTACCGGGAGGAGGTAAAAGTTACAAGCAGGTAAGTTATAAGAGGCAGCTGTCAAACAGGACTATTCGCCACCGAATCGGTCTGATTCTGGCGGAATTCCTGCACGCGGGCCATAACGTCCGCATCATTTGTGCCGAGGATGGCAGCGGCCAGAAGTGCGGCGTTTTTAGCCCCGGCAGCACCGATAGCCAGGGTTCCCACGGGCACGCCGCCCGGCATTTGCGCGATGGACAGAAGGCTGTCCATTCCTTTTAAAGCATGGCTTTCCACGGGCACGCCCAATACAGGAATAGGGGTTAGGGATGCCACCATACCCGGCAGATGCGCCGCACCACCAGCACCGGCAATAATCACCTTCAGGCCACGGTCAGCAGCGGTTTCAGCGTATTCATACAGGCGCTTGGGTGTTCTGTGGGCGGAAACAATTTTATATTCATGGGGGATATCCAGCTGCGTCAGGATATCGTGGGCGTGTCTCATGGTCTCCCAATCGCTTTGGGAGCCCATGATAATTCCGATGAGAGGGGCTTTATCAGTCATACCAGCATCTAAACACCAAGCGGGCGTTTAGGCAATAATGTCATCAATCAGAGAGCTTTCAATCTTCTGGATCATGTCCTTCAGCCAAAGCTTCTTTTTCTTGAGCTTTTGCATTTCGAACAGGTTAATGGGCTGAAGGCCGGCCATTTGCCCGTCAATCAGTTCCCCCAGATGTTTTAGCTCTTGCTTATAGTCCTCTAATTTGAGGCGCAGTTCGTCTTGGTCTTCCATATAAGAAAAGTCGTACACTTTTTCACCTTATCGGGTCTTTCAGCCTTAAAAATGTCAGAATAACCCTTGTTATATACCATAAAAAATACCAGAATACAAATATATCATAGATGTTCATCTATGTGCTCTATTATCTTAGCATAATAATTATGGTAAATGTCAAGCCCGATCGGGAGTTCTCACCATGTCAAAACATATTGGAATCTTAACCAGCGGCGGTGATTGTGCCGGTTTGAATGCTGTTTTACGCGCCGCTGTTATTCGTGCCCATGCTCTGGGCTTTAAAATTACGGGGCTGGAAAACGGCACGGCGGGGCTGCTGGAGAGCCCGCCGCATGTGCGGGAGCTAACCCCGGCGGATATTACACCCGGCCTGTTGCGGCAGGGGGGAACTATTCTGGGCACAACCAATAACCGCAACCCATTTTCATATCCCATGCCTGACGGCAGTGTGAAAGACCGTTCAGATGAGCTGATTGCAGCGCTTAATGGTCTGGGGATTGATATCCTGATAGGGATTGGCGGCGATGGCAGCTTCGACATATTGAGCCGTTTGGCGGATCAGGGGAAAATTAATTTCATCGGTATCCCCAAAACGATCGATAACGATGTGGCGGAAACGGAATTTTCCGTAGGGTTTGACACGGCGGTATCTGTGGCGGCGGAGGCACTGGACCGCCTGCAACCCACCGCCGCCAGCCATGACCGCGTGATGATATTGGAAGTTATGGGCCGCGATGCCGGGCATATCGCTCTGAACGCCGGGATCGCCGGCGGAGCGGATGTAATCCTGATCCCTGAAATACCTTATACAATCAATGCCATCGCTCAGAAAATTAAGGCGGTGAAAGAGGCCGGGCGAAATTTTGCGCTGGTGATTGTCTCCGAAGCCTTGCAAACGCTGGAGGGCGAAAACCGGGAAGTCGTGTATTACGGCGGTGAGAAACGCTACGGCGGGGTGGGGGAATATCTGGGCCCCCGTATCGCCGAAGCCACGGGGTTTGAAACCCGCGTGACTGTGCTGGGACATGTACAGCGTGGCGGGCAGCCTACATGGAATGACCGCTTGATCGCGCAGGCATTTGGCGTTCACGCTGTGGATCTGGCCAAAGCCGGGAAATTCGGGCGCATGGTCGGCTGGGCAGGCCGTAAAGTGATTGATGTGCCGCTGTCAGCTGTTATTGCCAAGCCGCATGTGGTCGACCCCGCCAGCGCGCTGGTGCATACAGCGCGCGCGTTGGGAATTAGTTTTGGCGATTAGGGGGAGGGCTGGTTCTGTGATTAGATGTCCAGAAGGGTCATGACATATCCTTCTGTTCCGGTGCGTTCCTTTGCGGTGTCCAGTATGGCTTCGAAGTCCATGAATTTTCGCGTACCATCACGTTCAAACGCTATTCTATCATTTTCGATTGTGCATCTGTATTCTGCAAGGGAGAGAAGTTTATCGGTATCTTCCTTACGAAGCTGGCTAAGGCTTAACAAGACATCGTCAGACAGCTTTGATACAAGCCTGAAAGGGCTGTCCGCAGGAACGATGTCCAGTTCCGTCCGCAGTGTTTTTAGAGCTTCCGCCGTTTCCATCAATTGATCAACACGCTTGGGCGACATCACCAGCAATGTAAAGCGGACTTCGTTGCTATCATCAGCCTGCTGACCGATAAATACATGGCAGAGTTTATTTCGTATGCAGACAGCGCCGAAAAGCTCGGTAACTTTCGTCAGGTTGTGGTAGCTAAGAGTATTGTTCATGGAATAATTTCCTTACGGGTGAGATTTAAAAGCCGCGCCTTGTTTTCATAATTTAATGCCGCTGTCAACCTATATTAAAAGGCTGGGGTTAGTTAGGTAGCGTCCGTTCTGGGGAATTGCGTTTTGATGCAAGTCCCGGTTTAATGATTCAGGTAATAGTTATTCTTTTCCAAGACTGGTCGCCTTTATGCTTTACGTCCAACAATCTCTCGGCCCTGATGAAGAGCTGGTTCATATCGGCCAGTTCCACTGGATCTATACCATTCAGGCATTTTTTGCGATTGTCTGGGGGGTGGGGGCATCTATTGCCATTATCGCGGGTGCGATATTTGTTTATAAGGAATTTGGCTATTACCCGCAAAACCTGCCGTTGCTGGACTCAGTGAAATATCTGCACCCCGGCATCCGTATTTTTGCGTTTGTCATGTTTGTTCTGGGCTTGCTGAGTTTTGCGCAGATG
Source organism: Alphaproteobacteria bacterium (assembly GCA_021208265.1). Taxonomy (GTDB): domain Bacteria; phylum Pseudomonadota; class Alphaproteobacteria; order Micavibrionales; family Micavibrionaceae; genus JAJOJU01. Next base: position 28,226 of record JAJOJU010000006.1, on the reverse strand, counting down.
ATGATCATCAAAGCAACGACTGAAATTGCCATTACCAACAACCGCCTTGTCTTCAAAAAAGGCCTCGTGGCTCGGCATGTGGGGGAAATCAGCATCGACCGGATTGAGGGCGTAAACGTTCTGCAAAGCTTTCTGGGGCGTATTTTCAATTATGGCCGTATTGCCGTGCGCGGTATGGGGGTGGGGGAGGTTGTTCTACCCTCCATCGATGATCCCATTGCCTTTCGCAAGGCCATAGAAAGGGCGCGCAAGCTATGAGTTCGCTAAACAGTTGGAGCGAAACGGCTGACGTCACCATCAAGGATATGCTGGTGGAGGGCGAAAAAGTCGTCTTCTGGGGGCGGGTCCATTGGGGCATATACTGGAAAGCGGCGGCTGTTATTGCCATGGGCTTGCTGGTGATGCTGTTTGTGGTGTTCGAACTGGGCATTATTTTGCTGATCGCGGGGGCACTTATGGCGGCCCATGCTGTTTTAAAGAAAAATATTCTGCTGTTGGTGCTGACCGATCGCCGTTTGCTGGTGCGTTACGGTATGTTACAGGTGGATGTTGTTGAGATGAAATTCAAGAACATCGAAAGCATTGAATTGGGGCGCATGCTGCCCGGTTTCTTGATGGGATACGCCAATGTGATCGTGATGGGGATCGGTCAACGTTTCCTGATTATTCCTTACATTGCCAATGGCGTGCAATTCCGCCGCAAGTTTAATGAGTTGACGCTGGAGAAAGAGGAAGGGTAAAAGGGATATCTGTCAAAAAAGGATGTTTCTTTATGTCTTACAAGAAAATTTTTGCACCGGAACTCGTACCATTGCGCATAGGGGCAGGGTTGCTTGCTGTATGGGTGCTTGCTGCCGCCGCCGGAGGGCTGAGTGATGAAGGATTTGACAGCGAGGCTGCACAGTTATTGAAAAGTAAGGGGTTTACCCCTGTGGAAGTAGGCGGTTATGGCTGGTCTGATTGCGGGTATGGTTATAACGGCCTTTATGCCACGCACTTTACGGCAAAAGATCTCGTTGGGGAAACGGTAACGGGCGCTGTGTGTAAGGGGCTTATCTTCGGGGGATCTTCTCTTACTATTGATCTGGAATAACCCATGCCAGTTATGCGCAAAAAGCGGGTTGATTGGCCCGCTTTTTTGTTGTCTTTATAGCGGCAAATATATTTTTTAGGACATGCCATGACATTCAATTCCAAACGCGCCCACCCTAATGGCTGGGATAAATCCAAACTTGTTTCCCGCTACACAACGGTAGGGCCTGATAGCGCCCCGCACCGCGCGATGCTCCGCGCTATGGGCCTCACGGATGAGGATATCGCGAAGCCCTTGGTGGGCGTTGCTACATGCTGGAACGAAGCGGCGCCTTGTAACATCAAGCTGGCGGAACAGGCGCAGAGCGTGAAAAAAGGCGTGAAAGAGGGCGGGGCCACACCGCGTGAGTTCACGACTATCACGGTGACGGACGGGATCGCGATGGGGCATGAAGGGATGCGTTCCTCCCTTGCCAGCCGCGAGGTGATTGCGGATTCGGTGGAACTGACCATGCGCGGGCATTGCTATGACGCGCTGGTGGGGCTGGCGGGCTGTGATAAATCTCTCCCCGGCATGATGATGGTGATGGCGCGGCTGAACGTGCCTTCGGTGTTCTTGTATGGCGGCACAATCATGCCCGGAAAATATAAGGGCAAGGATGCGGATATCGTGACGGTTTACGAGGCTGTGGGCGAACATTCCGTGGGCAAGATTTCAGATGATGACCTGTATTCCTGCGAATGCGGGGCGCTTCCGGGCGCAGGCGCGTGCGGCGGGCAGTTCACGGCCAATACCATGTCTTGCGTCGCTGAAGTGATGGGCCTTGCGGTTCCAGGCGCCAACGGCATTCCGGCGGTGGATGAGCATAAGGGCGATATGGCGGAAGTTTCCGGGAAGGTCGTTGTTGAGCTTCTGAGGAATGGCGGGCCGTTGCCGCGCGAGATTATTACGCGTAAAAGCCTTGAGAATGCGGCGGCTATCGTGGCGGCGACGGGTGGTTCCACCAACGCGGCGCTGCACCTTCCCGCCATTGCGCATGAAGCGGGCATCAAGTTTGATTTGTTCGATGTGGCGGAAGTGTTCAAACGCACGCCCTATATCGCTAACCTTCGCCCCGGCGGCACGTATCTTTCCAAGCATCTGCACGATATCGGCGGTGTGGCTGTGGTGATTAAGGAGCTGCTCGATAACGGTTACCTTCACGGTGATTGCATTACCGTGACGGGCAAGACGCTGGCGGAAAATGTTAAGGACGTGAAATTCCCGGAAAATCAGGATGTTGTGTTCCGTTGTTCCAAACCCATCTATGCCACAGGCGGGGTTGTGGGCCTCAAAGGCAATCTGGCTCCGGAAGGCGCTATTGTGAAGATCGGCGGGGCTCAGCGAGCTGGTATTTGGAAGGCCCTGCGCGCGTGTTTGATAGCGAGGATGAATGTTATAAGGCCGTCGCCGCCAAGGAATATAAGGAGGGTGAGGTTATTGTTCTCCGCTATGAAGGGCCCAAGGGCGGCCCCGGCATGAAAGAAATGCTCTCCACCACCGCTGCGCTTTACGGGCAGGGGATGGGTAGCAAGGTGGCGCTGATCACCGATGGGCGTTTTTTCCGGCGGTACGCGCGGCTTTTTGTATTGGTCATGTGGGGCCGGAAGCAGCTGTCGGCGGGCCGATCGGGCTTATCCAAAATGGTGATATCATCCGCATTGATGCCGATAAAGGCACGCTGGATGTGAAGCTGTCAGAGGAAGAATTGGCAGAACGCCATAAAAACTGGAAGCCGCGCAAGACGAATTACAACAGCGGCGCGCTGCAGAAATATGCGGCGCTCGTAGGGCCCGCGCGCGATGGGGCAGTAACACACCCCGGCGCAGCAGAAGAAACGCATACGTTTGTAGACCTTTAATAATTTTTCGTGAACCCTAAGCCTGTTTTCCCGTTGGTTTTACAACAGGGGGCTCCGGCTTGCACAAAATTACCATAATAAACTAACGCGGTTTTAAGGGTCTTTTGATATCCTAGTTTCGTGTCAGGGGCGGTTCACCATGAACCGCATCAGGGTTTATGATTAGTTCATTGATTCAAAATAAAAATATTCGATTGGCAGCCGCATTGTCGGTGTTCACATGCCTCACTTTTGGGGGGGCATCACTGGCGCAGCGTTATGCTGATGACGGCGTGTTTCCTTCAAGCCTGCGGTTTAATGCCGTGATGGAATCGGCGCTGCAAGACGGCGCCCCGGCGGCGGTAGCTGCGTTTTACGCGAACCGGGCCTATGCCCCTTACTGGACGGGCGCTTTCGGCGTCCAGGATAAAAAAATCGAACCCGTGCTGGCGAAGTTTGAAAACGCCCGGACGCATGCTTTGAACCCCGATCGTTACCACGTGACGGAGATAAAAGCCCTGCGGGAAGCGGCTACGGCGGAAGATAAAGCGCGGCTGGAATTCCTGATGACCGATGGTTATCTGCGTTACGTTCAGGATATCAGCGGGATGCGTGTGGATGCTGCCAAGCTGGGTTTGGCGGCGGAGCATTGGGTGCAGCCCGTTCCCGCGCCGGAAGCCTTGTCATGGCTGGATAGAAACGGAGCGCAGCTGGAGCGTAAATTACAGGCGCTGGAACCGGCAGGGCAGGTTTATAACCGCTTCCGCCATGAATATATGCGCCTTTCTCACGAAATATCAGCTGCGGGCGGTACGCCGGCCCCTATTGAATTCACCAGTCTTTTGAAGCCAGGTAAGGCACATGAAACTGTCCCTGACATTCGTGCCCGCATGGGGTTGGAGCAGCCGGAGCAGGGTAAGAATATCTATGATGATAATCTGGCTGCCGCCGTTATGGCCTTTCAAAAGGATAACGATTTAACGCCGGATGGCGTGATCGGCCCTGAAACCGTGGCCCGTATGAATAAAGGCCCGGAGGATAAACTGCGTCAGATCGCGGTGAATATGGAGCGTATGCGCTGGATGCCCAAACATATGGGCGATAAATATGTTGTGGTAAATATCCCTTCCGCCATGCTCTGGGCGGTGGAAGGCGGCAAAGTGGCCCTTGAAATGCCGGTTATCGTAGGTAAGCCTGAGCGCCCGACACCGATATTCCGTTCTGAAATTACCGGCATGCGCTTTAACCCGGACTGGACAATCCCCCCCACCATCAAGCGTAAGGATATTCTGCCCAAAATTCGTGAGGATGCCGGGTTTCTTTACAGCCGCAATATCGCGCTTTCCACAGTGCGTGATGGTAAACGCGTCACAATAGATCCGGCTAGTATCGACTGGAGTACTATATCCAGCCGCGAATTACACCAGATCGACATGGTGCAGATCCCTGGTGAAAATAACCCGCTGGGTCAGTACCGCGTGTTAATGCCCAATATCCACAACGTATACCTGCATGATACCAGCAACCCGGAGATGTTTGACAAGCCGGGCCGTGCTTTTTCATCGGGCTGCATGCGGATGAAAGAACCGGGCAAAATGGCGGAATTTATTTTGCATACCCAGCCGGGCTGGAATGCGGAGCGTATCAATAAATCTGTTGCTTCACAGCGCCGCACCGATGTGCCGATTGAAGCCCGTATCCCTGTTTATACCGTATATTACAGTGCCTGGCTGGATAAAACGGGCGAGATTATCTACGGTTCTGACATCTATGGCCGGGATGCCGCGTTATATGAGGCGCTGGCAGCGGATGATGCCTTGCCGAATGTTTTTAAAACCGCTTCTTCCGAAGCTGTGGATGCTGCGCAGCTTTCGCTTGCACAGCCGTAATTCTTCCTCCAGATTTGCATTTGTAAGAAAGCTCTGCTAGAGTTCCCATATATATTCAACAAGTCTCCTAGTAGTCTTCAGTAAATCATTGACTTTTAAGGTCATTTAAAGATGAGGTAGAAATGAACTCTTCCGATCATGACAGCTCGCTGTTTGCCAATTTAAACAGAATAGAACGCCGGGATATCCTCAAGGGTGGCCTGTGTACGCTTCTGGCAGGTGTTTTGCCTCTGTTCCCCGCCCGTTCAGCATACAGCGCCCAGAACTATCAGTCATGGCGGATCGCCTTTCGTAATACTCATACGGGCGAGAGCTTTTCTGGCGTATACCGCGTGGGTGATAAATACCTGCCGGATGCGTTTGAGCGCATTAATTACGTGCTGCGTGACTTCCGTAATGACGAGATTTTCCCGATGGACCCGCGCGTGCTTGATCTTGTGAAAACCCTGCATGACCGCACAGGCTCGGATGAACCGCTGGAGGTTCTCTCCGGCTATCGCAGTCCCAAAACCAATACCATGCTGCGTCATGTCAGCACGGGGGTTGCCAAAAACTCGTTGCATATGTATGGGCAGGCTATGGATATTCGCCTTCCCGGCTATAATACGCGCCGCCTGCGCGATGTCGCCCGCAAGATGAAAGCTGGCGGCGTGGGGTATTATCCCAAGAGCGACTTTGTGCATGTGGATACAGGCAAAATTCGTAGCTGGTAAGCTTTAATTTGAACAATCGGGCTGTGGGTTCTCCCATGATTTTAATCGCCTTGGGTAGCAACCTTCCCGGCTTGCATAAATCTCCGGAAGACAATCTTAGTGGTGCTTTGTCGGTAATGGCAGCATACGGCATTCGTGTTGTGTCTTTTTCTAAAACCCTGATTACCAAACCAGTGCCTGCATCTGATCAGCCAGATTACCGGAACGCGGTAGCCCATGTTGAGACAGCCCTGTCACCGGAAGGTCTTTTAAGCGCCTTATTGGAAATTGAACGCCGTTTCGGGCGGGAGAGAGAGGCTGCCAACCGCAATGCGGCTCGCACGCTGGATCTTGATATACTGGCCTATAACGATGCCGTGTTATCGACCGACATTCTGGATCTGCCCCACCCGCGCTTGCATGAGCGGTTGTTCGTTCTGGAGCCGCTCTGCGAGATCGCCCCCGACTGGCGGCATCCTGTGTGGGGTAAGACAGCGGCGGAACTGTTGCTGGAAGCAAAATCAGGTAATTGACAGAGTCCTGCTCATGTTTTAGCATCCCCCCTTCTTTTGAACAGGGGAGATAATAAAATGAAAATACTGGTATGTGCATCCGCACGTAACTTAAGTCCTGCCTTTTTTGCGGCAACCACAGAAATCGGTCATCATATCGGTGAAAAGAAATACACCTTAATTTATGGTGGCGGTGACATTGGTTTAATGGCGGAGGCCGCCAGAGCGTCAGCAGAGGCCGGCGGTCTGGTAAAGGGGTATATACCGCAGGTTTTTAACAAAATTACGCCGCAACAACCGCATACAAACATCAAGACCGATGTTGTCGAGACTATATTCGAGCGCAAAGAGAGAATGTTGTTTGATTCCGATATTCTTCTGGTTCTTCCGGGTGGGATCGGCACTTATGATGAAATATTTGAAGGCGCCACAGCCAACGATATCCAGTGTTTTGCTGATGATACGCAAAAGTTGAAACCAATTGTGATTGCCAATTTTCCTGATGAAAGCGGTGTGCCATATTTCCGCGGTTTGAAGTTGTCCCTTGAGGATGCCGTAAGAAACAAGGCTATCGACCGTCTCGCCTGAATATGTTCCATTTCGCAGAGAATGTTGAGGGCTTAAAGGCGTGGCTTGATTATTACGCTGATAAAGGCATTCCGCCCGCCGCCAGTGCCAAATTTCCGGCGCAGCTCCATGATTGGGATGACGGGCCATCTTTTTCCTGAAATATTGTTCTGATTTCTGATAAGGGAATACGTGTTATGCCAGGTTCAAAACAAGGTTCAAAAGCGTATCATCCCTTTGGGGTTGACCCTGTGATTATGGGTATTGTCAACGTGACTCCCGATAGTTTCTCAGATGGCGGAAAATATTACAATAAAAACAGGGCGATAGAGCATGGTTTGCGCCTTGCGCAGGAGGGGGCCGTAATCCTCGATATCGGTGGTGAATCTACCCGTCCCGGGGCGCAAATTGTTGATATACAAGAGGAAATTCAGCGTATTGTGCCTGTCATCGAAGGTCTGCGTGGAAAAGTACCCTTTATCTCCATCGACACCAGAAATGCCCAAACCATGCGCGCTGCCCTGAAAGCAGGGGCGAACGCTATAAATGATATCAGTGGGTTAGCCTATGATTCCGAAAGCTTGGCTGTAGCTTCAGAAGCACAAGTGCCTGTTTTCCTGATGCACAGCAAGGGAACGCCGCAGGATATGCAGAAAAACCCCAGTTATAACAATGTGTTAGATGATATTTATGCCTTCTTTGAAGAGCGCCTTGATGCCTGCAGAACAGCCCGTATCGAAACAAAAAAACGTGATTCTGGATATTGGTATCGGCTTTGGTAAAACGCTGGAGCATAATTTGTTACTGCTCAGAAATATAAAGCGTTTTCATGATTTTGGTTGCCCCTTGCTGCTTGGCACCTCACGCAAGAGTTTTATCAGCGCAGCTTCACAAGGTGAACCTTCAGAATCGCGTCTTCCCGGTTCACTCGCCAGTGCTCTATGGGGGCTCTCGCAAGGCGTACAAATCTTCCGTGTGCATGATGTGGCGGAAACCGCGCAGGCATTTAAAGTGTTTCAGGCCATTCAGGCTTCGTAGTCAGGTTCATTGCCGACACGGTCAATCGTCACCGGCTTATATCGTCTGATCGTCATAAGATACAAACCTTCAGCACCTTTCCTGATGTTTTCAGGTGTACCTTCCACCAATTCCGGTTCCCCATGCACCATAGTGGCGTATTTATCAAGGCCGGAGGTGATAATGCGCGGACGAATACCATCTTCCCGCACCGGAATAAAAAGGTTTTCCCAACGTTTACGGCTTACGGGCTCATGACAGAAGGCCTGATCAAATACCAGCCCGGTTTGTTTGTCCAGGACGGCTACGTGAAAGGCCATGCCGTTGCCCCAATCAGCATTGGGGATATCAGGCACGAAGCTGTTGATTGAGCCAAGCGCCCATATCAGTTCGACATCGCGGCCATGGTGACTCATTAGTTTGGCCGCGTGCTGGGCGCGCGAGTAGCAGCCTGTGCCGCGTGGGTAATCGGGCAGTTGAACCTCGGCTTTGGCCAGCAGATTGAAATAGGCTTGCGCGTCTTTATCATTATTGCTCATCTCGCCATTATATCGAATTATTTACATAATGCAATAGGGTAAAATCTATGTTAGGGGAACGTGGGCCCCTGATCGGGATCATTGCTGTCACCCCCGTTGTCAGGCTCTATCAGTGCAAAATGTAGTGAATCATCGCTTTCAGAAACCTCAATATCCACATCCGTGCCGCTTTCCAGATATTGCGAGGGCAGGCTTTCCGGATCAGCGGGAATGAAAAGGCTTTTCCATTCTTCATGCGAAAGCGGTGTTTTTGCCAGCAGGGGGTCAATTACCTGGCCGGTTTCGGCGTCACGCACTGCTACGTGGTAAAGCCATTCAACTGCATTGTTATCCTCACCCAGCGGCTTAATGCGGCCTTTCTGGCTGATGGCCCAGACGAATGAGCATGCACGGTCATTTTCCTGCAGTGTTTTGGCTGTATTGCGTGCAATCTTCAGGCATTCGGATTGGTTCAAATCCACTGGTTTACCGGCATGCTGCCGAGCGATATCATTGAACAGTTCCTGAAAATTACGCTGTGCCATATCAGCACTTTACGCGGCAAATATTGATATATCGTAAAGCCCTAGGCCCCACTGAGGCCGGTCAAACGCTCTTCCAGCGTGCCGTGGAAGGGCTTTGCCACATTGCGTAGCACATGCGGGCCATCAAAATCATAGTGCCACGCGCGCCACGGGAAGGCATGATTGCCTGAATCCGGCTCAAATTCATAAAGGTGGCAGTTCTCGATAATGCCGCCCACTTCCAGCTCATAAAGCTTGCCAAAGGCGCGGAACACCCCGCCATGGCACACCACCAGCACGGGGCCTTCGTGCTGCTCCAGATGGCGGTTTTTGCCGCGGGAGACGCGGATCATAAAGTCTTCAAACCGCTCGCCATTGGGGGGATCCGGCCAACCGGTAAGTAAATCCGGGCAATCGGCCCACGGCACGCCTTCCCAGTCACCTGCATGCAATTCCGCCAGATCAGCATCTTCATGCATGGGCACACCCAGCACTTCGTTGATAATGCCGGCCGTATCGCGCGCACGGGATAGATGCGAATGCACAATCACCTTGGGCTTGATGCTAAGCGTTTCCACCACTTTCTGCACGGCGTAAGCCTGCTCGCGGCCCCGCGCGGTTAAGGGGGAATCCATTGATCCTGCCATTACTTCAGCGGCATTCGCCTCAGTCTGTCCATGGCGGATCATGTAAAGTGTTTAGCTACGATCATCGTTTCAGCCTATGCAGTTTTGCCCTATAAAACAACCAGCTTGTCGCTAAACCCTTGCAGAGCGGCGATAATGCTCTGTGCAGCGAGGACGGAGCTTTTGGGATTGGCTGGATCAGGTGCATTGCTGATGCTGGAGCGCAGCGTTGAAAACTCAGTCTCCACAACGATTTCATGCGTGTTGCGGTTGGTGGCGGGGTCAGCCCATATCTCCACCATCGTTTTTTCCGGGCCAATACCCGCAAGGCTTAAGGTGGCCGCCACATTCACATTGGCGGGGAAGCCTTTGGCCGCTTCCAAGGCGTTGCCTTCAAAGATGCGCATTTTGGTATCAATCTTATTCACATCGATATTCATCTTTTCCACATAGGGGGCGCCGGTGAACCCCTTCGGAGGTTTCGTTGATACGATTTTGGCACTTTTAATATTCATGTTTTTCATGGCGTTAACCCCATCAAGGCCCACCAGCGCACCAGATGGCACGATAATGCGGCTTGTGGATTGTTTGTGGATATCCAAGAGTTCACTGTGGATCAATAGGGCGGCGGAGGAGATCACAATGACATCCTTCCCCGCTTCAAGAACCTTGGCTATGAACTCCGGGGCGATAGAAGGCGGGAGGCATTCGATAAGAAGATCCGCCTTGCTGATAAGTTCATCAAAATCAACATTAGGAACGCTAACGGGCGCGCTGGTATGCGGATCGGAAATCGCTGTTAGAGTATAGCCATCAAGGCCTTTTTCCAGCGCGCGAGCCACAGCGCCGCCAATCGCGCCCACCCCGGCAATCCCGACTTTAACCATGTGATACCCGCTTTCTTTATGTGATGGTTATAGTTAGTGTAGTGGCATGGAACACTGGCAAGATCAAGGCATTGTGCTATCTGTGCGTGGGCACGGGGAAAGCGGGGCGATTGTATCGCTTCTCACCGCGCAGCACGGGCGGCATGCCGGGTATGTGCATGGCGCGCGCTCATCTCGCAAGCAAGGGCTATGCGAGGCGGGGAATCTCGTGGAGGTGGGATTGGAATTCACGCGTGAGTGATAATCTGGGCGGGTATGATCTGGGGCTTCTGCAGCCTATCGCGGCCCGCGTCATGGATGACCCGCTTAAACTCGCCGCGCTTCAATCAGCCTGCGGGCTTTGTAATGAAACATTGCCGGAGAGGGATGTTCATGAAGGCTTGTTTCAGGGTCTTTTGACCCTTCTGGAGATCATCCAGAATGAAGATGATGCGGCCATATGGGGCGCGGCTTACGTGATGTGGGAAATTGCCCTGCTGCGGGAACTGGGCTTCGCGCTGGATATATCGCGCTGCGCCGGGGGCGGGGATGCGCGGGAACTGGCCTATATCAGCCCCCGCACGGGCTGCGCGGTCAGCTGGCAGGCGGGCGAGCCATATAAGGATAAACTCCTGCCCCTGCCGGGCTTTTTAAAGCCAAACGGCGGAGCAGGGGATATTGAGGACGTGAAAACGGGCCTGCGGCTCACCGCTTATTTTCTGGAACACCGCGCCCTCATCCATTCCCGCACCGGCATGCCGGAAGGCGTGTCAGGCTTTTTCAGCGGTTAGGGCCATAACGGCAGGAAGGCCAACGCCTGGTCTGTTGTCATTTGCTTTTAAGCCTTTTTGGCTAACAACGTCAGTCAGGGCCTTCATGCGCAGATCAAAGTCACGCTGCAGCGCTTCTTTGAGCGGCACGGTGCTGGCATCGTCTCCCAATGTTGCCAGCGCTGTTTGAAGCGATGTCTGGGCATTCTGGGCGACATCGATCACATGGTTGTGCATGCCTTCGGCAGCAGTTAAGTGAGCCGAAGCCGCTTGCTCAGCCTTTTGCAGGCTTTGGGAAAGCGCGCTCAAAGCTTTTTCTGCCTCTGCATTTAAGCTGGCTTTTTGCATCAGTGTTTCAAGTTCGGCTCTCGCCACCATGATTTCAGCTTGCTGATGAGCGGAAGCTCTCACAGTTTCAGCTAGTTCCATCGCCTTAATTTTGTCGTCTTCGGACAGGTTTTCCAGCGCATCTGTGTCTTCACCAGCCAAAATCTTCGGCAAGGCGTCAACAATGGCACGGCTGTGCGCTGCACCGTCTTTGATGACATTATGGGCATCTTCCCGTGCAGACTGCAGAATACTGCGTCTTTTGCTTCTGTCGCCGTCTTTTAAAGCTTGGATTTCAACATCGCAGGCAGCGATTTCCGATCTCAAAGCATCAATCTGCTCTCTTCTGAATGTTTCATAGAGTTCATATTTTGCTTTTTTTAAGAACGGGCTTGCTTAATTCGCCACCTCTTTTCTCAAGATAGGCCAAAGCTTCAGCAATAAATGCCCCTGTAATAACCATGCCAGAGATGATCATTGTTTGCGGGCCGCCTTCAATCACCTTTTCCCATACAGGCATAAAGCGCTTGTTGCCTTCCGGGTTGAACTCAGGCCAGATTCCTTCTTTTCTGGCAAAGGCCTCGGGGTCGGCGCGCTCAGTTATCTTTGCGTTCAGGCCGTTTATTTCCTGATCAATTTCAGTAACGCGTGCCCGGTTTGATGTCACAAACTGGTCATCACGCAAGGAATTGGCACGATCCTGAGCGCCTTCGATCAAGGCTTTCTTTTGTGATTCTGCCGTGGTCAGGGCTGTTGTCTTTGTTTCGGCGATACGCTCATGATATTCAAGATTAGCTTTGGCTTTTCTCCAGAGCGGCCCTTCGCCCTCAACGGCGCCAGCAGCCCCTTTTGCCTCTTTGGTCATTTCAGCCGAGAATTGAGCAACCTTGGCTTCTGCTGCCAGTTTTTCAGCTTCCAGTTTGGCGATCTGACCGTTCAAAACATCAAGGCGTTGCTGTTCTCCGGGTGTCAGCTCATAACCCGCCAGTTGTTTTTGGAGAGCCAGTTTTTCTGTTTCCAGTTCGCTGATACGCGCTGAATATTCGGCAGAGTCAGCCTTGATGTCAGCAATAACCTCAGGGCGCGTTGTAATGCCGTCATTTGGGTCAACAACACTTTGGCTGGCATCGAACTGTGCTTGAAGATCAGCATTAACCTCTGATCCGACCAGGAAAGTATCGGCGGCGGCTGTTGCCAGATATGCTGTGCTTCCGCCAATAATAATCAGACGGCCCATCATAAGTATATTAGCCCAGGCGTTACCTGCACCAAATGCAGCGCTTTGAAGTGTTCCCATGGCATCAGCTTTACCGATTTTTGTTGTAAAGTTTTTCCAGTCGGCTTCCAGTGTGCTGACGAAATTCTTGTATTCCTGGCTTTTCTGCAGCTTCACACGGTCAAGCGTTTGCATAAGGCCACGGTCGAAGAAGTAGAGGAAACCAGCCATTGCAGCTACCCCAGAGATTAGCGACAGTGAGATAGTGGCGCTGGTTGTAAGGCTGCCGAGAATGAGATATTTGGTGAAAGCGGTTGTGCCCAAGCCCACCATAATTGACAGGAGTATTGATGATTTTCTTAATTCCGGAACATCATCTTTTTCAACGAATCTGCTGTCTGCGCCTGCGAAGGAACCGATGATTTTCCCAGATTTATCTGCCGCGTTTGCGGAAGGAATCGTATGCGGGTTAGGGGCTTTTTCAATGCGGGAGAGCCATTCAGAGAGATCTTTTTGGCGCCCCTCTACTTCCGCAATTTCCTGCCCCAGGAAATTCACGCCGTTAAAATTAGCTGTGTTGTCAGGTTTTGTTTCCTGAGGAAGAGTTTGATCACTTGTCATATGGCGTTCCTTTATACCCTATATTATGAGAACACACTATTAATACCGCAGATGCTATTTTTTATCAATTATTAATTATGACTAATATACCGCGAATCTTAAAAAAACGGTTAACATATTTGATATTTCTTATAGACGCTTTCGCTTGCATAGCGGGGGATTCACGCGCTACACAAGGTTTATGGCCCAAAATATACAGTCCGCAGAAAGTCAGATTATCGATCAGCCGTTCGGGGAATTGCTCTCCGACCGTTATCTGTCATACGCGCTTTCCACGATTATGAGCCGGTCGCTGCCCGATGTGCGCGACGGCATGAAGCCCGCACATCGTCGCCTGATGTTCGCGATGATGCAGTTGAAATTAAACCCGGAACTGGCACCGAAGAAATGCGCGCGGGTTGTGGGGGATGTGATCGGTAAATATCACCCGCACGGGGATCAATCGGTTTATGACGCGCTTGTGCGTCTGGCGCAGGATTTCGCCGTGCGTTACCCGCTGATCGACGGGCAGGGAAATTTCGGAAATATTGACGGTGATAATGCCGCCGCCATGCGTTATACGGAAGCGCGTTTGACTGACGTGGCGCTGCTGCTGCTGGACGGGCTGGATGAAAACGCGGTTGATTTCCGCCCCACTTATGACGGATCAGAAGAAGAACCCATCGTGCTGCCCGGCGGCTTCCCAAATCTGTTGGCAAACGGTTCCAGCGGTATTGCCGTGGGGATGGCTACCAACATTCCACCCCATAACGCGGGCGAGCTGTGCGAAGCCATGGAGCTGATGCTGGAGAAAGACCCCAGCGATGCGGAAGTGTCTGCGATTGTAAAAGGCCCCGATTTCCCCACGGGCGGCATATTGGTGGAAGACCCGGAAAGTGTGGCGTTGTCTTACGCCACGGGTAAAGGGTCCTTCCGCATTCGTGCGCGTTGGGAGAAAGAGGAACTGAAGCAGGGCCTCTATCAGATTGTCGTCACGGAAATCCCGTATCAGGTACAAAAATCCAAGCTTGTAGAGCGTCTGGCGGAGCTGATTAATGCCCGCAAGCTGCCGATGCTGGAAGATGTGCGAGATGAATCGGCCGAAGATGTACGCCTTGTCCTTGTGCCCAAAAGCCGGAATGTTGAGCCGGAACTGCTGATGGAAGCGCTCTTCCGTAATTCCGATCTCGAAACCCGTTTTGCGCTGAACATGAACGTGCTGGATGGCGGTTTGGTGCCGCGCGTGATGTCGCTGAAGGAGGTGCTGCGTGCGTGGCTGGACCACCAGCAGGAAGTTCTAGTGCGCCGTTCCCGCCACAGGCTGGAAAAGGTTCTGCACCGCCTTGAAGTGCTGGCGGGTTATCTGGTGGTCTACCTGAACCTTGACGAAGTGATCCGCATTGTGCGCGAAGAAGATGAGCCAAAACAAGCACTTATGGATGCTTTTGGGCTTACAGAGGTTCAGGCTGACGCAGTTTTGAATATGCGTCTGCGGAGCTTGCGTAAGCTGGAAGAGATGGAAATCCGTACCGAACACGACAAACTGGCGGCGGAACGGGATGAGCTGATAAAGCTGATCGATTCGGAAGCCCGCCAGTGGACCCGCATTAAAAAGCAGGTGCAGGATATCAAAAAGCGCTTCGGTCAGGAAACAGAACTGGGCGCGCGCCGTACAACCATTGGCAAGGCTCCGGCACCCGTGACGGTGGATCTGGACGCCGCGCTGATTGAGAAGGAACCAATTACGATCCTGTGTTCCGAAAAAGGCTGGATCAAGGCCATGAAGGGCCACGGCCAGAATCTGGTTGATGTGAAGTATAAGGATGGCGACCGCGCGCGCTTCGTGATTGAGGCGCAAACAACTGATAAACTGCTGGTATTCGGTACGAACGGGCGGTTCTATACGGTGGGTTGTGACAAACTGCCGCCAGGCCGCGGGTTTGGCGAACCACTGCGGTTGATGGTGGATCTGCCGAATGAGAGCGATATCGCCTCAATGACCCTTTATGACCCTGGAATGCGCCTTCTGGTGGCATCATCTGACGGCTATGGGTTCATTGTGAAGGCGGCAGATATTCTGGCGCAAACCCGTAGCGGTAAACAGGTTTTGAATGTGACGGCCAAAGCGGAAGCGGCCCTGTGCAAACCTGTGCCGCCGGGGCATGATCATTTGGCCGTAATCGGTACGAACCGCAAGATGCTGGTGTTCAGCCTTGCTGAACTGCCCGAAATGGGCCGGGGTAAAGGGGTTATCCTGCAAAAACTCCGTGATGGAATCCTCGCCGATGCCAAGTCGTTCAATATGACGGAGGGCTTTGAATACCGCTATGGCAGCGGTATGACAAAAGTTGATGATATTACGCCCTGGGTCGGTAAACGCGCCAGCGCGGGCCGTCTGCCGCCGAACGGGTTTCCCAAGAACAACAAGTTTGATTAATCAGGGTTCAGTAACAGGCTGGGCCAGTGTAATGGTGTTCTGGCTTAGCCAAGCGCTGTGATCAGGCCCCTGTTTATGCTGGGCAGGGTCATAGCTTTCCCACTTGCCGTTCGCATATGTTTCCAGCCCAGGATACTGGAATTTATAGCCCAGCTTGGCGGAACCCTTAGCGCCGGCTCCGATATAGATATGTTCCATCTTCTGTTCCTGGGCAAGCTCAATACCTTTTATGGACAAAAACGTTCCCAGGCGGCGGTCAATCCATTCCGATCCCCGGTCATAAAAGGCATAGAAGAAATGCATGGCACGGTGCAGGCCCGGCTCATATTGCACATCAATGGAGGAGGCCGCCACCAATTTACCTTCCGCATCGCGAACGCTTAAAATACGGTTTTGGGCGAACAGATAGGCCCGAAAATCATCAATATCATATTCCGACATGGCGGATGTCGGGTGGCGATCCCGTATATAACGGGTGAACAAATCGTAATATTCGCGGGAAGCTTTTTCAGAAAGCACGATGCTGTCAGGGAAATCAAAACTGAATGTCAGATCCTTGTTTACATTCTTTATCTGTGCCAGCTCTTCTGTCAGGGAAAATTTTTTAAGATTGATGCGTAAAGGTAGGCAAGCCTTACAACTGCCGCACTCAAGCGCGATCGCCGAGAAATTATCCCCGATCAGGCCTTGTTCCATCATTTTGAATTTGGCAAATCGCAATTCAGCCGCCCGCTTGAAGGAGATCTCTGACGGGGCGAGACCGCTGACAATAGTTTCCTCTGCCAGACGCATCTTCTTGCTGAAATAACTGCACAAACTCCCTGTTTTTCGTGCGTAAAACGTCATATTTTTGGGAAATTATGCATAATTTCCCAAATGGTTCAACAATAGTTTTTTAAGGGAATTCAACCTTGCCCGGTGTACGGCGGAATGTGCCGACTGGCGGGCCCGCGGGGGCGGCATCAGGGGCTTCCGTTTCCATGCCCTCATCATCGGGCAATTCTTCCCCTTCCAGATTTTCATAGCTTTCCGGATTTGTAAGCTCTTCCTTCAGCAGGATGATGGAAATGCGGCGGTTGCGGGCATCTTTCGGGTCATCGGCGAATAAATGTTCCGTATCAGCCTTGCCGACAACGTTATTCAGGCGTTCGGAAGGAAGGCCTGATCCAAGAATTACCCGGCGAGACGCATTCGCCCGGTCAGCAGACAGTTCCCAATTGGTGTAGCTAGCCCCCGGTCCGTAGGGCACGCTGTCGGTATGGCCACGTACAGAAATTTCGTTCGGCATGGGTTTTATAATTTCAGAAATCTTTTCCATCAGCTGTTTTGTTTTATCAAACATCTGCGCGCTGCCGGAGGGAAACATCGGCTCGCCATCCTGATCAACGATTTGAATGCGCAGGCCTTCCGGTGTCATGTCGATAATCAGGTTTTTAGCAAGCTGTGCGAGTTCAGGTGACTGCTGAATAGCCTGTTTGATTTTCTGAGCGGCTTCATCGAATTTCTTCTGTTCTTCCTGACGCTTTTTTTCCTTGGCTCGTTCCTTGGCTTCGTTTTTCTTGTTCTTGTCAGCCTGGCTGGGTGATAGCTGGGAACCAGCAGGCTTCGTGCGTGAGGCAATCGGTGGGGTAACGGGTTGCTGCATGCTGGCCATAGACCCCTTGGGGGCCATGGTCAGGCCGCCGAGAACGCCGCCCGCGCCACTTTCAGCCGTTGATACCTTGGGATGCGTGGGGTCAAAATAGTTGGAAATGGCGTTTTTCTGTTCATCCGTTGTTACGTTCAAAAGCCAGAGCAGAAGGAAAAATGCCATCATCGCCGTCACGAAGTCGGCATACGCCACTTTCCAGGCGCCGCCATGGTGGCCGCCGCCCTTTTTTAATGCGCTTGATAATTATCGGTTGGCTGGCTTCATCGCCTTTACTCATGTCCTCGCAAGGCTCCCTTTAACGTTTGCTCAGGCGGTCTTATGAGACGCTCGGCAGTTCATTGAGTTTTTCTTCCAGCTCCAGGAAGGTTGGCTGCACGTCATGTGGCAGGAATTTACGGGCGAATTCCACAGCCACCTGGGGTGCGGCGCCGCTCAAAAAGGCAATCATGGCAACTTTTATCGCTTTGTAATACATGACTTCGGTATGGGCTTTGTGTGACATGGCCCCGGCGATTGGCGCAACCATCCCGTAAGATAGCCACACCCCAAGGAACGTACCCACAAGCGCCCCCCCGATCATTTTACCCAGAACTTCAGGCGGTTCGGAAATGGAAGCCATGGTTTTGATAACCCCCAGAACGGCAGCCACAATACCAAGAGCTGGAATACCGTCAGCCATGGTCTGCACGGCATGACCGGGGTGGCCTTCATGGTGCTCGATAGTTTCAATTTCCTGATCCATCAGGGCTTCAATTTCAAAGGGTTTGTCATTACCCAGTGAGATAATCCGCAAATAATCGCATAAGAACACGGTCGCGTGATGATTATGTTGAAAGCCGGGGAAATTCTTGAATAGCTCGCTTTCATGCGGGTTTTCGATGTGCTGTTCCAGCGCCAGCCAGCCTTTGGTTCGCACCAGCTTGAACACGGTAAACAGCATGGAAAGGGTTTCGATGTAGTCGGCCTTGCTATAGGCCGCAGGTTTGCTGAGCGCACTGAAATATTTCATCGTGCCGGAGATTGTTTCCGGCGAGTTGGCGACAAGGAAAGCCGCCACAGCGCAACCGAAGATGATCACAAATTCCCCCGGCATGGCCGTCAGGATAAGCATCACCAGCTTCATAAATTTGGGGAAGTCGAAATGCATGGCGATCAAAAGACCACCGAAGGTACATCCAAAAACCAGACCTAGACCAAGAAACTTCATAGCCGATTATAATCCTTATAAAGCGGGCTTGTGGGCCTCAAATAAGTAAGTGTTACAGGTTACGCGAGCCGGAACGGGAATGTACCCACTATGGCCCAAGAGTTATGAACGCGAGGTTAAGATTACGCTCACTGCCCATCATGGTACTAGTTTTTACCGGGTTTCCCTAGGAATTTTTTGCAATTTTTGGAGTTATAACGGCCAAACTTGCGGGTTTTACGTAGTCCGGCTTAGGCCCGGGTTTGCCAAGCAAATACCCCTGAACATAGTCAACGCCCATGGATCTCAGCAGGTTAAGCTGCGCTTCTTCCTCAACAAATTCCGCGATGACCTTGATGCCGAGATCCTTGCACATCTGGGTCAGGTTTTTCACCATGGATGCATCACGCTGTGATGTTAAGAGCTTGCGGATGTATTTGCCATCGATCTTCACATAGTCAACATTCAGGCTTTGCAGGTATTGGAATGAGGCCGAGCCGGAGCCGAAATCGTCAAGAGCTACCGTAAAGCCCTTTTTCTGAAGCTCTGAAACGAACTCACCCACCTTTTCAAGGTCCTTGATGTTCGAAGATTCTGTGATTTCAAACATCAGGCGGCCCGACAGATTGGGGTGCTGCGAAAGCTGTTTCATGAGCTTGTCAAAAAAAAGCGCTGCTTTCAATGGATTGACCGGAAAGATTGACTGAAAACTTGGTGTGCGTAACGCCGCCTTTGAAGACCAGATAGTTGATGGCACGCTCACAGACGGCAATGTCGAATTCCGAGGCCATGCCGATATCTTCACCAAAGACCACCCATTCCATCGTATCGCCTTCTTCAAACCGGGACAGCATTTCGTAGTGAGAGACCTGCAGAGTTGTGGTGTCAACAATCGGCTGGAAAAAGAGCTGGAAGTTGAGGCGTGTGATCAAATTCTGGAAATCTTTTATTTTCTGAGCGTTAGCTGCCAGATATGATTTAAAACCTGAATTCAGGTTTTCGATGGTCAGGTCCGCCCCTTTGCGTTCAAATTCGTTGATTGTGTATATCAGCGCCCGTGCGGTATCCCGCTCGGACAGGGTTGATACGTCCGAAGTGATGGTCTTGCTCTGCACGCTGATACCTTCCCCTGTGGGGTCGCGGTCCTGAGAGAGTTGGGATATTTGTTGTTTCAGGGTTTCCGGGTCGATGGATTTGTCATGCACCACGCTGTACCTGCCATCGGCAATCTGGGCGGCGGCTGTGCCGTCTACTGATTTGGAGCGGAGCAGGGCAGATACATTTTCGACAAAACTGTCCCAGCCTTCTTCCCCGAATTCGCTCTTTTTGTCGGGCGTGATAGCCAGATCCAGCAGGGTGATATCGATATCCGTGCCGAGCGATTTGGCAACATCAAAAGCTTCCATGGCGGCCTGGGCAAAGCTGTCTTTATCCAGCAATTTGCCTTCTTGATCTTTCCGGATTTGCTCGGCGAGTTTTGCCATCAGCACGCTTCCCAAACCCAGTGTGACGTAAAAATTAGGCGTATCTGGCATTTTTATGCCGGTGACAAGGGCTTTTGTATGCTTACCGAAACCTTCATTCAGGGCCACTAGAATGGGGCCGCAGCGTTGCCCGGCGCGGGCTTTTTCCATCATGGTTTTCAGAACGGGACGGTCAATGGCGGCGAATAAGTCAAGCCAGCGCATACCTTCCAGCGTTTTATCGTTAACGCCGATAATACCTTGCGAAGCCCCCAGCGCATAACCAACCTTGCCGTCCTCCCCCACCTCAAGCAGCAGGTCAGAAGACGCAAATGAAAAAGCGAGGAAGCGGTCCCGTTGTTGTTTTAGATTCGAGGCATCAGCCATCCCAAGACGATATCATAAGAAGGCTTAAAAAATTACTGCGATTTTTCTGTTTTACGCGTTTCTAAGAATGCGGGCGGCATCCTTTGCGCCATAGGTCAAAATCGCATCACACCCGGCGCGTTTAAAGCTCATCAGGCTTTCCATCAAACAGGTATCATAATCAAGCCAGCCGTTTGCCGCCGCGGCTTTCAGCATGGCGAATTCACCGCTGACGTGATAGGCGAATACGGGCATATGAAACGCATCTTTCAGGCGGCGGATCATGTCAAGATAGGGCAGACCCGGTTTCACCATCAGCATATCAGCACCTTCTGCCACATCCAGCGCCGCTTCGCGCATACCTTCATCGCCATTGGCAGGGTTCATCTGGTATGTTTTGCGGGTCTTGGGGGCGTCTTCATACTGGCCCAGTGTGCAGCCTGCCGCATCGCGGAAAGGCCCATAGAAGGCTGAGGCATATTTAACGGCATAGGACAGGATCGGTGTGCCAGTGTGGCCTTCACTATCCAGCGCGCGGCGGATGGCACCTACCATGCCGTCCATCATCCCGGAGGGGGCGATGATATCAGCTCCGGCGTTCGCGGCCACAACCGCTTGCTTGCCGAGATTTTCCAGCGTGGCATCGTTATCAACATCGCCATGCGCTAAGGGGCCGCAATGCCCATGATCGGTGTATTCGCAAAAACAAGTATCAGCAATGACCAGCGTTTCGGGGGATGCATTCTTGGCGATCTTAATCATGCGGGCCAGAAGGCCGCCCGGTTTCATGCTGTCGGACCCTGTAAAATCCTTATGTTTTGAAACACCGAACAGGATGATTGCCTTGATGCCGAGATCAGCCGCTTCTTTAACGGCGGCGGGCAATGTGGCTTCCGTTTCCCGGAACACCCCGGGCAGGGAAGAGATTGCGCTGCGCTCGGCCGCATCCTCTTCCACAAAAATCGGCAGGATAAAATCATTCACACTTAAGGTGTTTTCCTGCACCAGTGCGCGCATGGCCTCGCTTGAGCGAAGGCGGCGCAGCCGTGCGGAGGGGAAATGAGTATTGGATATCATGGTTTAAGTCTTTATCCTCTTTGCTATGGAGAATCAACAAGACATCCTTATTGAACAGCGCGGTGCAGCCGGCGTCATTACTATTAACCGCCCGGCGGCATTGAATGCGCTTAATTTAAATGTATTGCGCGGCATGTGGGATGCATTGCAGAGCTGGAAAGATGACCCTGCCATTAAGGCTGTTGTGTTGACCGGGGCCGGGCATAAGGCTTTTTGCGCGGGCGGTGATCTGAAGCATTTTCATGGTGCAGGGCAGGCCTATAAACGGGGAGAGGCTGATCTTATGCACCCTGTATCCTTCTTCAGCCTTGAATATTCCCTGAACACGCTGATCTATCATTATCCCAAACCCATAGTGGCCTTGATGAACGGGATCACCATGGGCGGCGGTTATGGCCTTGCCGGGAATTCATCCATAAGGGTGGCGTGCGAAGAGACGCTTTTTGCCATGCCGGAAACCAAGATCGGGTTTTTCCCGGATGTGGGGGCTGTGAGCCATTTGGTGAAGGCGCCGTCTCATATCGGGCGCTATCTCGCCATGACGGGTAATACGCTGCCGGGGGGCGATATGGTGTCAGCGGGGCTGGCGGATTATTTGGTTAAAAAAGAAAGCTTTGAGAGTATCTTGCAGGATATATCTGCCGGGCAGACGGATATTGTCAAAATAATTCAAAGTTATTCCGTAACTATTTCATCTTCCGATCAATTTCTGTCTTTGAGTGAATTTTGTGATGCGCATTTCCGGTTCACTGATGCGCAAACGATCCTGTCATCGCTGGGTAAGGAGAGCAGCGAACAAGCTGTGGGTCTGTTGGTGGAGCTTCGTTCCCGTTCGCCGTTAAGTGTTCTGGTGGCACTGGCACATTATAACCGCGGTATGGATGATGATTTTGATACGATCATCGAGCGTGATTATCAGCTCTGCGCCCGCTTCATTCAGGGGGATGACCTTTACGAAGGTATTCGGGCGCTGCTGATCGACAAGGATAAATCCCCGCGCTGGCAGCATGATTCCATTGAGAGTGTGCCGGAAAGCGATGTGGATGTGTGTTTCGTGCCCTGCGTGCCGCCGCTGGCGTCTGTTGCACTTTAATAAAATCGTTTATTTTTTGTTCACTATTTTTGGTATACACTCACTAGTGTATATATTTGGAATCGTTATTCTTTGGGCTTGACCTTGCCCGTTATCCCTTAGGAAAATGTGACTAGATTGTTTGTGGAGATGAACCTGTGCTGAACAACACACCTTATTATGAAGCTATTCAACTGATCGAACGCCTGCACCGTCACTTTCTTGACGTGCTGAAGGTCGAACTTGATAAAAAAAGGCATACAAGACATTAACAACGTCCAGTCCATGATCCTTTTCAATATCGGCGATGACGAACTGACGGTCGGTGAATTGACCATCCGCGGTTACTACCTCGGCTCCAACGTGTCTTACAACGTGAAGAAGATGGTTGAAAACGACTATCTGGTGCAGGAACGTTCTGTGCATGATAAACGCTCAATTCGCGTGCGCCTTTCGCAAAAGGGGACTGAGCTTAAAAACATGATCTCTGCCATGTTCGTACGTCATGAAGAAAAGCTGAAGGGCTCTGAAATCAAGGACGAGCACCTGAACGCGCTGAATGATTCCCTGAAAATGCTGGAACGTTTCTGGGCTTCCCAGACGAATTTTAGCGGCGGGTTTTAATCTACCATTAAATATTTTTCATATACTATTGCGGGGAGCAAGTTTGCTCCCTGTTTTTATTTGCGTAAAATTAAATAACCGGAGGGGTGTCCGATATGAGTATTAAAAAAGATATAGATGATTACGCTGTGCTATTGGGGCATTTGGAAAAAGTAAAACCATTTACAGGGGCCATCAATGATCCGGCACGGGCTGGGACATTGCTTGTAAAGGCAGGCAGTGAACTAATTCAAGAGGGTGGCTCTCTCGAAGAATATGTGACGCAATATGAGCATGCATGGCAACTGTTCGCAGGGCATGTTACGGGCGCCATGGAAAACTGGGTTCCCAAAAAATGGGGGCATTCGATTGCTGTGGGGATGGGCGTTGATGCCTTGGCGCATAAGATTGCACACGATTATAGAGATCCGGCTGATAAAACTGAGTCAGGTTTAAAAGAAATTGCCGCTAATTCCGCGATTGCCCATGATTGCGGTACGGTTGTGAATGTATTGGGGGTGGATTTGCCGATGGCCCCCCGTTACACGTTGATCTCCAATCCGGGCAAGAGTGATAAATACAAAGCTCTGGATGGCGTTACGCCTGCTGATTTTTGTGCAAAGGCTGCCGCTGGGTTGTTGAACTCAGACGCTATTTCTCAGGACGACCGCACGGCGCTGAGCGATCTGGCTCAAAAGCTGGGGAAAACGCCCCAGCATTTATTGGCCCAGATGATTGCGGCTGATGCAATATCGGATCGGGGCGGCGCGCTCTATAAACTTGCCAAAGGAGTTGATCCTGCCATCCACGCTACATTACGGGCTTTTTATAAAGAGCCGGATGTACACAGGGCTAATATTCCGGCCCCCAATATGCTGGATGAACATCATAACGCGCCTAAGGTTTATGATCCGGCTAATAAAGCGGGTAAAGACCGATTCTGGGATAAAGACCATACCCTATATGATCATGCCGGTATTACGATTGACAGTATTTTTGGTGGGCTTCCCGATGCGGGATCGCTGGATGAACTGGCGGTATATGCCATTGCTGCGGCGGAAACGGGCAAGATTGATAAAGCTTATCTGCGTCAGTTGATGGAGGCTTATGGTACAAACCAGAGTCTTTTTGAAACCCTGTATCAGGATATTAAGACGGCGGGCGTAAAGGAAATCCCGCCAGCAGTAAGAATGTCTGCCCCTGCGGCAGAGTTTGCGGAAGATCTCAAGAGTGTGGAAGCTATTGAAAAGAAATATCCGCAGCTTGGCTGGTCACCATTGGCGTCTAAAGATGCGGCGGGCGAGAAGCTGCGTCAGGACATTTCTGATGGTATCCAGAAGGCCGGTTCGGTGTTTGGTTTTGTTGTCCAAAGGGTAGCAACCTATCCGGAGCTGAGCGCACAGCGCCTTAGCCATGATATTGGCAATGTGAATTTAGGTGCTGTTATAACGCCGCCGCCATCCACCACACAATATGCAAGAGCTATTGGCGGGCCTGAATTGGGGCTATAGGGAAAAGAAGACAGGCAAACAAAAAAGCCGGAAGACTATTCCGGCTTTTTATTTTTTTGAATTACATCCCAATGTTATCGGCCTACTGCCGGGGCGGCGCCGGCTTGCAGGTCAGCGCCTTGCACTCTGCCGGCTCTAAGCGTTGCCAAAGGTGCCGTTTTCATGGTGGCAAGCTCTTCAGGAATGGGGGCGCCGGTTTCAGCATTTACGAAATTACCCAATGTGCCGCTTACGCTGTTGAAATATATGTCGCCCTTGGCGCCATTAAATACCAGCGTATCGCCTGATTTTGCATTCTGGGGAACCAGAGAACCGTCAGGCCCCCAAGGCTTCATAATAACGAAATTAACGCTGTTCCCTTTTTTGTCTGCCGGGAGCTTGAGGTATTGATCTACCCGTTGCTTGGATGTTGCCGTCAGGCGTGTCAGTGTTGCCGCTTGATCGGCCGGGATACCGGCTCTGACGATAGCCTCATCCGCATGAGCAACGTTTTCAGCCGCAATCCCTTCCTGAACATCTTCATAAAGTTTTTCAAACTCGCGCATTACATTGATTTCCCCGCCAACCTGAACAACGGCAACGCCGCCAGGGGGAATGGATGATCCTGTGTTTTCAATAGTGCCGTCTTTTTAGGACCACGTTAAAGGTAATGGGGGTGGCAGAGTCATTTCTCAGCACCGTGGCGGGAGCCACTTTCTTTTTAGCCGGAGTAGCGCCTGCAAAGAGTTCTGCTGCTTGACCGGCAAGTGTTGCTTCGTCCAGAACAACCGTTTCCGGGGTTTTATTTGTGTTCCAAAAGTGATTTGTTAAATTTTGTAAATATGAAAAAACAGCCATAATTGCCCTCATGTAAATATTATGAGGCATATAAGGCATATTATAGCCAATATTGCAATGAATATGTAAAAATTACCCAAACGCCTGCAACCCTGTCATCGCACGGCCCAGAATGAGAGCGTGGATATCGTGCGTGCCTTCGTAAGTGTTGACGGCCTCAAGGTTCATGACATGGCGGATGATGTGGTATTCATCGGCAATGCCGTTGCCGCCCAGCATGTCGCGCGCGACACGGGCGATGTCGAGAGCCTTGCCGCAATTGTTGCGTTTCATGAGGGATATGGCTTCCGGTGCGGCGCGGCCTTCATCGCGCAGTTTGCCCAAACGCCAGCAGGCGGTGAGGCCCAGCGTGATTTCCGTCTGCATATCCGCCAGTTTTTTTCTGGATGAGCTGTTGCCCGCCCAGGGGTTTGCCGAAGATTTTGCGCTCCATCACGTAATCCCGCGCGCGGAACCAGCAATCCTCCGCCGCGCCCATCACGCCCCACGCAATGCCGAAACGGGCGGAGTTGAGGCACAGGAACGGGGATTTGACACCATCCGATAACGGCATCAGCGCATCATCCGGCACGAACACCTCATCCATCATGATCCCGCCGGTGGGGGAGGCACGAAGCGAAAACTTCCCTTCAATCTTGGGCGCTTCCAGCCCCTTCATGCCTTTATCGAGAATAAAACCGCGAATGCGGTCATTATCATCCTTCGCCCAGATAACGAACACCTCGGCGATGGGGGAATTGGTGATCCACTGCTTGGCGCCGGAGATTTTATAGCCGCCATCAACCTTCTTCGCCCGCGTGCGCATCGCGCCGGGGTCAGACCCGCCATCGGGTTCAGTCAGGCCAAAACAGCCGATATATTCGCCCGAAGCCAGTTTCGGCAGGTATTTCTGCTTCTGCTCTTCCGATCCGAACAGCCAGATGGGGTACATCACCAGCGAGGATTGCACGGAATAGCAGGAGCGATACGCGCTATCCACCCGCTCCATTTCCCGCGCGATAAGCCCGGCGGAAACGTAGGAAGCACCTGCACAGCCATAGCCCTCAATCATCGGGCCGAGCAAGCCCAGCCCACCCATTTCGCGCATAATTTCACGGTCGAATTCTTCGTGGCGATTGGCTTCGATAATGCCGGGGAGGAGGCGGTCGGTTGCAAAATCCTTTGCCGTTTGCTGTATCATGCGCTCTTCATCGCTTAAAAGCTCATCCAGCAAAAATGGGTCCTGCCAGTTGAAGGATACTTTTTCGCTGATCTGTCCGGTGTGATCTTTAGGTGTCATGGTCAATGCAATAGCTCCACAGTGATAAAGTTAAAAACAAGAAGGCCGGTGGCAATCATAAGAAAAACCGGGTATTTGGCGGCTTTGGTGTTGCACGGGGTGCAAACTTCCTCCTCGCAGCTTTTTTGCTTGCGGCGTTTGTTATAAAACCACATGCCCCAGCTGAAGGAAATTAATACAACGGCGGTTCCCAGAATGGGCATGCGCCACGGGTGAAAGGCGGTGGCGATATCGCCCAGCATGGGGGCGTTGGTGCCTGTTAAACCCAGCGTGGCCAACAGCGCCAAAATCCCTGTGGCTGTAGGCACAATACAACAAAACAGACAAAGAAATTGAGAGGCGGATGCCAGAACGGCGGCACTGGCCAGAAAATTTTTCATGCTTTCCATCTCCCCTTTCGTGTTTTTTAAAATTCCGGTAATAACAGATCATGACCAAGGAAGATTTGCAAGGCCGGGAAGTTATCATCGAACTGCATCAGATAGGGCAGTTTGTGAAGGCTACGGCCATGGATGTAATGACTTTGACCGAAGTTTCGATTCAAGGGCCTGCCAGCGCGCCCGAATCCACGCTCAAAATGAACGCTGTCAAACGCCTTGAATATGTACTTCGAAAGAAGGGATTGATTTCGTAGGGGCAGAGCGCCTATATAAAGGGCATGAACAAACGGATTTTAATCGCTTCCGACCATGGCGGCTTCACCTTGAAAGCAGCCATTAAACAAAAATTCCCTGATTTCGAATGGATCGATCTGGGTACGGATTCGTCTGACTCGGTTGATTACCCGGATTACGGCTTCAAACTGGCCAAAGGCATCACGAGCGGAGATGCCCCGCGCGGTATCGCCATTTGCGGTTCCGGCATTGGTATTTCGATTGCTGTGAACCGTGAACCTGCCGTGCGCGGCGCGTTGTGTACGGATGTCACAATGGCGCGCCTGTGCCGCCAGCATAACGATGCCAACGTGCTGGTGCTGGGTGAACGCACAACAGGGCCTGAGACCGCCCTTCAGATTGTTGAAACCTTTTTAAATACGGAATTCGAAGGTGGCCGCCATGCGCGCCGCGTTGAAAAATTAAGCTGCTAACCTGAAAGGACCTAGGATCATGAGCGCAGAAAAATTACCGACTTACGTGGAAAACAGCTTTTTCGGGAGCGATCTGAAAACCGCCGACCCCGCTATTTATAAAGCGATGCAGGAAGAACTGGTGCGCCAGCAGGATCAGATCGAGCTGATCGCCAGTGAAAACATCGCCAGCCGCGCGGTGGTGGAAGCACAAGGTTCAGTTCTCACCAACAAATACGCCGAAGGCTATCCCGGCAAGCGTTACTACGGCGGTTGCGAGTATGTGGACGTGGTGGAAACCCTGGCCATCGAACGGGCCAAGGAACTTTTTGGTGCCACCTACGCAAACGTTCAACCGCACTCCGGCTCTCAGGCCAACAGCGCCGTCTACATGGCCCTGCTGCAGCCCGGTGACAAGGTGCTGGGCATGAACCTGGCTCACGGCGGTCACCTGACCCACGGCTCACCGGTGAACTTCTCCGGCAAGCTGTATGACATCGTGCCCTACGGCATCGATGAGACCGGCAAGATCGATTACGTCCGAGCTGGAGCGCCTGGCGGTTGAGCACAAGCCCAAGATGATCATCGGCGGCTTCTCCGCCTATTCCGGCATCGTCGACTGGGCCAAGCTGCGTGAAATCG